>NZ_CP007790.1:1629542-1955451 GCF_000835165.1 Corynebacterium marinum DSM 44953
CATCAGCGTGTAGGCCAGCGGATGCAGCATCAGCCAGGCGCGCAGCGGGATGAGCACGAGGGACCACAGGCCCATCGCGATGAGTGCGCCGAAGAGTATCTTGTCGGTCCGGTCGGGTTCCGCGAGGAACTTCGGCAGCTCCGGTTCTTCCTTCTTGTTCTCCTGCGGGGTCACGGGTGCTGCCACGCGCAGGATGCGCTGATTCCCGGCTCGGTCGGGCCCTCCATGCTGGTGCCGTACCAGTAGGTGTTCGCGGGGAGCTTGCCGACGACCGCCTGCGTCGCCGCCCGCAGATCCAGCTCGCTGCTGCCGTTGATGACGATCCTGTGCAGCGCCTCCACCACCGGCTGATGCCCCTCCTGCCGGGAGAACTGGGTGACCAGCATGTTGTCGGGTTCGCAGGTCAGGTCCACGATCTCGCCGTGGACGGAGTCTGCGTGGTAGCCGGCCTCCGCCAGTGCGGCGGGCAGCCCGGCGGCCACCCGGTCCCAGTCGGCGGGCCGGATGAGCAGGTTGAGGTCGGTGGAGATGACACGTGGCATGGCACCACGGTACTACTCCCGACCGAGGACCTTCCGGTCGGCGGCGTCGAGGACGGCCGTGTCGAGCAGCTCGGGTCGCACAGCCTGCGTGCGCAGCAGCGCCTGGTCGCGCCGCCACCGGTCCACCTTCGCGTGGTTGCCGGAGAACAGCACCTCGGGGACGTCGAGTCCGCGCCAGGAGCGCGGCTTGGTGTAGCTCGGGCCCTCCAGCAGCCCGTCGGAGAAGCTGTCCTCCTCGTGGCTGCGGCGGTTGCCCAGCACCCCGGGGATGAGGCGGACGATGGCCTCGGCGATCACCAGCACGGCGACCTCCCCGCCGATGAGGACGTAGTCGCCGATGGAGACCTCGCGCACCCGGTAGCGGTTGGCGGCGTCTGCCACCACCCGCTGGTCGATGCCCTCGTAGCGTCCGCACGCGAAGACGATGTGCTCCTCCTTCGCCCACTCCTGCGCGTCGGCCTGGGTGAAGGGTGTTCCGGCCGGGGTGGGCACGAGAAGCAGCGGGAGATCCGGATCCTCGCCGGACTCCGCCGCCCCGCCGTCGACGCCCGCCAGATCGTCGTGGCGAGGCTTGTCCACGTGCGGCAGCGAGGTGGTCAGTTCCTGGCCCGGGGCGGTGCCGGCGGCGACGTCGTCGAGCGCGGGCCCCCAGACCTCCGGCTTCATCACCATGCCGGGGCCGCCGCCGTAGGGGGTGTCGTCGACGGACTTGTGCACGTCCGTGGCCCAGCCGCGCAGGTCGTGGACACCGACGGACAGGATGCCCTGCTCGATGGCCTTGCCCAGCAGCGCGTGGCGCAGGGGTTCGAGGTACTCGGGGAAGATGGTGACCACATCCAGGCGCAGGTGTCTCACAGCTCGAGCAGCCCTTCCGGCGGGGTGATGACGATGGCCCCGTTGTCCAGGTCCACGATGGGGACGAGGGCGTGGACGAAGGGGACGGCGGTCTCCCCGCCGGCGTCGAGAGTGATCTCCAGGAGGCGGTGGACCGGGCCGCGGATGACCGAGGAGACCTCGCCGATGTCCTCCGGTTCCGGCAGCGCGCCCTCGTAGGCGCGGGCGGTGGCCTCCTCCTCGGAGACCGCCCCGACGTTGAGGACGCGCAGCCCGATGAGCTCGTGGTCGTAGTAGGCGTCGTCCTCCTCGTCGACGACGGGCTCGGCGAAGAAACGCACGCCGCGCAGGGAATCCGCCTCGGTGCGGCCCGGGATCTCCTCGAAGGTGATCAGCAGCCGCCCCTGGTGGGGGCGCATCGTCTTCACCGTCAGGCTCAGCTTCTTGCCGGTCTGCCTGCCCTCCAGGACGGTGCCGGCCGCGAAGCGCCCCTCGGGGTCGTCGGTGGTGGCGTCGACGACGACTTCGCCGCGCACGCCGTGGGGCTTGATCACGCGCCCGATCTGAACTCGGTCCTGGGTGTTCTCATTCACGCCCATCATGCTAGTCGGTACGCTCGGGGCCATGAACGACCGCTCCGGGGCCATGACCGTCCTACCTCTCACCGACGCCGCCCCTGTCCCCGACCCTTCCCGCCCGCGGCCGGCGGTCGCCCGTCTGCTGCAGGGCGACGGGGCCAACGTGATCACCTTCACCTTCGCCCCGGGCCAGGACCTGCCCGACCACCGTTCCGCGCACCCCATCACGGTGCAGTGCGTCGAGGGGGCGCTCGACTTCACCTGCGGGGACGAGACGGTGCGGCTGACCCCCGGCGTGGTGGTGCACCTGCGGGAGAAGGTCACCCACCGCGTCGACTGCCCGGCGGACGCCCCGGAAAAGAATGTTCTGCTGCTGACCATGCTGACGGGAGAAAGACATGCCTGATACCCCGCACATCAACCCTGCGGGCGCGCCGATCGCCACGACGGTGCTCATGCCCGGCGACCCGCTGCGGGCGAAATTCATCGCGGAGACTTACCTCGACGACGTCGTCCAGTTCAACGCGGTGCGCAACATGCTCGGCTTCACCGGGACCTGGCAGGGCCACGAGGTCTCGGTGATGGGTTCCGGCATGGGCATCCCGTCGATCTCCCTGTACGCCCACGAGCTGATCCACGTCTTCGGGGCGGAGAAGCTGGTGCGGGTGGGGTCCTGCGGCGCGCTGCAGCCGGAGCTGGACCTCTACGAGATCATCGTCGCCCAGGGCGCGTGCACCGATTCGCGTTTCCTCTCCCAGTACAACCTGCCGGGGACCTTTGCGCCGATCGCCTCGTGGAAGCTGCTCAAGGCCTTCACCGACGAGGCCGCCGCGCGGGACGTGGCCGTCCACGTGGGCAACATCCTCTCCTCGGACGTCTTCTACAACGCCGACGATACCGCGGGCGCGCGCTGGGCCGGCATGGGCGTGCTCGGCGTGGAGATGGAGTCCGCGGGCCTCTACGCCGTGGCCGCCGACGCGGGGGTCGACGCCCTGGGGGTGTTCACCGTCTCCGACAACATCGTCACCGGCCGGGCCACCTCCGCCGCGGAACGCGAGACCGCTTTCACGCAGATGATGGAGCTGGCCCTGCCGTTGGCACGTATCTGAGCAGGCGACCGAGCCGCTCCTCGGCCTCCTTCCGGGTCGGGGCTACCGCCTCCAGGTAGCACTTGAGCTTCGGCTCGGTGCCGGACGGCCGCACAATGACGCGGTCCCCCTCCGGCGTGCGGAGGATGCGCCCGGGTGTGCCCGGCAGCTCCGTGAAACCCTCCAGCTGCGCCAACGCCGCGGCCGGATCCGCCGTGCGGAAGGAGACCTGCCGGGTCAGGTAGTGGCCGAAGCGTTCACCGAGTTGCCCGAGGAGATCGAGCAGGTCGACCCGGGACGCCAGCTCCGCCACCCGCAGGCAGGCGGTGATCCCGTCCTTGTCGCCGACGAATTCGGGGTCGGTGCAGTAGCCGAGGGCCTCCTCGTAGCCGTAGATCAGGCCCGGGACCCGGGCAATCCACTTGAAACCCGTCAGGGTCGTCTCAAAGCCCAGTCCGTGGTGCGCGGCGATCCTGCCCAGCAGGCGGGAGGAGACGATCGAGCAGGCCAGCACGCCGCCCTCCGCCCGCGAGGCGATGTCCCAGCCCAGCAGCGCGCCCACCTCGTCGCCGGTCAGCTGCCGCCACCCACCGGCGTCGGGGACGGCCACCGCGCAGCGGTCGGCGTCCGGGTCCAGCGCCAGGATGAGCCCGGCACCGACCCTGTCCGCCGTGGCGCAGGCCAGGTCGAGTGTTCCGGGTTCCTCCGGGTTGGGAAAGTCCACGGTGGGGAAATCCGGGTCCGGGTCATGCTGCTCGGCCACCGGGGTGACCCGGTCGAAGCCGGCCCGCCGCAAGGCCTCGAGCAGGACTCCGCCGCCCACCCCGTGCAAGGCGGTGACGACGACGTGCGGCGGGGAGGAGGGGGCGTCGACAAGCGGGACCGCCCGGGCGAGATAGTCCTCGAGCACGTCGACCTCCCGGATGCGCCCGGTGGAGCGCGGCACCTCGTCGGCCCAGCCGGCGGCGTCGATCGCGGCGGCTATCTCCGCGTCCGCCGGCGGGATGATCTGGGTACCGGTGCGGTCGTAGACCTTGTATCCGTTGTCGGCCGCCGGGTTGTGGGAGGCGGTGACCATGACGCCGGCGTCGGCCTGCAGGTGCCGCACCGCGAAGGCGGTGACCGGGGTGGGCAGCTGCGGCGGGAGCAGGAGAACCTCCACGCCGGCGGCGGAGAGCACCTCGGCGGTGACCTGGCGGAACATCGCTGAACCGTGGCGCGCGTCGCAGCCGACCACGACGCGGGTGCCGGGCCCCAGCCAGGCGGCCAGACCGGCGGTGGTGCGGGTGACGGTGGCGGCGTTCATCGCCGTCTGCCCTCCCCCAACCGGCCCGCGCAGCCCGGCGGTGCCGAAGGACAGGGGCCCGGCGAAGCGTTCGGCCAGTTTCGGCGAACGTTCAGCGATCCAGCGCAGCACCTCCGCGCGGGTCACCGGGTCCGGGTCGTGCGCGGCCCACTCCGCGGGGTTCATTCCAACCCGGCGAGCACCGCCGCCGAGGCGGAGCAGCCCAGGCGGGTCGCGCCGGCCCCGATCATCGCCAGCGCGGTCGCGGTGTCGCGGATGCCGCCGGAGGCCTTGATGCCCAGGCGGCCGCCGACGGCTGCGTGCATGACCTCCACGGCGTGCACCGTGGCGCCGCCGGCCGGGTGGAAACCGGTGGAGGTCTTGACGAAGTCCGCCCCCGCCCGTTCGGCGGCCCGGCAGCAGCGGGTGATCTGCTCGTCGGAGAGCACCGCCGTCTCCAGGATGACTTTGAGCACAGCGTGCGGGACGGCGTCGCGCACCGCGCGGATGTCGGATTCCACCGCCTCGAACTCGTGCTCCAGGGCGAAGGAGAGGTTGATCACCATGTCCACCTCGTCCGCCCCGGTGCTCACGGCCAGCGCGGCCTCGGCCGCCTTGATGTGGCTGTGGTGGGCACCGGAGGGGAAACCGCACACGGTGGCCACCTTCAGGCCCGCCGGGGCTGCGACCGGCAGCCTGGACGGGGAAACGCACACCGAGTACACCCCGAGCCCGGCGGCCTCCCCGATGAGCTCCGCCACGTCGGCGGGCGTGGCCTCCGGTGTGAGCAGGGTGTGGTCGATGTACTGGGCGAGCCGTGCGCGCGTGAGAGTCATACCCTCCAGTTCTAGCCGATTCTGTCTAGAGTCGGAGACCCCGCCCCAAGGAGACCCGATGCTTCTCGACGCCGCCCGCACCGCCGCCGCCCACGCCTACGCCCCCTACAGCGGTTTTCAGGTCGGCGCGGCACTGCGCACCACCACCGGCGAGGTGTTCACCGGCTGCAACGTGGAGAACGCCTCCTTCGGGGAGACCATCTGCGCCGAGCGCAATGCCGTGACCACCATGGTCGCCGCCGGCCACCGGGAGATCGACACCATCGCGGTGACCGGGTCGACGGACCCGTGCTGGCCGTGCGGCGCCTGCCGCCAGGTGCTCGCCGAGTTCGGGTGCCGGCGCGTCGTCGTGGCGGGGCCGGACGGCGCCGTCGAGGTGGATTTCGCCGACCTGCTCCCCCACTCTTTCGCCCTGAAAACGGCGAAAACCCCGCCCGATGGGCGGGGTTGAGCACTCGAGTGAATTACTCGGCAGCTTCCTCGGAAGCCTCCTCAGCGGGAGCCTCCTCGGCGGCCTTGGCCTCGGCGGCAGCCTTGTCAGCGGCCTCCTTCTCGGCGGCGGCCTTCTCAGCAGCAGCCTTGGCCTCGGCCTCTTCCTTGGCCTTGCGCTTCTTCTCGGTGACGGCCTCGACGGACGGGCCCTCGTTGGCCTCGGCCAGAGCCTGGTTGAACAGGTCGATCTTGGACGGCTTCTCCTCGGCCACGCGCAGGGTGCCCTCGGCGCCCTCGATGCCCTTGTACTTCTGCCAGTCGCCGGTCACCTTGAGCAGTGCCAGGACGGACTCGGTCGGCTGGGCGCCGACTCCCAGCCAGTACTGTGCGCGCTCGGAGTTGATCTTGATGATGGACGGGTCCTGCTTCGGCTCGTAGATGCCGATGTTCTCGATGACCTTGCCGTCGCGGCGGGTGCGTGCGTCAGCGATGACGACGCGGTAGTGCGGGGTACGGATCTTGCCGAGACGCTGCAGCTTGATCTTGACAGCCATGGTGGCTCCTTTAAGTCACTGGGTAGTACAGACATCCGTCAGGGATTCGACGGACCGGTTCAACCCTTGGGTTTCACCTGCGTGTGACATTGCCGGCCGACCGTGGTCGGTGACGGTGCTACGCAGGAACGCCCAAAACTATACGGGCTGGCCGGCTCTTTCCGGAAATCGCCGAGCATCGGGAACGTAGGAGCAGGTCGGATCGGAGGCCAGCGGGTCGCCCGTGACGGCGTACGCCGTGGACCGGGAACCGCCACAGACCGCGGCGAACTCGCAGACCGAGCACTTCCCCTTCCACGTCGACGGGTCCCGCAGGGAGCGGAACACCGGGGAGTCCGAATAGATCTCCGGCAGGGGCGAGTCCTTGACGTTGCCGCAGCGCAACGGCAGGAAACCGTTCGGGTAGACGTCCCCCAGGTGGTCGATGAACACGAAACCGCTGCCCGCGTTGACCGCCATCGGCGGGCGGGGCTGGCGGGGGTTGGCCGGACGGTCCCCGAGCAGCAGGGCGGTTTCTGAGGTGAGGTAGCGGTACAGCTCCCCGCCCTCGTAGGCCTGCCCCTGCGCCCGCTGCAGCACCACGCGGCGGTACTGGGGTGCCTCGGTGGTCTTGACGGCCACCCGGTCGGACACGTCGTGGAGCCAGTGGAGGACGTCCTCGCGTTCGTCCGCGCTCAACGCGCCCAGCCCGGCGCCGCGGCCGGTGGGCACGAGGAAGAAGACGCTCCACAGCCTCGCCCCCAGGTCGATGACGCGGGCCAGCATGGCCGGGGCCTCACGGACGTTGCCGGCGGTCAGCGTCGAGTTGATCTGCAGGCGGAAACCGACGTCCGTGACCACCTGCGCCATCCTGACCGTCTGGTCGAAGGTGCCGGCGAAGCCGCGGAAGTGGTCGTGGGTGGCGGCTTCCGCACCGTCCAGGGAGAGCGACAGCGCCGAACCGCCCGCGGCGCGCATGTCCTCGAGCTTTTCGCGGGTCAGGCGCGGCGTCACCGAGGGGGACAGGGAGATGTTGAGCCCGAGATCCGTGCCGTAGCGGGTGAGTTCCGCCAGGTCGCCGCGCTCGAAGGGGTCTCCCCCGGTGAGCACCACCAGGGGCCGCGGGTGCTCGTAGCTGGCCAGCGAGTCCAGGAGCGCGAAGCCCTCCCCGGTGCTCAACTGGCCGGGCGCCGGCTCATGCTGGGCGTCGGCCCGGCAGTGCCGGCAGATCAGCTGGCAGGCGCGGGTGACCTCCCAGATGGCGATGAACGGCTTGACGTTGAGGTCGTGGCGGACCTGGCGGACCATGGGGCTGCGAGTCATACCCCCCAGATTAAACCCGGAAGGTCCCGTAACAAAGAACGGGCTATTTCTTGCCGCCCTTACCGAAGTCCAGATTGTCCAGGTCGATGTTCTCCATGCCCTTGGGCAGATTCGGCATCCCCGGGAGGTTGGGCATGCCCCCGGCGGCGCCCAGCTGCTGCTGCAGCTGCGCCATGTCCGGCATCCCCGGCGGCATTCCCGGCATTCCGCCCGGCATCTGACGCATCGGCTTACGCTTGCCGCCCTTGCCCTTGCGCCCCTTGGGCTTCTTCTTGGTGGCCGAGCGCTGCAGACCGCCGCCCGGCATTCCCATCTGGCCGGCCATCTTGCCCATCATCTTCTTGGCCTCGAAGAAACGCTCGACGAGCTGGTTGACGTCGGTGACGGTGACGCCGGAACCGGCCGCGATGCGCTTGCGGCGCGACGCGTTGAGGATCTTGGGGTCGTTGCGCTCGGACGGGGTCATGCCGCGGATGATGGCCTGGACGCGGTCGAGCTGCTTCTCGTCGACCATGTCCGCCATGTCGTTCATCTGCTTGCCGCCGGGCAGCATCTTGAGGATGTTGCCGAGCGGGCCCATCCGGCGGATCATGAGCATCTGGTCGAGGAAGTCCTCGAGCGTGAGCTCGCCGGAGGTCATCTTGGCGGCGGTCTCCTCCGCCTTCTGGTGGTCGAGGACCTGTTCGGCCTGCTCGATGAGGCTGAGTACGTCGCCCATGCCGAGGATGCGGCTGGCCATGCGCTCAGGGTGGAAGACGTCGAAGTCCTCGAGCTTCTCGCCGGTGGAGGCGAACATGATGGGCTTGCCGGTGACCTCGCGGATCGACAGCGCGGCGCCGCCGCGGGCATCGCCGTCGAGCTTGGTCAGGACGACACCCGTGAAGTCGACGCCGTCGCGGAAGGCCTCCGCGGTGTTGACCGCATCCTGGCCGATCATGGCGTCGATGACGAAGAGGACCTCGTCGGGGTTGACGGCGTCGCGGATGTTGCGCGCCTGCGTCATCAGCGTCTCGTCGATGCCGAGGCGGCCGGCGGTGTCGACGATGACCACGTCGTGCTGGGTGCGCCTGGCCTCCTCGATGCCGGCCTGCGCCACGGCGACCGGATCGCCGTGGGAGGTGCCCATCTCGTGGGAGTGGGAGTCGAGGGAGGTTCCCGGGTCGGGGGCGAAGGTGGGGACGCCGGCGCGCTCGCCGACGATCTGCAGCTGCTGGACCGCGCCCGGGCGCTGCAGGTCGCAGGCGACCAGCATCGGCGTGTGGCCCTGCTTGGTCAGGTGCTTGGCCAGCTTGCCCGCCAGGGTGGTTTTGCCAGCGCCCTGGAGACCGGCGAGCATGATGACGGTCGGCGGGGTCTTCGCCAGCTGGAGGCGGCGGGTCTCGCCGCCGAGGATCTGGACGAGCTCCTCGTTGACGATCTTGACCACCTGCTGGGCAGGGTTCAGCGCCTCCGAGACCTCGGCGCCGGCGGCGCGTTCCTTGATCCGTTTGATGAACCCCCGGACGACCGGCAGGGAGACATCGGCCTCGAGGAGGGCGAGCCGGATTTCCCTGGCCGTGGCGCTGATGTCGGCCTCGGTCAGCTTGCCTTTCCCGCGCAGCCCGGTGAGGGCACCGGTGAGACGGTCTGAAAGAGACTCAAACACTAGGACACTCTCCCTGCTATCGACGTTTTAACTCCCCCATGCTAGCCCGTCCCGAGGACACGGGTCACATCCCCGCCCACCTTCCGCCGGTCGACCGGCCCGGTGAAGGCCGCCTGGGCGATCATCGTGGCGCCCGGGGTGGTCACCGACAACCAGCTGACGGGCGGCAGGACCGCGATGAGCGCGCCCAATGCCCCGATACGGTCGACGGTCCGCACCTCGAGCACCTGTCCCCGCCAGGTGGTCAAGGTCGGCGCGGGCGGGATAAGGGGAAGCTCCGTGTGGACACCGGATTTGAAAGCCTGGACGAAGGCCGGCTCATCGGCCGCCTCGGCGAGGGTCTGGACGGTGGGCCGGGCGTCGAACTCCGCGTGGAGTTCTTCCGCCACCGCGATCCGGGCGGCCGTGATCTTCCAGGCCTTCGCGGCGATGAGGGCGAGCACCGGTTGCGGGTCGGTGCCCCGCCAGGACACAGTCACGGTGTCCTCCTCCGGGTTGGCGCGCAGACCGATCCCGGCGGGCGCGTGCACGAGGGGGCGGAGCGGAGCCGCCAGGACCAGGGCCCGGCGCGCCCGACCGACCAGGGTGCGCAGCCCCGCCTCGAGCCGGGCGTTCCACACACCGGGGCCGGTGGCCCGGGCATCCGCCTCGGTGAGGACCTCGAGCAGGTCGAGGGTGTCGCGGTCGTAGTGGACGGCGTCGAGGAGCAGGTCGAGGGTGTCGTCGGCGACGGGGTCGAAACGCGAGGCCAGCCGCGCGATGGTGGTGTGCTCGGCCACGAGCGTCTGCACCCGTGAGCGGTCCGGCAGGTTGAGGTCCAGGCGGCGGGCCATGCGGGCGACATACTCGGCGCCGACCTGCTCGTGTGGGCGCCCCTTCCCCTTGCCGATGTCGTGGAACAGTGCGCCCAGCAGCAGGAGGTCCGGGCGGGCGACGGACACTCCCACGGCCGCGCAGTTGGCGACGGTGACCAGGCTGTGCTGGTCGATGGTGTGGATGTGGGTGCGCTCCCTCGGCATGCGGCCGCGGATGCGCTCCCACTCGGGGACCAGCCGGACCCAGAGGCCGTGCCGGTCGAGTTCGTTGACCACCTCCGCGGTGTGCAGCGGCGAGGAGAGCAGCGCGAAAAAGTCCTCGGCGGCCGCCGCGGTGAGGATCTCCGGGAGCTCGGGCAGCTCTCCGAGCCGCTGCCAGGTGTGCGGGGAGACGGGGAGACCCGTGCGGGCGGCGGCCGCGGCCACGCGCAGCAGCAGCGCCGGGTCGCTGAGGTCCGGGCGGCGGGAGAGGGTGATCTCCCCGTCGTGGTCCACCACGTCGACGTCGAGGGGGCGGCGCTGGCCGCGGGTACGGGGGACGAGCGCGGCGCGGGCGGTGGCGAGGGCGGCGGTGACGGCGGCGTCGATACGCCGGGCGGCGTCGGCCAGGCGGGCGGAGAGCTCGTGGCGGTCGGTCAGGCCCAGTTCCGTGGCGATGTCCTCGGCGAATTCGGGGTCCAGCACGTCGCGGCGCCGTCGGGCGTGGGTGTGCAGCAGGGTGCGGACGTCGAGCAGCAGGGCACGTTCCTCGGTGAGCGGGGGCTCGTCGCAGAGGTTGGCCAGCGCGAGGGCGCGGATGAGGTCCAGATCGCGGAGGCCGCCGCGGCCGTTCTTCAGGTCCGGGTGCGTCATCGCGACCACCGAGCCGAAACGCCGCCACCGGGCGATCGCGGTGTCGGCGAGGGCGTTGAAGTTGCGGTGGATCTCGGTGCGCCACCGGGTGAGCACGGCGGCGCGGGTGCGGGCCGTGAGTTCGGCGTCGCCTGCCAGGTGCGACATCTCGAGCAGCGCGAGCGCGGCGGTCGAGTCTGCGCTGATCATGTCGACGCACTCGGTCAGGGTCCGCACTGCGTGGTCCACCCGGAAGGCGGAGTCCCAGACGGGGTACCAGAAGTCCGTGAGCTCGGGCTCCACCCCCTCCGGGTGGAGCAGGAGGAGGTCGAGGTCGGAGTGCGGGGTCATGTCGCCCCGCGCGAGTGAGCCGGTGGCCGCCAGCGCGCACCCTTCCGGCACCGTCAGACCGGCCAGCAGCTCGCGGGTCCGGGCGACGGCGCCGGAACGCAGGGTGGAGGGGTCAGAGGGCGGCGTCGTCACGGTCGCCGGTGCGGACTCGGACGACGTGCTCGACCGGGGTGACCCAGACTTTCCCGTCGCCCATCTTGCCGGTGTAGGCGGAGCGGGTGACGGCGTCGATGACGTCGGAGAGCTGCTCGTCCGCGACGAGGATCTCGATCTTGACCTTGGGCACGAAGTCGGTGGCGTACTCCGCGCCGCGGTAGACCTCGCTGTGGCCGCGCTGCTGGCCGTAACCCTGCGCCTCGGTGACGGTCATGCCGCCGACGTCCATGGATTCGAGCGCTTCGCGGATGTCGTTGAGGGTGAAGGGTTTGACAACTGCGGTCACGAGTTTCATCGGTTACTCCTCATTTCTGCGGGCTGCTCGGCCTGGACAGGCCTCGTCTGATTCTGGACCGATCCTACCCGGGCGGTCACGGCGCGCTGCTCACCGCCGGCCTCGTCGTAGGCGGTCTCGCGGTGCTCATGGATGTCGATTCCCTCGAACTCGGATTCCGGCTCGATGCGCCAGCCCAGGGTGAACTTGAGCGCCAGTCCCAGGACGGCGGTGATGAGGCCCGCGTACACCATCGCGAACAGGGCGATGACGACCTGGACGACCAGCAGCCGGAGGGTCTGCCCGCCGCCGGCGAAGAAAGCGAGCCCGATGGTGCCCCACAGGCCGGCGACGAGGTGGACGCCCACGACGTCGAGGGAGTCGTCGTAGCCGAAGCGGTACTTCAGCCCCACGCCGAGGCAGGCGAGGACACCGCCGACGGCGCCGAGCGCCAACGAGGTGACGGGGGTCAGTGCGCCGGCCGCCGGGGTGATGGAGACCAGCCCGGCCACCACGCCGGAGGCGGCGCCGAGGGAGGTCGGCCGGCCGTCGCGGAGCTTCTCGACGCCCACCCAGCCCAGCATCGCAGCCGCCGTCGCGGCGGTCGTGTTCAACCAGGCCAGACCCGCCAGACCGTCGGCAGCGAAGGCGGAGCCGCCGTTGAAGCCGAACCAGCCGAACCACAGCAGCGCCGCGCCGAGCATGACGAAGGGCAGGTTGTGCGGCCGCTGCGGGGTGGTGAGGAAGTCGAAGCGCTTGCCCACCATCATTGCGAGCACCAGGGCCGCCGTGCCCGCGGAGATGTGGACGACGGTGCCGCCCGCGAAGTCGATGGGTGCCACGGCGGCTTCCCCGTCGGTGGTGCCGAACATCCACGCGGCGAGGCCGTTCTCCGCGTGGGAGAGCAGTCCCCCGCCCCACACCATGTGGGCGAGCGGGAAGTAGACGAAGGTGGACCACAGCCCGGCGAACAGCAGCCAGGTGCCGAATTTCACGCGGCCGGCCAGCGCGCCGGAGATGATGGCGGTGGAGATGACCGCGAAGGTGAGTTGGAACGAGACGTCGATGACGTTGGCGTAGCCGCCCGCCCCCGCGAGGTAGTCGCCCGCGGAGTCGACCACCGAGTTGCGCAGGCCGAAGAACTCGGTGGGGTCGGCGAAGATCCCGCCGATGGACCTGCTCCCGTAGGACATCGACCAGCCCCAGAGGATGTAGACCACCGTCACAACTCCGAGCGTGCCGAAGGACATCATCATCATGTTGAGCGCGCTCCGGCGGCCCGACATTCCGCCGTAGAAGAGCGCGAGCGCCGGCGTCATGAGCAGGACCAGCGAAGCCGAGATGAGCATCCACCCCGCGTTGCCCGAGGCCGCCGCGGTTTCGTATGCGTTCATGGATTCCCGCCTTTCATTACCTGTTGCCCGACAGGTTATCGGGCACGTGAGTAACTATAGACTGACCGAAACCGTTTCGATAGTACGACAGGTAACTTTTTCGGGCGGTTGCCCCCGACGATTCACCCCGGAAAAACGACATCACCCAACCCCGCCTGCATGAGCAGACCTGGTTGGGTGATGCCCCGATTCACGGGTTCGGAATCCCTAGCCGAGCAGCGCGTCCACGAAGCCCTCCACCTCGAAAGGGGCGAGATCGTCCGCGCCCTCGCCCAGTCCCACGAGCTTGACCGGCACACCCAGCTCCTCCTGCACCTGGAAGACGATGCCGCCCTTGGCGGTGCCGTCCAGCTTGGTCAGAGCGATGCCGGTGATGTCCACGACCTCGCGGAACACCCGCGCCTGGGTCAGACCGTTCTGCCCGACGGTGGCGTCGAGAACCAGGATGACCTCATCCACCGCGGTCTTCTTCTCCACGACCCGCTTCACCTTGCCCAGCTGATCCATGAGGCCGGTGGCGGTGTGCAGACGGCCGGCGGTGTCGATGAGCACGACGTCCGCCTGCTCCTCCACGCCCCGCGCGACGGCGTCGAAAGCCACCGAGGCCGGATCCGCCCCCTCCGCTCCGCGCACGGTCGCGGCACCCACTCGACGACCCCAGGTCTCCAGCTGGTCGGCAGCCGCCGCACGGAACGTGTCGGCCGCGCCCAGCAGCACCTTGTGCCCCATGGAGACGAGCACGCGCGCCAGCTTGCCCGTCGTCGTGGTCTTGCCGGTGCCGTTGACACCGACGACCAGGATCACGGCGGGCTTGCCTTCGAAGGGCATCGCCCGGATGGAGCGGTCCATCTCCGGGTGGCAGGACTCGATGAGGGCCTCCCGCAGCAGTACGCGCGCCTCGTCCTCGCTGGCCACACCCCGTGCGGCGATCTTCTCCCGCAGCGAATCGACCACGTTCATCGTCACCTTGGTGCCGAGGTCGGCCATGAGGAGGGTGTCCTCGATCTCCTCCCAGGCGTCCTCATCCAGGTCGCCCGCCGAGAGAATTCCCAGCACGCCCTGGCCGATCGCGTTCTGGGAGCGCGAGAGTCGACCGCGCAGACGACCGATACGGCCGGCGGCCGGATCGATGTCGTCCGTCGGCGCCGGGGCGGGAGCCGGCGTGGTGTCCGGGACCGGCGTGGTCTCCAGCGCCTCGACGGCCGAGTCGACGGTGACCTGCGCGACCTCCGCAGCCTCTTCCGCCTCCTCGACGACCTCGACCTCTTCGACAGTCTCCGGCTCAACCGGGGTCACAGTCTCCGGGGTTTCAGGTTCATCGCTGTCACCGGAGGCCGCAGCTGCACCGGCAATGACCGCTCCCCCGGCACCGCCGGTGACCGCAGCGCCCGCACCCGCGAGCCGGTCCGTCTCGTGCACGGGGTCCTGCTCGTCCTCATGGTGGGACTCGTAGGTGACGTAAGCCTCTTCTCCCGCAGGCTCCCCGGTCACCACCTGCTGCGAAGTCTCCGGGTGGACAGCGTCATAGGTGATGTAGGCGCCCGGGTCCTTCTCCTCCACCGGGGAGTCAACGGGGGCTTCCGCCTTGGGCTCTTCTACCTTCGGGGCCTCTACCTTCGTGGGCTCTTCCACCTTCGGCGTCTGAACCTTCGGGGCTTCTACCTTCGGAGTCTCCGCCTTGGGCTCTTCCACCTTCGGCGTCTCTGCCTTCGGCGTCTCTGCCTTAAAGGTCTCCACCTTCGGAGTCTCCACCTTCGGTGCCTGAGCCTCCGGGGCCTCTACCTTCGGAGCCTCGGGCGGGGTCGACGCTGCCGCCGCTTCCGCACCGAGCACCTGGCCCGGCCGGAGGACCGGTTCCTTCTTCTCGGCAGGGGCCGCCGGAGCGAAGTTGAAACCACCCTTGGCCTGGTAATCGCCGGATTTCTCCTGCTGGGTCAGCTCCTTCTGTTCCTTCTTCTCGAAGCTGACGGTTTTCGCCTTCTTGCGCTGGTTTCCGACGACGACGACAACGATCAACGTCAGAACCAGAATGACGACGATTGCGAGAATGATCCACATGGTCATGTTCATATTGTCCATAGTGGCAGGAAACGCGCCGTTTCTCACTCTGAGTCGCCGTGAAAGTGCAGGAAAGATCAGGAAATGGCTCAGGCCCCCCGCTGCGTCGCCAGGACCATCGCCTCGGCGGAGACGAGATCGCCGCTCACGAGGTCGGGGACGATGTCGGCCATCCGGCTCCATCCGCGTGAGGCGGCCTCCAGGGTCTTCGACTTACCCATCAGCCCGTGCGCGTGCATTCTCGCGGCCAGGGCGAAGACCAGGGACACCACCGGCGCCAACGCCCAGGCGTTCGCCCGCTCGTCGGTGTTGACTCCGTCGAGCTTGTCGAAGCGGACGCGGGCGTTGGAGTACAGCGCCCGGTTGGCGCTGCGAAGACCACGCAGCAGACTGACGGCGGGCTTGATCAGGTCCTCGGAAGTGAGGAGATCGATGAGTTCCTCGCGACGGCGGAAGGTCTCGAAGACGGCGAGGAGCCGGGCATTATCGTCGGACAGTGCACCGGGGACGAGCTCGGCGCTGGAGAAGAAGTGCGCCAGCAGCGCCTCCTGCTGGGCTGCGTCCATCTTGGCGATGAGCACCGTCGACTGGTCGATGCAGGCCGAGTCCAGGGAGGAGTCGTGGCCGGTGTCGAGGGTGTTGAGGATTCCGCGGCCCGCGACGTCGGCGAGCCTGTTGCGCAGCTCCCGCTGTGCCACGCGGTCGGACTCTTCGGTGGCCGCGATCTCGGCGAGCAGTTCGAGGGCGCCGAGCCAGGCGGCCCGGTGGCCGGTGTCCCGGCCCGGCTCACCCGGACCGGAGGCGACGGTGGCCAGCCCGGAGGCGATGACCCGCCCCGGCTGGAGGCCCGCCGGGACGAGGGAGTCCGCGAGCGCTGCGATGGCGGCGCTCGGCGCGGACGCGAAGGTGGCGCTGACGGCCGACCGGCTGCGGGGGTCGTCGGTCTCGGCGAGCAGCTCCCACAGGATCGGCATGATCTCCGGGTCGGTGGGCGCCTCTTCCCGCTCCCCGGCCAGGAACGCCGACAACGACTCCAGTCCGTTGTTCTGGGCGGTGTAGTAACCGGGCTGCTCGGCAGTCAGCGCGCGCTCACCCGGGTACTGCGGGGCACGCAGGGTGGTGAAGGGGTCGACGGAATGGAGGATGACGGCGAGGGGGCCGGCGTCGATGAGAGACTCCGGCAACGGCGTCGACTTCTCGACCTCCGGCAGGGTCACCGCCGGTGCCCAGGGAGCGGTCAGCGGCCAGACCCAGGCGCCGAGGCTCCGCTGCGCCAGGTCCTCGAAGACCAGCGCGCCGTCCTGGACGGTCACACCCGCACAGTGCGGGGTGGACAGCTCGGCGAGGGTGACGGAGGTGCGCTCGTCGGCACGCGAGTCGACCCACTCGAGCTCGACGCGGCCGGAGGGCAGCGTCGCGGCGGAGGTGGCCAGCGCGCGGAAGGGCGCGGAATAGGTCAACGGGTCCGTCTGCTTCAACGGAACGGTGCGCACCGGGGTGCCGTGGTTGTTGAGGACGCGGACCTGCGGCCGGCCCATCTCGCCGCCGACGCGGACACGCAGCTCGCCGGCGGGGTCCAGATCGCGCGGCGTGCAGATCAGGCGGGTGGTGCGCCACATCGTGCCCTCGCGGACGGGCAGTTCGAAGGCCATGCGCGGCGGGACGAAACGCAGCGGCAGACGGTCCCCCTCGTCCGTCTCGACGGCGAAATCAGCCCCCGCGGAATGAGCGTCGACGGTGACGCGGCGCGGGTCGACCGCGAAGGGCTTGTCTCCGTGGTTGATGTAGAGCTGCGCGTCGCTGAGGCCGGAGACGGCGGGGATGCGCACGGAACGGTCGTTGTCGATGATCGTACGGGCGACCATGCCCTCGACGATGGTGTAGCGGTGGCGGAAGGACTCGCCGCGCGGGCCGCGCACGCGCACGAGATACTCGCCCACCCAGGGGGAGTCGTAGTCCTCGGGGTCGAAGATGGCGAACTGGCCGCCCCCAGCCTGGATCTCGAGCGGCTCCGGCGGGGCGATCTCGTCGCCGGCGGCGCCGGGGCGGGCGTAGGCGGAGATGGAAAGCTGCCAGGTTTCGTCGCGGCCCGAGGGGGTTGGCGGGAAGTCGGCGATGAGCTCACCCGGATAGACCGGCAGCCCCGACAGCGACCGCACGTCCTCCAGCGGCTCGGAGGGGTGCAGGAAAGTGACCCGCTGACGCGGGTCCACGCTGCGCAGGCGTGAGGTCTGGGAGTCCCGGGTCACCTGGAGGCTGGCGGCCTCGGTGAGGTCGAGGCGGCGGGCGATCCACGAGGTCCAGCCCTCCACCTCCAGTTCCTCGAGAACGGGGAGTTCCTGGCCGGCGGCGGTGTCGGTGATGGTCGCGTCGGCGGGGACGAGCACCCACACCTCGCGGTGGTGCAGGGTGGAGACCGCGGTGAGGTTCTGGCCGTTGGCGGCGAAGATGAGGACCGGGTCTGCGGTCTCGACGACCGGGGTCGTCCAGGTGATTCCGTTGGAGACGTCCTGGACGGTGGCCTCCCTGATCTGCCGCTCGACGGTGATGTCGAGCGCCTCCGACCAGGTCGGTTCACCCCACGGGCGGCCGGTGCGGAAGATCCGGGTGGTTCCCTCGACGTTGACCCGCCAGGAGACCTCGCCCAGTTCGTCGCGCACGCGCTGCTGGGGCAGGCGCAGGCAGACCTTGGCGCGGCGGGCGTCGAAAATCAGGCGCGGGCGCAGCTCGCGGGTGGCCACACCGACGGCGGAGGCGCGGTCCAGCATCCCCACGGGCCGTTCCCGAAGCTCGGCTATGACGGGCTCGGCGACCAGGGCCGGCAGGGAGTCCGGCAGCACGCGGTCGGGCCAGGAGGTGGGGTGCTCGAGCGCGAAGGCGCGCAGTTCGTTGATGCCGTCGAGGAGGGCGGCGAACCGGCCGGGGGCGAGCTCGGCGACGGCCGCGGTGATGTCGAGCGTCTCGTCCTCCATGTCGGGCCAGGCCCAGGAGCCGTCGAGAAGCAGCGCGGCGACGTCCCCGCCCCCGGTGCGGTCGAGGAGCTCCAGCAGCGTGCCCACCTCCGCCCAGGGCAGGCCGGCATGGACTGCCAGCAGATCGACCGCGGGCGCGTCGAGGACGGTCAGTCCCACCCGCCCGAGGAGAACCGGGACCTGCCCCTCGAGGAGCTCGGCCCACTCCGCCCGGGCCTCCAGGCCGAGGCCGACGAGGTGATCGGTGAAGAAGCGGGCGGGGTCGGTGTTCACAGAGGCGTGCGAGACCAGCGTGGCCGTGGCCAACGCCGGCGTGATCTCCAGCAGGTCGGGCAGTTCGGCGCCGGCGGAAATCTGCCGGGCCAGGAAGGTGCCGTAGAAACGGTCGATCGATTCAAGTTCATCGGCGGTGAGAGCGGTGTCGGTGAACCACTCCGCACCGGACAGGCGGCCGGCTATGTCGAGCTCGGTCTGGGAGGCCCAGAGCAGCAGAGAATCCTGGAGATCGGCGAATGGCGTGCTCATCTGGTGGTGGTGTCCCCTGTACAAGTGGTGGCTGGTGAAGGGATCATCCTACCCGGCGGGCTGCATGCGCTGGGAGATGACTCGGGTGACCCCGTCGCCACGCATGGTCACGCCGTAGAGGACGTTGGCCACATCCATCGTCGGCTTCTGGTGCGTGATGACGATGAGCTGCGAGTCCTTCCGGAGTTCCTGGAACAACGCGATGAGGCGGCGCAGGTTGACGTCGTCGAGGGCCGCCTCGACCTCGTCCATGACATAGAAGGGGCTGGGCCGCGCCTTGAAGATGGCCACGAGCATCGCCAGCGCCGTCAGGGACTTCTCGCCGCCCGAGAGCAGCGACAGCCGCTTGACCCGTTTCCCGGGCGGACGCGCCTCGACCTCGATGCCGGTCAGCAGCATGTCGTCGGGTTCGGTGAGCACCAGTCTGCCCTCGCCGCCCGGAAACAGGGTGGCGAACACCGCCGGGAACTGCTCCTCGACATCGAGCCAGGCGTCGGTGAACAGCTGGAGGATCCGGGCGTCGACCTCCTCGATGACACCGGTGAGGTCCTTGCGCGCCTGGACGACGTCGTCGAGCTGGGTGGACAGGAACTCGTAACGCTCCTCCAACGCCCGGAACTCCTCCAGTGCCAGCGGGTTGACCTTGCCCAGGGCGCGGAGGTCCTTCTCCGCCCGGGCTAGCCGCTGCTCCTCCGCCGCGCGGTCGAAATCCCCGCCGGGGGTGTACTCCGCCAGGAGGTCGGAGACGGCCAGGCCGAGCTGCTCGACGATCTTGGCCTCGGCCTCGTCGATACGCACCCGCGCCTGGGTTCGCGCTATGTCGCCGGCATGGGCGTTGTCGGTGAGCCGATTCAGCTGGACGCGGGTGGCGTTGACCCGGTCCTTCGCGCGCGCCAGGCGCGAGCCGACCTCGGCGCGGCGCCGGACCAGCCCGTCGCGCTCGAGTGCCGCCCGCTCCGTGGCGCCGGCCACGCGGGCCGCCACGTCCAGCGCCCCCTTCTCCACCGCCGCGGCCACCTCGGCCGAGTGCCGGCGCCTCCTCATCGCCTCATCGTGGCTGGCCTTCGCCCGGCGTTCGTGGGCAGCCTGGCGGCGCAGCGCCACACTCCGCCCGGAGGCCTGCTCCGCACGCTCCTCGGCGGTGCGCAACGCGAGGATCGCCTCCAGCTCCATCGCCTTGACCTGGGCGAGCGCGGTGGACGCCTCGTCGCGGGCGAGGGTGGAGGGTTCCTCGGTCGCCTGGTCGTCCTCGACGCGGGCGAGCCGGTCACGGGCCTCGTTGAGCTGCCCTCGGAGGCCGGCCAGGCGGGCGTCGGCGACGGTGGCCCGCTCCGCGGCGCGCTGGTGCTCACTCTTGTTCGCCTCGTACTGCCTGTTCAGCCGCGCGAGGTCGCGTTCCCAGGCGGCGAGGGACTGGTCGTGGTCGCGCAGGGCGGCCTTCTTCGCGGCGGCGTCGACACGCGCCTCGTCTGCGGCGATCCGGGCGCCCTCGAGGGTGCCGGAGAGTTCGTCGAGGACGACGCGGGCCTCAGCCAGCTCCGTCTCCGCCGCGGCGATCTGCGTGCCGACCTCCACCGGCGACACCACCCCGGAACCTGCCTGAACCCACCGCTCGCCGTAGAGCACGCCCTCCGGGGTGACCGCGCGCAGGCGGGGATCGGCCTCCACCGTGGCACGGGCGACGGCCGGATCGGCGGCCAGCACGACGTCGGCCAGCAGCCGGTTGAGCGGCACCCGGACGCGTTCGTCGGCGTCGATGTGGTCGAGCAGCCAGCCCGCCCCGGATGGCAGATCAGCGTTGAGCCGCCACGGCTCACCACCCTCGGATTCGTCGAAGACGACGGTGCGGGAGGCCCGGCAGAGCTTCTCGACGACCCCCTCGTCCACCGCCCCCACCAGCGCATCAGCGTGCGCCCCGAGCGCCGCCGACACCGCCCGGCCCTGCTCTGTGCGCAGGAGCCCCGCGAGGGTCGGCCAACCCAGATCCACGTCGGCGACCGGCACGTTCTGGCGCAGGGTGTCGATCCTCGACTGCAGCGAATACACCGCCCGCTCCCGTTCCCGCTGCCGGTCCCGCAACTGGTCGAGCCGCTTTTCCGCCGCGCCGGCTTCGCTGGCCGCCCGGACGTGGGCGTCGTCGAGCGGGCCGCGCTCCCCCGCCAGCGCCCGGATCTTCTCCGCAGCGGCCTCCGCGTCCCGCCGCGCCGAGGTCGTGCGTGCCAGAGTCTCGGCGAGGGTCTCCGTCTGCCTGGCGATCTCTTCCTCCGCGGCCGTGACCTGACCCGCCAGGGACTCCTCCGCGGCGATCAACCGCACCACCCCTTCCCGACGGTCCGCGAGGGCACGCACCTGCGCCATGTGCTCGGCCTCAGCTTCCCGGCGCGCCTCCTCCCGCTCGAAGACCTCGTCGCGGATCGACTCCAGGCGTTCCCGGGCGATCTCCACGGTCTCGTTGAGTCCGGCGTACTCGGCCTCCGCCTCCTCCGCACGCCGTTCCAGCGCATCCGGATCCTGCCCCGTGTAGGCCACGACGTGGGCGTTGGCGGCGCGCTCCGCCGCAATCCGGGAGGTCGCGGAGACCCGTTCCGCCAGAGTCGAGAGCGTGAACCACAGCTGCTGCGCCGCCTCCGCCTGCGGGGCGAGCTCCTCGACCTGGGACTCCAGGGCGAGCTGTTCAGCAGCCGCCTCCTCCAGTGCCCCGGTGACCTCGTCTACCTGTTCCGCCAACAGCCGGGCGCGCCGGTCTGCGTCGTCGAACTCCAGGCGGAGCCGGTGCACCCGGTCGCCGGCGAGGCGGAGCCGGGCGTCCCGGAGCGTCGCCTGGACGGTGGCGGCCCGCTGTGCCGCCTCCGCCTGCCTGGCCAGCGGTTTCAGCTGCCTGCCCAGTTCCTGTGTCAGGTCGTTCAGGCGGTCGAGGTTGGCCTGCATCCCGACGAGTTTGCGCTGGGCCTTTTCTTTCCGGCGCCGGTGCTTGAGCACACCCGCCGCCTCCTCGATGAAGGCGCGGCGCTCCTCCGGGCGTGCCTCCAGAATCTGCGCGAGCCGCCCCTGCCCGACGATGACGTGCATCTCCCGCCCGATGCCGGAGTCCGACAGCAGCTCCTGGATGTCCATGAGCCGGGCCTTCGCTCCGTTGATCTCGTATTCGCTGGCGCCGTCGCGGAACATCCGGCGGGTGATGGAGACCTCGCTGTAGTCGATGGGCAGGGCGCCGTCGGAGTTGTCGATCGTGAGGGTCACCTCGGCGCGGCCGAGCGGCTTGCGGTCGCCCGCGCCGGCGAAGATGACGTCCTGCATCTTCCCGCCGCGCAGGGTCTTGGCGCCCTGTTCGCCCATCACCCAGGCGAGAGCGTCCACGACGTTGGATTTTCCCGAACCGTTCGGGCCGACGACGGCGCAGATACCCGGTTCAAATTTGAGGGTCGTCGCAGAAGCGAAGGACTTGAATCCCTTGAGCGTCAGCGATTTCAGGTGCACGGAAAAAAGGGTAGCACCGGGGGAAACATGTTCCTGGTAGGGCTTGCGGGGGTCGAAGGAGTGTTCTAGAGTGGGGTTCGAACATACAAACGATGTGGGGGATGCATCTTGTCGACAATGATGTCGGTCGTGGAGAGGGAACTGGAGGAACTCCTCCGGCCCACCGCCTTCTATGCGGTGTGTTCGCCGGAGGATCCGGTCGCCATCCGCGGCGCCCGCATCCGCCGCGCCGACCATGAGATGTGGCAGGCCATCCTTCCCGGCGAGGACGACGATCTGGCCATCACCGTCGCCAGTCTGCGCAAGTCGACCGGGCACAACGACAACTACATCGAGGGCGCCATCCACGCCCACCGGCGGCTGCACGAACTGCCCCTCCTCCGGCGGCTCCAGGAGCGGTTGTTCCACCTTGATCTTCCCCGTATGAAGGCGATCGACCGGGCGCTGTGCAAGCTCGAGGCAGCCAACCACGAGCACATGCGCGTCGTCGACGAGGAGATCACGGCGTACCTCACCCCGCGCAGGGCGAACCAGAACCTCCCCTCCCCGTCCGCCATCCGCTCCAGACTCAACGCCATCATCCTGACCCTCGACACTTCGGTCTCCGGCGACGACTCCCCGGCGGCCGGAACCACCGACCATTACCGGCTGAGCATTGACGGCGACCGGGGTTACCTGGAGTTGGAGACCGATGCGGTCACGGCCCAGGAGATAGACCTGCACGTCCGGGCCCACGCCTCCGCCGCGGGCATGTCTCTGGCGGAGGCTCTGGCCGACCTCGTCCGCGGCAACGGCCGCACCAAGGTCACCCTCAACGTCTACCGGGCAGCCGATGTACCGGACGCTCCCGGCTACATCCCCGGCGTGGGCTGGACAAGCAGCCGGGTGGCCGGGGAAATGGCCGCCCGGGCCACCTCCATCCAGGACATGGACGAGATCTACGGGAAGGTCTCCAGCGCCTACCGGACCCCGGACGACATCCGGGCTGTCGTCATCGGACTCGACGGAGTGTGCGGGTTCCCCAGCTGCCGGCGCCCCGGCCACCACTGCCAGATGGACCACCGGATCAACCATGAGGACGGCGGCCCCACCACGGCCTCAAACCTGGTGGCCCTGTGCCAGTACCACCACAACCTGAAGACCGACGGCCGGGTGTGGTACATCGTGGACTCCGACACGCGGGACATCGTCTGGCTTTTCGACGACGGCCGCTACGTGATCGAAGAACCTTCCGGCCCCCTCTCCCCGCGGGCGCGCAACTGGGTGCAGACCGTCGGACAGCGGCAGGACAAGCGGCGGGCCCGGATCCGGAAGCAGTCCCAGGAGCGGAAAGCAACGTCGGACCCACCCCAGCGGGACGAGGATCCACCGCCTTTCTAGAAGGTGCGGAAGCCGTGTTCCCCCAGAGGCGCCGCCCACGCCTGGGTAACCTCATCGACCCCGCCCGGCCCGGACCACAATCGACGCAGCAACTCGCCGACCGCCTCATCTGCCCCTTCCGCAATGACCTTGACGCGCCCGTCGGGAAGATTTGCGGCGGAACCCACCAACCCCAGTTCCACCGCCTGCTGACGGGTCCACCACCGGAAGCCCACGCCCTGGACGTTACCGTCGACGTGTGCGGTTAACCTGATCACTTCACGTGGTCCTTCAGGCTGCGGCGGGTGACCGGGTCCGAACCGTCCCAGACCTCCACGTTCTTGATCTCCGGCAGCATGTCGCGGTGGAAGACCGGGTCGTGGCCCGCAGTGCGCTGCTCGCCGTAGTTGCGCAGCAGCTTGATGGCCACACCTGCCAGCGGCACGATGGCGATGAGGTTGATGATGACCATGGTGGCCGCGAAGGTGTCGCCCATCGCCCAGACCAGGGGCAGGGAGCCGACGGCACCGAAGAAGACGAAGCCGATGACGGTTACCCGGAAGACGTTGAGCCACATCCTGGACTTCGTCAGGTACTGGATGTTGGCCTGTGCCAGGTAGTAGTTGCCCAGGATGGAGGAGAACGCCAGGAAGAAGAGGATGAAGGTGACGAAGTGGGTGCCCCAGGATCCGACCACGTTGGCGAGCGCCTCCTGCGTCAGCGACGCACCCTGGACTGTCTCCCCGTAGGCGGGGTCGCTGCCCAGCAGGATGATGAAGGCGGTGATCGAGCAGATCACGAGGGTGTCGAAGTAGACGCCCAGGGTCTGGACCAGGCCCTGCTTGACGGGGTGGGAAACCGTTGCGGTGGCGGCGGCGTTGGGGGCGGAACCCTGGCCTGCCTCGTTGGAGAACAGGCCTCGGCGCATACCGTTCATGAAAGCCGCACCCACCGCGGCGCCCGCGATCTCACGCAGGCCGAGCGCGTGCCCGACAATGTCCGCGATGATTCCCGGAACCTCTCCGATGCGCATGACGATGACGATGAGCGCCACGACGATGTAGGCGACGGCCATGAACGGCACGATGATCTGGGTGACATTGGCGATGCGGTAGACGCCACCGAAGATGACCACTGCGGTCAATGCGGCCAGGACGCCGCCGACGACCATCTTGAAGCTCATGTCTTCACGCCCCAGCGAACCGCCGATCACCTCGACGATGGAGTTGGTCTGGATCGAGTTGTAGACGAAGCCGTAGGTAATGGAGATCGCCACGGCAAAAATGAGCGCGAGCCATTTCGCGTTCATTCCGCGGGTCATGTAGTAGGCCGGGCCGCCGTGGTAATGGCCGGTGGAGTCCCGGCTCTTCCACAGCTGCGCCAGGGTGGACTCGATGAAGGCGGTTGCGCCGCCGATGATGGCGATCATCCACATCCAGAACACCGCGCCGGGGCCGCCGAGGGTGATGGCCACCGCCACGCCGGCGATGTTGCCGGTGCCCACGCGGGAGGCGGCGGAGATGGTGAAGGCCTTGAAGGCGGAGATGCCGCCGTATTCCTTGTCTTCGTCGTGGCCGATGCCGCGGGGCTTCTCGACGACCGCGCGGAACATGTCGGGGATCATCCGGAGCTGCACCACGACGGTGCGGAAGCCGAAGTAGAAGCCCGCGGCGATGAGCAGCCAGGGGACGACGGTCCAGAGGTTGTCGTTGATCGTCCCGGTGACGAATGTCTCGATGGATTCCATAGGACTGAACCTACTATGTGCCCCGGGTCACAATCTACTTAGAGTTTCTGACACGCCGGGCAGTAGTGGGTGGAGCGGTTCTGGAAGGACACCCGCCTGATCGGGGTCCCGCACCGGCGGCAGGGCCTGCCCTCCTGGCCGTAGGCGTTGAGGGAGCGGGAGAAGTATCCGGAGGCGCCGTTGACGTTGACGTAGAGGGCGTCGAAACTGGTGCCGCCGGCGTCGAGGGCGCGGCGCATGACGTCGGCGGCGGCGTCGAGAAGCGAGACGACGTCGCGCTGCCGCAGGCTCGAGGCCCGCCTGGTGGGGAGGATGCCCGCCTGCCACAGCGCTTCATCGGCGTAGATGTTGCCGATGCCGCTGACCACCGTCTGGTCCAGCAGGACGGTCTTGACGGCCGACTTCTTCGCCCGGATCCGCCGGGCCGTCGCAGCGACGTCGAAATCCGCTTCCAGGGGATCAAGTGCCACGTGCGCGACAGGTGCCGGGATGCCGCCGACGAGCGGGGTGTGCAGCCACCGGCCGAAGGTTCGCTGGTCGACGAAGGCCACTTCCCTCCCGCTGACCTCGGCGCGGATGCGCAGGTGGGGGGACGTGCAGGTGCCGGGCTCGCCGATGAGCACCTGGCCGCTCATGCCCAGGTGGATGAACAGGGCCGAATCGCCCAGGTCGCACCACAGGTACTTGCCTCGGCGGCGGATATCCAGGATCGTGGCGCCGACGAGCAACGCGTCCAGAGGCGCGTCCTGCCCGCGGTTGGCCCGGGGGTGCAGCACCTCAACCTGTTCGAAGACTCCGCCGATGAGATGGTCCGCCATCCCCCGGCGGACGACCTCAACTTCGGGGAGTTCCGGCACGGGGGTTCTCCCGGAGGGCCAGGAACGCCACCCGGGCGGAGGCCTGTTCGGCGAACTTCTTGCTGGGGCCGGCGCCGGTGCCGAGCACGATGCCGTTGACCGTGACGGTGGCGGAGAAGGTCAGGTCGTGCTCGGGGCCGGTGGACGTCGCGTCGTACACCGGCATGGGGTACTTGAGCTCGGCGGCGCGTTCCTGCAGGTTGGTCTTCCAGTCCCGGTGGATGTTGCTTGCCGACGCCGCGTCGATCTTCTCCTCGAACAACCGGAGGACGACGTCGCGGGCGGTTTCGAAACCGAGCTGCAGGTAGATCGCGCCGAGGAGCGCCTCGGTGGTGTCGGCGAGGATGGAGTCCTTGTCCCGCCCGCCGGTGACGAGCTCACCTTTCCCCAGCAGGATGTGGGGGCCGAGGTTGATCTCCCGCGCGATGTCGGCGAGCCCGTAGCGGGAGACGATGGAGGCGCGCATCTTCGAGATGTCCGACTCCGGGCGGGAAGGGTACTGGGAGTAGAGCCTGGTAGCGACGGAGAGACCGAGGACGGCGTCGCCGAGGAACTCCAGGCGCTCGTTGTTCGGCAGGGTGCCGTTCTCGTTGGCGAAGCTGCGGTGCGTCAGCGCGAGGCGGAGGTAGTCGTCCTCAATGCGGACGCCAAGGGCGTCGAAAAGCGGGGTGTGGTCGACCGCCCGGAAGGCGGTCTCGAGAGACTCCTCCCCGCTCGGCCGCGGGCGCTTGCGGGTCACAGGAACTTCTCCAGGTCGCCCCACCTCGGGTCGACCGCCTTGAACTCGCC
Source organism: Corynebacterium marinum DSM 44953 (assembly GCF_000835165.1). Lineage (NCBI taxonomy): Bacteria > Bacillati > Actinomycetota > Actinomycetes > Mycobacteriales > Corynebacteriaceae > Corynebacterium > Corynebacterium marinum. Next base: position 1,656,244 of record NZ_CP007790.1, read on the forward strand.
GGACACGCCGTCCGGGGCGGGGGTTTCAGAGTCGTCGCACCCGTTCTCGCAGGTCGGGTTGAAAGGCAGCGCGAGGACGGCTTCGTCGATGACCGCCTGGAGGATGTCGACCTGGTCGCCGACGATCTCCGGCAGGTCGTCGGCCTCATCGCCTTCTTCGCCGGTGACGAAGTCCGGGGAGCCGGAGAACACCTGGGTGACGTGCAGCTCCAGGTCCGGGTGGAGTTCCCGGAGGCAGCGGACGCACTGCCCGGTGAGGCGGCCGCGGATGTCGGCGTCGACGAGCACTCCCCCGCCCAACTGGCTGAGGGTGGCGTCGACGGTGATCTCCTCGCCTTCCGCGAGGCCGATCATCTCGGGACCGATCCGGATGGGGCTGGGACCGGTCTGGGTGCGCTGGGCGAACTGGTTGAGTCCGGCGATGTTGAACACGAAGGGAGAAGTCATAGCCTCTGAAGCTTACTCACTCCGGCGCCGGGACACACCAGCGCCTCGGCGCAGGGCCTGGCGGTCGCGGGTGACGGTGCGGAGGACGCCCGTGAGGGTCTCCTCGAAATCGGCGAGCTTGCCCTCGACGAACTCGTCGCACTCGGTGCGCAGGCGGGCGGAATCGGCGGTGGCGGAATCGACGATGCGGTGTGCCTCTTCGTTGGCGCGGCGCACGATCTCCGCGTCGGAGACGAGGCGCTCCTGTTCGGCGATGCCCTCGTCGACGCTGCGGCGGTAGGAGGTGTTGCCGTCCTCGATGAGGCGGTCGGCCTCCGCCTGGGCGCGGGTGACGGTGTCCTCCGCCTCGCGACGCGCCGAGGACACCATGTGGTCGGCGTCGTCCTCGGCCTTGGCGACCAGGTCCGTGGCGTGGCGGCGGGCGTCGGCGACGATGTTGTCGGCGTCCTCCTGCGCGCGGCCGACGATGTCGCCGGCCTGGGCCTCTGCATCGGCGACCATGCCGCGCGCGCGCTCCTCGGCGCCCCGCAGGATCTCCGCCTCCTTGTCCAGCACATCCTGCGCGTCGTCGATCTCCACGGGCAGGGCGTTGCGGAGATCGTCGAGGAGCGCGAGCATGTCGTTGCGCGGGACCATGCAGTTGGAGGTCATGGGCACGCCGTACGCCTGCTCCACGGTCTGGTTGAGTTCGTCGAGGGCCTCAAATACGCGGTACATGCCGCCAATCGTAGACGACCTAGATGACGCCTTGGGCGAGCATCGCGTCAGCGGTCTTCTTGAATCCGGCGATGTTGGACCCGACCACGTAATCTCCCTCGCGGCCGTACTCCTTCGCCGTGTTGGACATGGTGCGGAAGATCTTGGACATGATCTTGTGCAGCCGCTGGTCGGTGTACTCGAAGGACCAGGAGTCGCGGGACGCGTTCTGCTGCATCTCCAGGGCGGAGGTGGCGACGCCGCCGGCGTTGGCGGCCTTGCCCGGGGCGAAGTGGATGCCGTTCTCGCGGAAGACCTCGATGGCCTCCGGGGTGGAGGGCATGTTGGCGCCCTCGGCGACGAAGCGGACGCCGTTGGCCGCCAGAGCGCGGGCGTGATCGCCGTTGAGCTCGTTCTGGGTGGCGCACGGGAGGGCGACGTCGGCCGCGAGGTCCCAGATGGAACCGTCCTCGTGGAAGGTAGCTCCGGTGCTCTCCTCCACGTAGGCGGTGACGCGCTCACGGCGCTTGTCCTTGACGTCCTTGAGCAGTTCGACATCGACGCCGTCCGGGGTGGAGACCCAGCCGGAGGAGTCGGAGAAACCGACGACGGTCGCGCCGAGCTCCTGCGCCTTCTCGATGGCGTAGATGGCGACGTTGCCGGAACCGGAGACGATGACCTTCGCGCCTGACATGGAGGCACCGTGGGCCTTCATCATCTCCTCGGTGAGGTAGACGCAGCCGTAGCCGGTGGCCTCGGTGCGTACCAGGGAACCGCCCCAGGTCAGGCCCTTGCCGGTGAGGACACCGGACTCGTGCTGGCCGGCGAGGCGCCGGTACTGGCCGAAGAGGAAGCCGATCTCCCGGGCGCCGACGCCGATGTCGCCGGCGGGGACGTCCTTGTACTCGCCGATGTGCTTGTGCAGCTCGGTCATGAAGGACTGGCAGAAGCGCATGATCTCGAGCTCGGACTTGCCCTTGGGGTCGAAGTCGGAGCCGCCCTTGCCGCCGCCGATGGGCAGGCCGGTCAGGGAGTTCTTGAAGATCTGCTCGAAGCCGAGGAACTTGATGATGCCCAGGTTGACCGAGGGGTGGAAACGCAGGCCGCCCTTGTACGGGCCGAGAGCGGAGTTGAACTGGACCCGGAAACCGCGGTTGACCTGTACCACCCCGTTGTCGTCGATCCACGGCACGCGGAAGATGAGCTGGCGCTCGGGCTCGCACAGGCGCTGGATGAGACCGTAGTCAGCGTAATGAGGGTCCTTCTCCAGGACGATCTTCAGCGAGGCGAGAACTTCTGCAACTGCCTGGTGGAACTCAGGCTCTCCTGCGTTACGCTTGAGAAGCATGTTGTAGTAGGAGGAGACCTGCTCGTCGATTGACATACGAGTCCTTTCCGGCCCGCAGTAGCGGGCAGCCCGGGGGTGGGTTTTCTAACGGTTAACAGTTTTCACGTGCGACGTCTCCCACGCAAGTTTCCGGCACGTTGAATGCGTCACTCACCCTACCCCTAGACTGGTGTGCCATGGTCCACATCATCATCGCCCCCGACTCCTTCAAGGGCACCGCAACCGCAGAACAGGCCGCGCGTTCTCTCGGGGAGGGCGTCCGCTCCGTCATCCGGGACGCCGACATCACCCTCGCCCCCATGGCTGACGGGGGTGAGGGCACGGCCGCCACCTTCGCCGGCGAGACGGTCACCCTGCCCACCACCGACGCCGCGGGCCGCCTGACGGAGGCGTCCTACGTCCTCGACGGCGCCACCGCCTACATCGATCTCGCCGCGGCTTCCGGGCTTCCGGCCGTGGCGGACGCGCCGGTGCCCTTGACCGGCGACACCTACGGCACCGGTGTGCTCATCGCCGACGCCCAGACCCGCGGCGCCACCCGGATCGTCCTCTGCCTCGGCGGTTCGGCGACCTCCGACGCCGGCACGGGCATCCTCGTCGCGCTCGGCGCCACCCCCGTGGACGCTGCCGGCTACTCCCTGCCCAAGGGCGGCGGTTCCCTCGGCAAGCTGGCGGACATCGACACCGCCCAGCTCAACATCCCCGCGGCGGCCGTCGAATGGGTGCTGCTCACCGACGTTCGGGCCACCGTCCCCGAGGCGGCGACTGTCTTCGCCCCGCAGAAGGGTGCCTCCGCCGAGGACGTCGCACTCCTCGAGGCCGCCCTCACCCACGCCGCCGACACCCTCGGCGTCGATCCCCTGACCCCCGGTTTCGGCGCGGCCGGGGCGGTCCCGGTGGGCATCCACTGGCTGTCGACCATGCTGCACGGCACCGACTCGCACGTCCACGTCCTGCCCGGCGCGCCGCTGGTCGCGGACGCGCTGGGGTTGACGGAGGCGGTCCCGGGGGCGAATCTGGTCATCACCGGCGAGGGCGCCTTCGACGCGCAGTCGTTGACCGGCAAGGTCGTCGGCACCGTCGCCGACCTGGTCGGGGGCACGGACGCCACGCTCGCGATCGCGGCGGGGCGTTTCGACGTCGATCCGGGCGAGGACGTCATCGCGGTCGAGCTGGGGGCGCCGGGGGACGTCGAGAAGCAGCTTTTCGACGCCGGCGCGGCAATCGCGGCCGACTACCTGCGGATCTCCACGGCCCAGGGGTAGATCGCGTCCACCTCGTGGTCCTGCTCCATCTCCAGCGCGACGGCGTTGGTGGGCAGGTGCGCCTGGGGGGTGAGGAAGCGGGAGAGCACCATCGCCAGCTGGTTGACGGAACCGGTGGCCCCCTCCACGGCGATGAGGTAGCGGTGGACCTGGGCGTGGTGGAGGTCGTCGCGGTCCTCGCGCAGCCCGTCCTCGATGCCCTCGTGGAGCTTCGGGGCGTGGTCGTGGGTGACGGAACCGCCGGCGAGCTTCCCGGCGTCGACGAGCTTCCCGATGGCTCCCTCGAACACCCCCTGCAGCTGGAGTGCGGGAGCGTCGGGGACGAGGACATCAAACTGGATCGCAGGCATGGGGAAAGCCTAGCCAATAACCTGGTGGGTATGAGTCTTCCCCCCAACGCCCACCGCGACCCGATCACCGTCATGGCCGACGGGACCATCAAGCAGGTGAACCCTTTCTCGGGGACGGAGGTGTGGACCGTCCCGGGCCGGGGGAACCGCCCCCTGGCCTCCCCCGCCGTCGACCCCGCACCGCTGGGCCCCCACGACCGGGAGCACCGTTGCGCCTTCTGCGCCGGCAGCCCGCTGGCCACCCCGCCGGAGAAGGCCCGCATGGTCCGCCAGGACGGGGAATGGCGGATCCTCGACGGCCTCCTCCCCAACCAGCTGACGGAGACCTCCGCCGAGTTCCGCCGCGTGCCCAACCTCTTCGAGATCATCTCCTACGACTACTGGGCGAAGAACTACGGCTTCCAGATGGACCCGCCGACCGCGGCGCGGATGGCCGGCTATCTGGCGGACCCGGCAGGGCGCGGGCACGTCCTGGACATCGTCCGCACCCGGCTGAGCGCCGGCGGCCGGGACGCCGACCTGCCGGAAGAGGAGCTGCTGGAGTACGCCCCCGCCTATTTCGCCGGGGGCCACGACGTGATCGTCGCCCGCCGCCACTTCACCGACGAGGCCACCCACACCAACCAGCTGGCCTCCTCCGGCATGCTCACCCCCGAGGAGCATTTCGCCTTCACGCTGTTCACCATCGACGGCATCGACGACCTCTACCAGCGCAACCGCTACGCCCCCTACGTCGTCGCCTTCCAGAACTGGCTCGCGCCGGCCGGCGCCTCCTTCGAGCACCTGCACAAGCAGCTGGTGGCCATCGATTCCCGTTCCGTCCAGGCCGAGCTGGAGATCTCCCGGCTGCGGCTGAACCCGAACATGTACAACGAGTGGGGTGTGGACTACGCCGGGTACCGCAACCTCATCATCGCGGAGAACGAGCACGCCGTGGTGCACGCCGGGTTCGGGCACCGCTACCCCACCCTGACCATCTACTCCCGCTCCCCCACCCCGGAGCCGTGGCTGCAGTCCAACGCCGAGATCCGCGGCATGAGCGACCTCATCCACGCCTGCCACGCCGCCACCGGGGCGGAGGTGGCGGTCAACGAGGAATGGCACCACCGGCCGGTCGACCTGGACATGCCCATGCCGTGGCGGGTGAACATCAAGTGGCGCGTGTCCACCCTCGCGGGTTTCGAGGGGGGCACGAAGATCTTCGTCAACACCCTGTCCCCCGACAACATCCGCGACCGCGTCGTCTCCGCCATGTACCGCCTCCGCGACGAGGGCCGCATCGCCCCGGACATCCGCATCGCCACCGAGTGCGACGCCCGCCGCAACACGCTCCTCTACAACCCGCTGCTGCAGTAACGTGGCAGGCGACATGACACACATCGCCCGCCTCCTCTCCCGCCACTCCGCCGACCTGACCTGGCAGCGCGCCTTCTACGAGGACCTGCACGAACATCCCGAACTGTCCGGCCACGAGCACGAGACGGCGGAGAAGATCGCGCGGAAGCTGGCGGACTTCGACTGCGAGGTCATCCCCGGCATCGGCGGCTACGGCATCGTCGCCGTCTTCCGCAACGGCGACGGCCCGGCAGCCCTGTTCCGCGCGGATTTCGACGCCCTGCCAGTACGGGAGGAGACGGGGGTGCCCTTCGCCTCCCCGACCGGCGTCATGCACGCCTGCGGCCACGACATGCACACCACGGCCCTGCTCGGCGCGTGCGCGCTTCTCGACGCCCACCGCGACGCCTGGTCCGGCACCTTCCTGGCGCTGTTCCAGCCGGCCGAGGAAACCGGCGCCGGCGCCGGCGCCATGGTCGCCGACGGCCTGGTCGCCCGCGTGCCCCGCCCGGACGTCTGCCTGGGCCAGCATGTCATGCCCGGCCGGGCGGGCGAGGTGCAGACCATGCCCGGGCCGCAGTTCGCGGCCTGCGACTCCATCCGCATCACCATCCCGGGGCGCAGCGCCCACGGCTCGATGCCCCACAAGGCCATCGACCCGACGTACGCCGCCGCCATGGTCGTCGTCCGCCTCCAGGGCATCGTGGGCCGGGAGGTCAACCCCGACGATTTCGCCGTGGTGTCGGTGGGAACCCTGCGCTCCGGTTCGACGAACAACATCATCCCGGGTTCCGCCGAGCTGGTCCTCAACTGCCGTTTCTATGACGCGGACGTCCAGCGCCGCGTCTACGCCGCCATCCGCCGCGTGGTCGAGGCCGAGTGCGCGGCCTCCGGAATCCTGGAGCCGCCGACCTTCGAGTTCTTCGGCCGCGGGGAGCTCATCGACAACGACCCCGGAGTGTTCCGGGCCGTCCGCCCCGTCTTCGACTCCGTCTTCGGCGGGGCGTCGGTCGACGCGGCGCGCACCACCGTCTCGGAGGACTTCGCCACGATCCCGCGGGCCTTCGGCGTTCCCTACCTGTACTGGGTCGTCGGCTGCACCCCGCGGGAGCTGTGGGACCGGGCCGTCGCCGAGAACCGGGTGGACGAGGACGTGCCCGTCAACCACATGGGCACCTTCCTCCCCGAATACGGCCCCACCGTCGACGCCGCCACCCGTGCGGCCGCGGCGTCGGTGCTCACCTACCTTCACCGTTGAGGGGCGGATGGGCAGGCATGCCTATATGCTGAACAAATGGGTCCGCCGTTACGTGGACCCGCTTTGCCGCGAGTGAAGACACCACCACCCCAGGAGCAATCCCCATGAGTGACACCCTGCCCGCACTGAACACCACCGTCGCAGGCCACGTTCGCGCCGCCTCCGGTGCCACCCCGGAGAGCGCCACGGACTACAAGTTCTGGTTCGGGCTCTCCCGCAGTGTGATGGAGCAGATCGCCGACAAGTGGGAGGAAACCACCGAAACCTACGCGGGCGTGCGTCAGCAGCACTACTTCTCCGCCGAGTTCCTGATGGGCCGGGCGCTGCTCAACAACCTCACCAACCTCGGGCTGGTCGAGGAGGCGGAGACCGCCGTGCAGGCGCTGGGCCACGAACTCGGCGACGTCCTCGACTCGGAGAATGACGCCGCCCTGGGCAACGGAGGACTGGGCCGCCTGGCCGCCTGTTTCCTCGATTCCTCGGCCACGCAGGACCTGCCGGTCACCGGCTACGGCATCCTCTACCGCTACGGCCTGTTCAAGCAGATCTTCGACAACGGTTTCCAGACCGAGCAGCCGGACGCCTGGAAGGAGAACGGCTACCCGTTCTACATCCGCCGGGAGGAGCAGCCGCGCATCGTCCAGTTCGACGACATGACTGTGCGCGCGGTGCCCTACGACATGCCGATCACCGGTTACGGCACCGACAACGTCGGCACCCTGCGCCTGTGGAAGGCCGAGCCGATGGAGGAGTTCGACTACGACGCCTTCAACTCGCAGCGCTTCACCGACGCCATCGTCGAGCGCGAGCGCGTCATGGACCTGTGCCGCGTGCTGTACCCGAACGACACCACCTACGGCGGCAAAGTGCTGCGCGTGCGTCAGCAGTACTTCTTCGTCTCCGCGTCGCTGCAGGCGATGATCCAGTCCCACCTCGAGCACCACGGCGACCTGTCGACCTTCGCCCAGTTCAACTCCATCCAGCTCAACGACACCCACCCGGTGCTGGCCATCCCGGAGCTCATGCGCCTGCTGCTCGACGAGCACGACATGACCTGGGAGCAGGCCTGGGGCATCGTCACCCGCACCTTCGCCTACACGAACCACACCGTCCTGGTCGAGGCCCTCGAGCAGTGGAACGTCTCCATCTTCCAGCAGCTCTTCGGCCGCGTGTGGGAGCTCGTCCTCGAGATCGACCGGCGCTTCCGTGTGGAACTGCGCGAGCTGGGCCTCGAAGAGGACCACATCGCCCGCATGGCCCCGGTCCAGGACGGCAACGTCCACATGGCGTGGATCGCCTGCTACGCCGCCTACTCCATCAACGGCGTCGCGGCGCTGCACACCGAGATCATCAAGCGCGACACCCTCAGCGACTGGCACGGCATCTGGCCGGAGAAGTTCAACAACAAGACCAACGGCGTCACGCCGCGCCGCTGGCTGAAGATGTGCAACCCGCGCCTGTCGGACCTGCTCACCCGCCTCGTCGGCTCCGACGCCTGGGTCACCGACATGGACCTGCTGAAGGATATCGCGCACTACGCCGACGACAAGAAGGTGATGAAGGAGCTGCTGGCGATCAAGGACGCCAACAAGGCCGACTTCGCCGAGTGGATCATGGACCGCCAGGGCATCGAGATCGACCCGACCTCGATCTTCGACACCCAGATCAAGCGCCTGCACGAGTACAAGCGCCAGCTGCTCAACGCGCTGTACATCCTGGACCTGTACCTGCGCATCAAGGAGGACGGCCTGAAGGACGTCCCGAAGCGGACCTTCATCTTCGGCGCGAAGGCCGCCCCCGGTTACGTCCGGGCGAAGGCCATCATCAAGCTGATCAACGAGATCGCCGAGAAGGTCAACAACGACCCGGACGTCAACGACCGCCTCCGCGTCGTGTTCGTGGAGAACTACAACGTCTCCCCCGCCGAGCACATCATCCCGGCGACCGACGTCTCCGAGCAGATCTCCACCGCCGGCAAGGAGGCCTCCGGCACCGGCAACATGAAGTTCATGATGAACGGCGCCCTGACCCTGGGCACCATGGACGGCGCAAACGTCGAGATCCACGAGGCCGTGGGCGACGAGAACGCCTACATCTTCGGCGCCCGGGAAGAGGAGCTGCCGGACCTGCGCGCCACCTACAACCCGTGGCACGTCTACGAATCCGTCCCGGGTCTCAAGCGCACGCTGGACGCCCTCGTCGACGGCCACCTCGACGACCACGGGACCGGCCTGTTCCACGACCTGCGTTCCTCGCTTCTCGACGGCGGCGGCTGGGAGACCCCGGACATCTACTACGTCCTGGGCGACTTCGCCGACTACCGCGAGACCCGCGACCGGATGGCCGAGGACTTCTACGCCGACCGTCAGCACTGGGCGCGCATGTGCTGGGCCAACATCTGCGCATCGGGGCGTTTCTCCTCCGACCGCACCATCAACGACTACGCGCGTGAGGTGTGGAAGCTGGAGCCGACCCCGGTGACCCGCTAGGAAATACCCGCCGGGAAATAAGCGAAGCGGCGGAGAGGATGTTCCTCTCCGCCGCTTCCGGCTTTTCCGGCGCGCCTACTTCGGCGGCCGGTTGGTGTCCTCACCCAGCAGGTGGACGTGGATCATGTTGGTGTTGCCGGAGACCCCGGGCGGGGAACCGGCGACGACGACCATCATGTCGTCGCGGTGGTACTCGTCCATGGCCAGCAGGGCCTTGTCCAGCACCGCGAGCATGTCGTCCGTGGAGCTGACCTTCGGGCTGAGGAAGGTCTCCGCGCCCCAGGTCAGCGCGAGCTGGGAGCGGACCTCCTGCTTCGGAGTGAACACGAGCAGCGGCAGGTGCGAGTGCAGCCGGGCCACGCGGCGGGCGGTGTCGCCGGAGGTGGTGAAGCAGACCAGGGCGCGGGCGTTGAGGCGCTCGGCGATGTCGCGGGCGGAGTAGGAGATGACGCCGCGCTTGGTGCGCGGGACGTGGCTGAGCGGGGGCACGCGGCCGTCGGTCTCCGCCTGGATGACGATGCGCGCCATGGTGCGCACGACGTTGTGCGGGTCCACGCCGATGGAGGTCTCGCCGGAGAGCATGACGGCGTCGGCGCCGTCGAGGACGGCGTTGGCGACGTCGGAGGCCTCCGCGCGGGTGGGACGGGAGTTCTCGATCATGGAGTCGAGCATCTGGGTCGCCACGATCACCGGCTTGGCGTTCTCGCGGGCGATCTGGATGGCGCGCTTCTGCACCAGTGGGACCTGCTCCAGCGGCACCTCGACGCCGAGGTCGCCGCGGGCGACCATGATGGCGTCGAAGGCCAGCACGATGGGCTCCAGGGCGTCGACGGCCTCGGGCTTCTCCAGCTTGGCGATCACCGGCACCCGGTGGCCGACACGGTCCATGATCTCGTGGACAAGGTCGATGTCGGCGGGCGAACGGACGAAGGACAAGGCGATGAGGTCGACGCCGAGGCGGAGCGCGAACTCCAGGTCCCGGATGTCCTTCTCCGACAGCGCGGGCACGGAGATGTCCATGCCCGGCAGGGAGACACCCTTGTTGTTGGATACGGGACCACCCTCGGTGACCTCACACACCACGTCGTTGTCCTCGACCCGGAGGACCACGAGGCCGACCTTGCCGTCGTCGACGAGCAGACGGTCGCCCGGCTTGGCGTCCTGCGCCAGGTTCTTGTAGGTGGTGGACACCCGGTCGTGGGTGCCCTCCACGTCGTCGACGGTGATGCGGATGACCTCGCCGTTCTCCCAGACGGTGGCGCCGTCGAGGAATCGGCCCAGGCGGATCTTGGGGCCCTGGAGGTCGGCCAGGATGCCGACCGCGCGGCCGGTCTCATCGGTGGCCTCCCGGACCCACCGGTAATTCTGCTCGTGATCGGCGTGGTCGCCGTGGGAGAAATTCAGGCGGGCGACGTCCATGCCATCCTCCACCAGGCGCTGGATCGCGTCCTTGCTGGCGACGGCGGGACCGAGGGTGCAAACAATCTTGGTTCGTCTAGTCACGGCTACCAACCTACTCTGTTTCAGCAGGATCAACCCGCCGGCGCTTCTGCAGCCAGAAGAACACCGCCACAGCGGCGAGGAAGACGACCGCGGAAACCCAGGTGTTCACCCGCTGGCCGAGGATCATGGTGGCGGCGTCGTCGCGCATGAGCTCGATCCAGAAGCGGCCCAGGGTGTAACCGGCGACGTACAGGGCGAAGATCGAGCCCCGGGCCAGCCGGAACCGGCGGTCGACGAGCAGCAGCAGCGCGAGGATCAGCAGGTTCCACAGCAGTTCGTAGAGGAACGTAGGGTGCACCGAGGTGATGACCTCGCCGGTGGAACGGCCGGTGAGCGGGGCGAACTCGCCGTTTTCGTCGACCCGGTAGAAGATGTCCAGGGCCCACGGGAGGTCGGTGGGGCGGCCGTAGATCTCCTGGTTGAACCAGTTGCCCAGCCGGCCGATCGCCTGGCCGAGGATGATGCCGGGGGCGACGGCGTCGGCGAAGGGCGCCAACGGGACCTTCCGGTAGCGGAACAGCGCCCACACGGCGAGGGCGCCCAGCGCGACGGCGCCCCAGATGCCGAGCCCGCCGTTGGTGATCTTCAGGGCGTCGACGGGGTTGCAGGTGTCGCAGAAGTACTTGTCGGCGTCGGTGATGACGTGATAGATACGGCCGCCGATGATGCCCGCGGGGATCGCCACGATCGCCGCGTCCCACACCATGTCCGCGTTGCCGCCCCGGGCGACGTAGCGGCGGTGGGTCAGCCACAGGGCGAGGACGATGCCGACCATGATGGAGACGGCGTACGCGCGGATCGGGAGGGGGCCGAGGTACCAGACGCCCTGTGGCGGGGACGGAATATTGGCGAGGATGGTGGTCTGCACCCTGACAGTCTGCCAGACGGGTCAGCGCGACGGGCAGGACGGGTGCTGGCCCGTGGCGACCAGCGTGCGGGTCAACCGGCCGGGGTCCTCCGCGCTCATGAGTTCCTCGCCGACCACGACGGCGTCGGCGCCCGCCGCGGCGTAGGAGAGCAGGTCCCGGGGGGAATGGACCCCCGACATCGCGATACGCACGGTCGACTCGGGCAGGCCCGGGGAGATCTCGGCGAAGCGCCCCTTGTCGACGCCGCCGCCCACCATCGGCCGCGCGTTCACCGCCACCACGCGCGCACCGGCGGCCATGGCGCGGTCGGCTTCCGCGGGGGTGCGCACCTCGAGCACGGCGGTCATGTGGAGGGATTCGATGCGGTCGAGCAGGGAGACGAGGCGGTTCTGGTCGAGCAGCTCCACCTGCAGGGGGACGAGGTCGGCGCCGTAGCAGCGGGCCTCGTGGATCTGGTACGGGTCGATGATGATGTCCCGGCAGAACATCGGCAGGTCGACCGCGTCGCGCGCGATCTTCATGTCGGTGAGCGATCCGTGGTAGCGCAGCTGCTCGGTCTGGCAGGCGATGAGGTGCGCGCCGCCCTGCTCGAACTCGCGGGCCAGGCGGGCGATGGGCATGAAGTCGCCGTCCTCGATGAAGGTCCGGCCCGGCATCGCGCGCTTGATTTCGGCGATGACCCCGCAACCGCTGCGCAGCAGCGCGCCGAAGCCGTCACGGGCGGGTGCGGTGTCGCGGGAGCGCGCCTTGATCTCCTGGAAGGGCACCACTGCCTCGCGGGCCGAGACTCCCGCCAGAACCTCGGAGACCAACCGGTCCAGAGCGCTCATCGGCCCCTCCCATCGAGATTCTTGGTAGCAGAGACAATCTGTGTCAACAGGCTATCCCGTGAATCTGCTCACCACGAAATCAGGGTCGCCGGGTGTCCGTCGGGTCGATGTCCGCGTCCAGCGCGTCCCACATGACGCGGCCGGAATCCGGCTCCGCCTCGAGGTCGCGTGAGATCTTCGCTGCGCGGTCCTGTTTCCGCTCGTAGCGGTTCAGTTTGGCCGAGTCGGTGCCGGGTTTCATCGCCAGCAGGACACCGCCGAACAGGGCGACGGCCGCACCGAACATAGCCAGGGCGGGGCCGGCGGAAGTGACGTCCAGGTTCGCGATCTCCGCCCACGCGGCGATCTTCGCCTCCTCGCCGGTGGACAGGAGCTGATGCGCGCGCTGCGGATCCGGTTCGCCCGCGAGGAGGCCGAGCGGAGCCCAGCTGACCCCGATGCCCGCCAGCGCCGAGATGACGCCGACCATGCGGCGGCCGACCCGCCGCAGGGCGAAACCGGCGATCGAACCCGCCAGCAGCAGCATCGCCACGGCGGTCTGCTCCGTGGACCACAGCCCGCCGATGATGACGTTGGTGGCGTCGCCGGACTTGTCGTCGAAGGTGTCCACCGTGATCCAGGCCATCCGGGAGGCGGCCCACAGCACGGCGGCGCTGACGGCGAGGAGGAGCGCCGCGATCCGGGAGGTCCTCATGACAGCAGGTCGTCCGCGAAGAAGCACGTCCGGTTGCCGGTGTGGCAGGCCGCGCCGGTCTGCTTCACCGTCACCAGGAGGGTGTCGCCGTCGCAGTCGAGCCGCACGCCGGTCACCTCCTGGGTGTGCCCGGAGGTCAGGCCCTTGATCCAGTACTCGTCGCGCGAGCGGGAGTAGTAGGTGCCCTGCCGGGTGGCCAGCGTGTGTGCCAGGGCGTGGGTGTCCATCCACGCCATCATGAGGACCTCGCCCGTTTCGTCCGCCTGGACGATCGCGGGGATCAGCCCCCGGTCGTTGAACTTGAGGCGGGCGGCGATGCCCGCGTCGAGCTCGTGGTCGGCCGGGTTGCCGCTCATCGGCGCACCTCGTGGCCCGCCGCCTCCAGCGCGTCCTTGACCTCGGAGATGGTCACCTCGCGGAAGTGGAAGATGGTGGCGGCCAGCACGGCGTCGGCGCCCGCGTCGACGGCGGGCGGGAAGTGCTCGGCCCTGCCCGCGCCGCCGGAGGCGATGATGGGCACGTTGACGGCCTCGCGGACCAGGCGGAGCAGCTCGAGGTCGAAGCCGTCCCGCGTGCCGTCGCCGTCCATGGAGTTGAGCAGGATCTCGCCCACGCCCAGCTCCTCACCGCGGCGGGCCCACTCGACGGCGTCCAGGCCGGCGGACTTCGTGCCGCCGTGGGTGGTCACCTCGAAGCCGGAGGGCTGGTCGGCGGCGCGGCGGGCGTCGACGGACAGGACGATGCACTGGGAGCCGAACTGGTCGGCCAGCTCGCGCAGCAGCTCGGGGCGGGCGATGGCGGAGGTGTTCACCGAGACCTTGTCCGCACCGGCGCGCAGCAGCTGGTCGACGTCCTCGACGCTGCGGATGCCGCCGCCGACGGTGAGGGGGATGAACACCTGCTCGGCGGTCCGGCGGACCACCTCCAGCATCGTGCCGCGGCCGTCCTTCGAGGCGGAGACGTCGAGGAAGGTGAGCTCGTCGGCGCCCTCCTCGTTGTAGCGCGCGGCGAGTTCGACGGGGTCGCCGGCGTCGCGGAGGTTCTCGAAGTTGACGCCCTTGACCACGCGACCGTTGTCGACGTCGAGGCAGGGGATGACGCGGACGGCCAGAGCCATGGATCCGCCTTTCCAGTTAGTGGGAATTGAGAATGTTGTCCATCGTACTCATGATGGCCCCGTGGGCCCGTGCGGTCCCCGCCACCACTCCGAGGGAGCCGGGGGCCCAGTCGTTGCCCTCGATGTCGGTGACCACTCCCCCGGCCGCGCGCACCAGCATGACGCCCGCGGCGTTGTCCCACACGTGGGGCGAGAAGCTCACCGCCCCGCCGAATATCCCCTGCGCGGTGAAGGCCAGGTCCACGCCGACGGAACCGGTGATCCGGGGGCGCAGGTACGTCTCGCTCAGTTCCGCGAGCAGCCCCTGGCGCAGGAGCGAGGGAAACTTGGAGCGCACCTGGGAGGCCACGGAGGAGAACCCGACCTGCGCGACCAGCTGGTCCGCCTCGGTGAGCGGGGTGACCGGCCGGCCGTTGCACATGACGGGCGAGCCTTCGAAGGCGGTGAGCCGGCGGTGCAGCAGCGGCATGCTCGTGACGGCGGCGACCGGCTGGTCGTCGACGACCAGGCTGATGAGGATCGCGCACATGGGGTTGCCCGCGGCGTAGTTGGCGGTCCCGTCGATGGGGTCGACGACCCACACCGCGTCATGGTTGTAGACGCCGCCGGCCTCCTCCCCCAGCACCGGGATGCCGGTGAACTGGGTGAGCATCTGGCGCAGGTGTGCCTCGATGGCCAGGTCCACCTCGGTGGCGAAGTCGCCGGGCTGCTTCAGCTGGGCAGGGTCGGAGCCGACCCCGGCCATGAACATCGTCTCGGCGTCGTCGCAGACGGCCTCGGCGACGGCCAGCAGCTCGCGGGCGTCCACGGCTACTGCTTCTCGACGGCCGCGAGCGCCTCGCGCAGCGTGAAACGGCCCTCGTACAGGGCCTTGCCGATGATGGCGGAGTCGATGCCCTCGTCCGCGTGGCGCGAGAGCTCGACGACGTCGTCGAGGACGGAGATGCCGCCGGAGGCGACGATCTTCGCGTCGGTGGCGGCGGCGACATCGCGCAGCAGCGCGACGTTCGGGCCGGCGAGGGTGCCGTCCTTGGAGACGTCGGTGACCACGAAGCGGGAGCAGCCCGCGGCGTCGAGACGCTCGAGGACCTCCCACAGGTCACCGCCGTCGGACACCCAGCCGTTGCCGCGGGTGCGCCACTCGCCGTCGATCTCGCGGACCGCGATGTCGACGGCGACCTTGTCCCCGTACTCCTTGAGCACCCCGGCGATCCACTCGGGCTTCTCCAGCGCGGCGGTGCCGATGTTGACGCGGGTGGCGCCGGTGGCCAGGGCGCGCTCGAGGGAGGCGTCGTCCCGGATGCCGCCGGTCAACTCCACCTTGATGTCCAGCTGGCGGGTGATCTCCGCCATGAGCTCGTGGTTGGAGCCGCGGTTGAAGGCGGCGTCGAGGTCGACGAAGTGCAGCCACTCCGCCCCCTGGGCCTGCCATTCGAGGGCCGCCTCCAGCGGGGAGCCGTAGGACTTCTCGGTGCCGGCCTCGCCCTGGTCGAGTCGGACTGCCTGGCCGTCGACGACGTCGACGGCGGGAAGGAGGGTGAAATCGCTCATGTGTCGAATCCTATCCGGAGTCAGAGGGTGGACAGCCAGTTGGTCAGCAGCTGGGCCCCGGCGTCGGCCGACTTCTCCGGGTGGAACTGCGTGGCCCACAGGGGTCCGTTCTCCACGGCGGCGACGAACCGGTCGCTCTCGTGCTCCGCCCACGCCACCGACGGCGGGGTGGTCAGGTCGTCGGTCTCCAGGGTCCAGTCGCGGACGCCGTAGGTGTGGACGAAGTAGAAACGCGTGTCGGCGTCGAGCCCGGCGAACATCTGCGAGTCGGCGGCGCGTTCCACGGTGTTCCATCCCATGTGCGGCAGGATCCTCGCGTGGAGGCGCTCAACCGTGCCCGGCCACTCCCCCGCTCCGCGGGTGTGCACGCCGTGCTCGTTGCCCTCCTCGAAGAGGATCTGCATGCCCACGCAGATACCCAGGACGGGGCGTCCGCCCGCGAGGCGCTGGCCGATGATCCGGGGCCCGTGGACGGCGTTGAGTCCGGCCATGCAGGCGGCGAAGGCGCCGACGCCGGGGACGAGCAGGCCGTCGGCGTCGACGGCGATCTTCGGGTCACTGGTGACGGTGACATCGGCCCCGACACGTTCGAGGGCCCGCTGGGCCGATCGGAGGTTGCCGGAGCCGTAGTCGAGGAGGGCGACGCTTTTAGACATGGTTGGAAGTGTAATCCAACCGCGTGCGCTCACCCATTGCGGCGCCGTTTCCGGCCCAGCGGGAGCTGGCGCAGACGGGCGCGGGTGTTGTCGAGCTCGGTGATGCGGTGCGCGCCGACGACCCGGTCGGCGATGGTCGCCAGGATGCCGAGGGACACGACGACGGCGCCGACCGCGTAGGCCCCGGAGTACGCGGCCTGCGCCGCCACCGCCCCCAGGAGGAAGGAACCCAGCCCCGTGCCGGCGTCGTAGGAGATGTTCCACACCGCCGAGGCCTCGGATACCCGGGACCGGGGCAGGCGGAAGAACATACTCAGCAGGGCCTCGTTCTGCACGATGCCGAAGCCGCCGCCGAAGAGCACGCCCGCCAGCACCAGCCACCACACCGGCCAGCCGTTGGCGATCACCAGCGCCATGAGCGCCACGCCGGCGAAGCCCATCACCTGGCCGGGGATCATCGTCGCGCCGGGGCGCCCGTTGCGGTCGGCGATGACGCCCGAGCCGTAGCGCATGACCATCGCGGCGCCGCCTGTGATCGAGAGCATGAAACCGCCGATGACGGCGCCGGTGACCGGGTCCAGTTCCTGCACGGCCGCCGGCAGGAAGGAGGACACCGCGCCGAAGCTCATGGACAGGCTGGTGACGGCCAGGGCGGGGACGAGGACCAGTTTCCAGGCGGGTGCGCTGGTCGCCTTCTCCTCCGGGGAGGGCCTGGTGGGGGGCTGCGCCTTGATCCGGGGGATGCGCAGGCACATCACGGCCGCGACCAGCGCGACGGCGGCGGCCGCGGCGTAGACCGCCGGGTAGCCCGCCCGGTCCGCCAGGAACAGGCCCAGCGGCAGGCAGATCATCTGGGAGACCCCGATGAACACGCCCAGCATGCCCGAGGCCTTGCCCAGGAAACGGGAGGGCACCAGCTCCGCGATCAACGCGGATTCCGCGACGGTCAAAGCGCCGAAACCGATGCCGCGCAGGGCGGAGAAGAGCAGCAGGTTCCAGACCTCCAGCCCCAGGAGGTGCCCCAGTGCGGGCACTCCGAGCATGAAGGCCGACGCCACCATCACGGGGTTGTAGCCGAGGCGCCGGAGGGCCGTCGGGGTGAAGATCTGGGTGGCGACGGTGGCGGCCATGAAGATGCCGGTGGAGGCGCCCGCGAGGGCGGGGCCGTGCCCAGCGTCGAGCGCCGCGAGCGGGATGACGGGCAGGAGCAGGGACCAGGACCCGAACGCGGCGAAGACCGCCACGAGGGTCGGCACGAACCCCGGGGCCTTCCACATGCTGTCGAGTTGCTCGATCTCCGCCCGCGAAAGACCCGTCTGCACCACTTAGTTCATCGCTCCTATCAACCAGAAGACGGCGCCCGCGACCGCGACGGCGGCGCAGAGTGCCAGGAAAATTGCCAGGGGCCTGCTGCCCGCCTGGTACGCGGACCAGGTGCCGCCCACGAGGAGGCCGGCGACGATGAACAACAGGTAGACCAGCCAGGGGCTGGAGCCCTGGCCTGCCTGGGCCACTGTATCAATGTCGGGCATGGGTTACAGGGCCCCCTTGGTCGACGGCACGCCGCGCACCCGGGGATCGAGCTCGACGGCCTCGCGCAGGGCGCGGGCGACGGCCTTGTACTCGGCCTCGGTGATGTGGTGCGGGTCGCGGCCGTAGTGGCAGATCACGTGCAGGGTGATGCGGGCGTTGAGCGCGAGGGTCTCGAAGAAGTGCTCGTTGATCACCGTGGCGTAGTGGCCGCCGATGACGGCGCTGATCATCTGGTCCGGCTCGCCGCGCATGACGAAATAGGGGCGGCCGGAGATGTCGACGACCGACTCCACGAGGGTTTCGTCCATCGGCAGCTGGCGGGAACCGAAGCGGCGGATGCCCTTCTTGTCGCCGACGGCGTCGAGCAGTGCCTGCCCCATGACGATAGCGGTGTCTTCGACGGTGTGGTGGGCGTCGATCTCGATGTCACCCTTGGCGTGCACGGTCAGGTCGAAGGAGCCGTGGACGCCGAAGGCGGTGAGCATGTGGTCGAAGAACGGCAGCCCGGTGGAAACGTCCACCCGGCCGGTGCCGTCGAGGTTGATCTCGACGGTGATGTCGGACTCGGAGGTGGTGCGGGTGGCGCGGCCGATGCGGTCGGTCATTTACTTCTCCTTGATGACGGCGGCTGCGGCGGCGAGGAACGCGTCGTTCTCCGCGGGCAGTCCGATGGTGGTGCGCAGGTGGCCGGCGACGCCGACGTCCCGGATGAGGATGCCGCGGTCGAGGAAGGCCTGCCACGCGGCGTGCTGGTCGGCGAAGGGGCCGAAGAAGACGAAGTTGGATTCGCTCGGCACGACCTCGTACCCCAGTTTCCCGAGGCGCGCGACGACGCGCACGCGCTCCTGCGAGAGCTTCTCGACGGTCGCGAGGGTGTCCCCGCGGTGCCGCAGTGCGACGGTGGCCGCAGCCTGGCTGAGGACGGACAGGTGGTAAGGAAGTCGGACGAGCATGACCGCCTCGACGAAGGCCGGGTCGGCGACGAAGTAGCCCAGACGGCCGCCTGCGAAGTCGAAGGCCTTGGACATCGTGCGGGAGACCACCAGCTTCGCCGGGTACTCGGCGAGCAGTGTCGTCGCGGACGGGGACGGTGAGAACTCCCCGTAGGCCTCGTCGACGATGACGATGCCGGGGGCGGCGTCGATGATCAGGCGCAGCGCTTCAATGGAGGTGACGTCGCCGGTCGGGTTGTTCGGGGTGGTGACGAAAACGATGTCCGGGCGGTGCTCGGCGATCGCGGCCAGCGCGGCGTCGATGTCGATGCGGAAGTCCGCGCTGCGCGGGCAGTCGATGAACTCGGTCTGCGTGCCGGCCGCCAGGATGGGGTGCATCGAGTAGGAGGGCTGGAATCCCAGGACCTTCCGCCCCGGGCCGCCGAAGGCCTGGAGCAGCTGCTGGAGAGTCTCGTTGGATCCGTTCGCGGCCCACAGGTTGTCCACGGTGACGGCCACACCGGTCTGCTCGCTGACGTAGTCGGCCAGGGCCCCGCGCAGCTCGACGGCGTCCCGGTCGGGGTAGCGGTTGAGCCCGGAGGCCACTTCGGCCACGGTCTCCACGAGGTCGTCGATGAGCGCCTGCGACGGCGGGTAGGGGTTCTCGTTGGTGTTCAGGCACACCGGCACGGTGAGTTGCGGCGCGCCGTAGGGGGACTGGCCGCGCAGCTCCTCCCGGAGGGGAAGCTGGTCGAGGGTGATGCGGGACACGGCTACTTCTCCTCCCCCATGACCTCGAAGCGGGCGCGGATGGATTCGCCGTGCGCCGGCAGGTCCTCCGCGTCGGCCAGCGCGATGATGTGCGGGCCGATCTCCTTGAGTGCGGTCCGGTCGTACTCGATGAGGTTGACCTCGCGCAGGAAAGTGTGGGTGGACAGGCCGGAGGAGAACCGGGCGGTGCCCGACGTCGGCAGCACGTGGTTGGAGCCGGCGGCGTAGTCGCCCAGCGGGACCGGCGAGTACGCCCCGACGAAGATGGCGCCGGCGTTGCGGATCTGTTCGGCCACCGCGCGGGCGTTGTCCGTGTGGATCTCCAGGTGCTCGGCGGCGTAGGCATCCGCGACGGCGATGCCCTGCGCCAGGTCGTCGACCAGCACGATGCCGGACTGCTGGCCCTTCAGGGCGCCGGCGACGCGGTCGGCGTTGCGGGTGACGGTGTAGCGGGCCTCGATCTCGGCGTCGACCTGCTCCGCCAGTTCGGCGGAGGCGGTGATGAGCACGGAGGCCGCGAGGTCGTCGTGCTCGGCCTGGGAGATGAGGTCGTAGGCCAGGTAGACCGGATCAGCGGAATCGTCAGCGAGGATCGCGATCTCCGAAGGTCCGGCCTCCGCATCGATGCCCACGACGCCCTGCACCAGCCGCTTGGCGGCCGTGACGAAGATGTTGCCCGGGCCGGTGACGATGTCCACCGGGGCCAGGTCCGCGTCGTCGTCGCCGTAGGCGAGCAGCGCCACGGCCTGGGCGCCGCCCACCGCCCAGATCTCGTCGACGCCCAGCAGCCGGCAGGCGGCCAGAATCGTGGGGTGCGGCCAGCCGCCGTGGTCGGCCTGCGGCGGGGAGGCCACGACCAGCGAGGAGCAGCCCGCCTCCTGCGCCGGCACCACGTTCATGATCACGCTGGAGGGATAGACGGCCTTGCCGCCCGGCACGTACAGGCCGACGCGCTCGATCGGCAGGTGCACCTCGGTGACCGTCGCACCCTCGGCGAGGGTGGTGGTGTGGGAGTCCGGCTTCTGCTCGGCATGGACCCTGCGCACCCGGGAGATGGCCTCCTCCAGCGCGGTGACGACCTCCGCGTCGAGATTGGCCAGGGCCGCCTCCACGACCTCCGCCGGCACCTTCACCGATGCGGGGACGACGCCGTCGAACTTCTCGCCGTACTCGAGCGCGGCCCGGGCGCCGCGCCCGCGCACCGCCTCCACGATCGGGGCGACGGTGGGCAGGACCGCGTTGACGTCGGTGCCGCCGCGCGGCAGGGCGCGGCGCAGTTCACTGGTGGAAGGGGTACGACCGCGCAGGTCAATGACATTGAGCATCGGGAAAGTTCTCCTCGAACAGCCTGGAAGAGGTCGGCAGGGACAGGACGGTATTGCCTTATTGTAGGTCGCCCGGCCCGCTACACTGGGCACGCCCCTGTTTCCAGGCTCATCCCATGGAGGTGTCAGACCGATGGTCTCCCTGACCGAGGTGTACGTCGCCGCCGAAAAGTTCGACTTCCACTGCTACGTGGGGGCCGACCGGCTGATTTTCCCGTGGCACGACCACCTGGTCACCGCCTACCTGGATGAACGCAACCCCCCTGCCCTGGTGTTCGACACGGACCTGCGCAGCACCCTCGGGATGGAGCATACGGCGGCGCTCGCCCGCACCATCACCTCCTGGAACCGCGAAAGGCTCGGACCCACCGTCTCGCTGCGGGTGGGCGACGACGGAGAGGTGGGGCTGCACGCCCGGTCCAGCATGCTCACCGGCGCCGGGGTGACCTCCGGGCAGCTCGAGGATTTCGTGCGCCTGTCCATGGAGACCACCCGCCTCGCGGTGGACCACCTCATCGGGGACTTCCCGGAGCTCGCGTTGCCCGGCACGGACGAGAACGCGGCGCGCCGCCGCAAGCAGGATGCGGCCGCCCTCGACGGACCCCTCCCCCGCGACCGCCACGTGAGCGTGAACGAGCTCGACGACGACGTCATGCGGCTGCGCGAGGTCGATCACCGGCGCACCCGGGACGAGATCGACGACTCCGGTTTCGACTTCGACCCCGACGAGGAGCACTCCGCAAGCATGAGCACGGAAGAGCACGACTGGGACGGCCACACCGGCGACCGGGAGGACCCCGTCCCCGAGGAGGTCACCCTGCCCAGGGTCCGAGAGACCCTGGCGGGCATGGGCATCGAGAAGACGCACGGCGACGACGACGTGATCATCGCGTGGATCAACGACATCCTGTTCGGCTTCTTCCTGGACAACGGACCCAGCTACCTCATCAAGGGGCACTGGGACCCGAACCTGGACCCGGCCGCCGACTACCTCCGCATGTTCCTGCTGTGCAACGACTGGAACGAGTCCTCCGTCACCACGAAGGCGTTCTGCCACGAGGACGACGACGGCCTGCAGATCCGGGTGGAGTTCACCACCCCGGTGGGCGAAGGCCTCAGCGACCTGCAACTCGAGCACAACACGGCGGTGGCGATCAACCACGTACTTCACGCTATCGAAGCGATCAGCACCGATTCCACGGGGGAATCGGCCGTCGCCTGGCCTTAATCGAAGTCGAGCCCCAGGTCGAGCGCAGGCGCGGAGTGAGTGAGCGAACCCACGGCCAGGTAGTCCACCCCGGTGGAGGCGTAGTCTGCCGCCACGTCGAGGCTCAGCCCGCCGGAGGCCTCGAGCAGTACCCCGGGGGCGGTGGCGTTGCGGCGCTGCACCGCCACCTGCACGGCCCACGGCTCGAAGTTGTCCAGCATGATCTCGTCCGGCTGCTCGGGAAGCAGCTCGTTGAGCTGGTCGAGGGTGTCCACTTCGACCTCGCACCACTTGTCCGGGTACGCCGCGCGCACGGCGCGGAAAGCCGCGCGCACCCCGCCTGCGGCGACGACGTGGTTGTCCTTGATCAGCGCGCGGTCGCCCAGGCCCAGGCGGTGGTTGACTCCCCCTCCGACGGTGACCGCGTACTTCTGCAGCAGGCGCATGCCCGGCAGGGTCTTCCGGGAATCCCGGATGGCCGCACCCGTGCCCTCGACGGCGTCGACCCAGGCGGCGGTGGCCGTGGCGATGCCGGACAGGTGGGTGAGCAGGTTGAGCAGCGTGCGTTCCGCGGTGAGCAGGTCGCGGGTGCCCGCCTCGATACGGGCGACCACGTCGCCCGGGCCGACCCGCGTGCCGTCGGGGGCGACCTCCTCGACCTTGAACTCCGAGGTGGCAACCTGGCGGAGCACCCGGTCGACGACGAACAATCCGGCGATGGTGCCCGGTCGGCGGGCGACGATGCGGGCGGAGGAACGGTGGTCGGCGGATACCGTGGCCCGGCTGGTGATGTCGGGGCCGTAGGTGAGGTCCTCGTCGAGTGCTGCGGCGATGAGTCGGTCCACGTCCTCGGGATGGAACTCCGCGGACGGGAATGCGGGGGTGTGAGGCGGCGTCATGTTTCTCACTGTATCGGGAGCGGCGCAGGTTCCGGGTCAGGGGTCACCAGGGCGGAACACCAGTAACTCAACGCCGCCATGAAGGGGGCGGCGAACCAGCCGACCCCCGGAGCCAGTCCGGGCACGATGCTCACCCGGTCGCCCTGCGCCAGTTTCTCCACGTCGCCGACGGAGTGCATCAGCCCGGAGACCACCGTCCCCACCTCGAGGAAGGCGAAGGCCGAGAGCGCCGCGACGGCGGTCAGCCACCACAGCATCCCCGGGCCCCGGGTGGACGGCGACGTCACGTACATGCTCAGGGAGATGATGACCGCCAGCAGCCCCGTGGCCACGACGAAGCTGCCGAAGGAGACGAACGCGACGCTGCCGGTGGTGGCGGCGATGCTCACCTGCCCGCCGTCAACGAGGGTGCCGGTGTAGGCGGGCCGGAGGAGGCCCCAGATTGCGCCGACCGCACTGTAGACGAGCAGCGACACGGCGAGGATCCCCGCCGCGGAGCCGATCCTGGGTGGAATTCTCATGCGGTTCAGTTACAGAACTTCCAGCGCCCGTCCTCGCGCAGGTAGCGCTGGGTCCGTGTCTCCGCCTGGCCGGCGGAGACAGCGGTGACCACGGCGGACGCCCGGTCGCCCTCGACCCGCACGTCCTCCACCGAGGTGATGTGCGGCTCGGCGGCCACGTAGTAGTCCCACTGGTTCAGCGGCTGGTCCGGTACGCCGGCCAGGTCCATCGCGGCTGCCCCGCCCTGGGCGGCGACGAGCTCGTTGCAGGTGTTCTCCGGGATGTACCGCAGGAACTGGTGGAAGGTGTCCACCTGATACATGCCGCGGACCAGGCCGTCGATCTCGGCTCGGTCGGCGTCGCTGGCGTTGGCCCCGCCCTGGACCGGGTCGGGCTCCTGGTACAGCTCCCCGAGCAGCGGATCCTCGGCCTGGGGTGCCGGGGCGGCGGCAGCCGCGGGCTCCTCCGCCGCGGGGGCCGGCTCCGGAGTCTCCGCCGCCGACTCGGCGGGTTCCGTGGTCTCAGCGATCTCCGTGGTTTCGGTGGTTTCGCTGGTCTCCGTCGCCGAGGTGGCCGAGGTGGCCGAGGTTGCGGAGGTGGTGGAGGTCACCGTGCTCGGCGAGGCGGAGGCGCTCTCGGCGTCGCCGTCGCCCGAACCGCACGCCGCCACGAATGCCAGTGGAGCGATGAGTGCGAGGGCCGCGGCAGTCTTTTTCACATTCATGCTGCTCTCTTCCTGCGGGTGTGTCTGTGGTTGCGTCGGTGGTGCGTCGAAGGGTCACCATAGCAAGCGCCGCCCGAGGGATGGCTGACATATTCCTGGGAGTTTTCCCGGCGGGTAGGCTCGGCGGTGTGCAGTTGACCCGGGATTCCATCGTCGCCGCCGCCGTGGACATCCTCGACTCCTACGGCCTGGCGGACATGACCATGCGCCGGGTGGCCACCTCACTGGGAGTGGCCCCCGGCGCCCTGTACTGGCACATCGCCAATAAACAGCAGCTCATCGCGGCCATCGCGGAGAAGATCCTGGCGCCGGCGCTCAACGACGCAGCGGGCTGCACCCCCGCTGAGCTCGCCGCCCGGCTGCGCGGGGCGATGCTGTCCCGGCGGGACGGTGCGGAACTCGTCGCGGCGGCGCTCTCGCAGCCTGATTCGGCGACGCGGGCGGTCGTCGAGAAGCAGCTGGCGCAGACTCTGCGGGGGGACGAGGATCTCGTCCGGGCCGGGGCGGCGGCGCTCCTCCACCTCGTGCTCGGCGCCACCTCCCTCGAGCAGGCGCAGAAACAGTACTCGGCGGACACCGGAGCGGAGCCGCCCGCCGAGACCTCCGCCGACTTCCACCGCGGGGTGGAACTGCTGTTGGCGGGACTCACTGCGGCGTTGCAGTCGGGTGCATCGCCGGGCGAACAACTATGATCTGTCCTCATGACAACTGAGTCCCCCCACAACTACACGGTCTGGCCGGGTGACCCATATCCGCTGGGATCCACCTACGACGGCGCGGGCACCAACTTCGCCCTGTTCTCGTACGTCGCGGAGAAGGTCGAGCTGTGCCTCATCGACCGGGAGGACAACGAGGTCCGCATCAACCTCGAAGAGGTCGACGCGAATGTCTGGCACTGCTACCTCCCCGGCGTCCAGCCCGGCCAACGCTACGGCTACCGGGTCCACGGCCCCTACGATCCGCACCACGGCAAGCGCTGCGACCCGAACAAGTTGCTCGTCGACCCGTACGCGCGGGCCTTCGACGGCGACTTCGACGGCGACCCCTCGTTGTTCTCCTACGACATCTTCGCCGACCCGCCCGGCTCCGGCCGCAACACCGACGACAGCCTCGGCCACACGATGAAGTCCGTGGTGGTCAACCCGTTCTTCGACTGGGGTTCCGACCGCGCGCCGCGCATCCCGTACAACGAGACAGTCATCTACGAGGCCCATGTCAAGGGCATGACGATGACCCACCCCGATGTGCCGGCCAACCTGCGCGGCACCTACGCGGGCCTGGCGCATCCGTCGATCATCGAGTACCTCAAGGATCTGGGGGTCACCGCCATCGAGCTGATGCCGGTGCACCAGTTCCTCCAGGACGACCGCCTGCGCGACCTGGGTCTGCGCAACTACTGGGGGTACAACACCTTCGGGTTCTTCGCCCCGCACCAGGATTACGCCGCGGCCGGCAAGCCCGGCGGCGCCGTCTCCGAGTTCAAGGGCATGGTGCGCGCCTACCACGAGGCGGGCATGGAGGTCATCCTCGACGTGGTGTACAACCACACCGCCGAGGGCAACCACCTGGGCCCGACCATTGCCTTCCGCGGCATCGACAACGAAGCGTACTACCGCCTCGTCGACGGCGACAAGTACCACTACATGGATTACACGGGCACCGGCAACTCGCTGAACGTGCGCGACCCGCACTCCCTGCAGCTGCTCATGGACTCGCTGCGCTACTGGATCACGGAAATGCACGTGGACGGTTTCCGCTTCGACCTGGCCTCCACCCTGGCCCGCGAACTCCATGACGTGGACCGTCTGGCGACCTTCTTCGACCTGGTCCAGCAGGACCCGGTGGTGTCGCAGACCAAGCTCATCGCCGAGCCCTGGGACATCGGCCACGACGGCTACCAGGTGGGCAACTTCCCGCCGCTGTGGACCGAGTGGAACGGCAAGTACCGCGACACCGTCCGCGATTTCTGGCGCGGTGAGCCCGCGACCCTCGGCGAGTTCGCCTCCCGCCTGACCGGCTCCTCGGACCTCTACGCCAACAACGGCCGCCGCCCCACGGCGTCGATCAACTTCATCACCGCCCACGACGGCTTCACGCTCAACGACCTGGTCAGCTACAACGAGAAGCACAACATGGACAACGGGGAGGACAACCGCGACGGGGAGTCCCACAACCGGTCCTGGAACCACGGCGTGGAGGGGCCGACCGAGGACCCCGACATCCTCTCCCTGCGGGCCCGTCAGCGCCGCAACTTCCTCACCACCCTCATCCTCAGCCTGGGCACCCCGATGATCTCCCACGGCGACGAGATGGCGCGCACGCAGGAGGGCAACAATAACGTCTACTGCCAGGACAACGAGCTGGGGTGGATGGACTGGGAGCAGCTGGAGGAGAACTCCTCGCTGCACGAGTTCAGCAAGCGTCTGCTGCGGATCCGCCGCCGACACCCGGTGTTCCGCCGCCGCCGCTTCCTCGCCGGCGGCCCCCTCGGCACCGACGTCCGCGACCGCGACATCGCCTGGCTGGTCCCCTCCGGCAAGCTGATGACGCAGGACGACTGGGACTTCGCCTTCGGCAAGGCCCTCATGGTCTACCTCAACGGCAACGCGATCAGCGAGCCGGACAGCCGCGGCGAGAAGATCACCGACGACTCCTTCATCCTCATGTTCAACGCCCACTACGAGGAGATCGACTTCACCCTGCCCCCGCGCGCCTTCGGCGTCCGGTGGCAGCTGCTGGTGGACACCACCGAGGACATCGGGTACCCGGTCGAGGCGTCCGTCATCGAGGCCAAGGGCAAGATCACGGTCCCGGCGCGCGCCACCATGGTGCTCAAGCAGATCGAGCCCCCGGTGTACGACGAGGTCGACGAGCAGGACGTGATCGAGGTCGTCGACGAAGCGGAGCGCAAGAAGGACCTGGGCCAGCCCGGCGGGAAGAAGACCGCCGACGCAGCCGCCACCGCCGATTCAGTCAGCACCGCCCCGACCGCCGCGGAGTTCGAGGCGGAGGCTGCAGCAGAGACTGCCGAGGAGATCGAGGAAGAGGCAACCGAGGCCCCCGAGGCCGAGGAAGACGACCGGGAGAGCGCCGACATCACGGCAAAGCGCCGGGCTGCGCAGCGCGACGAGTACACCGACACCGAGCAGTAGCTCACCTGCGGTGGTGCCGCTCCACCGTCTCGTAATTGTCGGCGACCCAGTCGACCAGCGCCTGCGCCACAGGCAGCAGGCTGCGCCCCAGGTCGGTGAGCTCGTAGTCGACGCGCGGGGGGATCTCCTCGAACGCCCACCGGGCGAGGAGCCCGTCCCCGGTCATGGTGCGCAGGCGCTGGGAGAGCATCTTCTCCGAGATCCCGTCCACCGCCTGCACGATCTGCCCGTAGCGCAGGGGCCGGTCCGCGAGGGCGAGAACGATGAGGATCGTCCACTTGTCCCCCACCGCATTGAGCAGGCCACGGCTGGGGCAGGTGCGGTCGAAGGGGTCGTACCTGCCCGCCCAGTCCTGCGGACGGCCGTTCATACCGCCCATGGTAGCTGCCGGAGGGCCCGAGTAGACTGGCGTCCCACTGCCCCGCCCCTCCAGACGAAAGCGAGTCGACGACGTGATCCCGGCCCACGGCGCCCAACTCAGTGTCACCGCCACGAGCATCCGTATCGAACGTTCGGCGCTGACCGCCGCTCTGACCGGCCGACAGTCTCTCGAGGTCCCCCTCTCGTCCGTCACCGGGGTCAGCCTCACGCCTCCCTCGCTTGTCGACGTCGGCCGGGTCCTCCTCGAGGGCCCGGACCTCGTAGTGGAGTTCGCCCCCAACCAGACGGCCGACGCCGAGGACTTCCTCGCCGATGTGGAGGCCGCTCTGCGCGGTGAGGCGCCCGTGGCCTCCACCGGCGGGGTGCCCGGCCTGAATTTCGTCGGATTCGACGTGGAGACCGCAAACGGGGACGTCGGCTCCATCTGCCAGATCGGGGCCGTCCGCGTCGTGGACGGCGTCGAGGTCGCCGCGGCATCGTGGCTGTGCGCCCCGCCGTCGGGGCTCACGGAGTTCAGTCCGGAGAACATCGCGGTCCACGGCATCACCCCCGCCGACGTCGCCGGTCAGCCTGATTTCGCGGCCCGCCTGCCGGGCCTGCTCGAGTTCATCGGGGATCTGCCCGTGGTGGCGCACAACGCGCAGTTCGACATGATGGCGCTGCAGCGTGCGTGCGCGGCCAGCGACCTCGAGGTGCCCGCCCTCGCCTTCGGTTGCTCGCTGATCCTCGCGCGGGGGGCCGGGCTGGGCCTGCGCAGCCACCGTCTCCCGGTGGTCGCCGAGGCGCTGGCCGTTCCGCTGGGCAGGCACCACGACGCCGCCGAGGATGCCCGGGCCGCCGCCCTCATCACCGTGGAGCTGGCCCGGCGGGTCGGGCACCGCGGCGGCTTCACCGACTTCCAGCACGCCGCCGGCTTCACCATGGGCGCGCTCAGCCCGGAGCGCACCTGGCCGGTCCTGCGGGACCGTTCGGGGGCCCGGACCGCTCTCGCCCAGGCTGAGGCCCAGCAGGTACAGGAGAAGCCGGAGAAGAAGGCCCCGCGCCGGGCGCCCTGGCAGTCTGTGGCCACCCCGGACGCCGTCCCGGAACCGAACCCGGACGCGGATCCTGCGGGACCCCTCTTCGGCCAGAATGTCACCCTGACGGGCGATTTCGAGCCTTTCGACAAGGGGCGGCTGTGGTCGGGCATCGCGGCGCTGGGCGCGAGCGTCGGCAAGAACGTGACCAGGAAGACCACCATCCTGGTCGCCGGAACCTGGGCCACGAAGACGAGCAAGGAGAAGCGGGCAGAGGAGCTGATCGCGAAGGGGCAGGACATCCAGATCTGGACGTCCGCCCAGCTCTTCGCCGTCCTCGGCCTCGAAGAAGACGAAGAACAGCCCCCGTTCTAGGGGCAGTCCGGTCCCACCGGGAACCGCGGGCCGATTTCTCCGGTCCAACAGTGGTGAGAACAACTCCCCACGACAGAACAGGACCCCCGGCAATCATGACCCTGTCCCGCGCGACCCTGCTCCCTGCCCTCCGCCCCGCCGACTGGGAAACCCGCCACGGGTTGAGCGACGACGGTTTCTGCGACACCGTCGCCACCATCTCCCTGTCCCGCGAGCTCTGCGCCACCTTCGTCTGCGGCGGCGCCGACGTCAGCTACCGGGGTCTGGGCGAGTTGGACCTGTCGGCGCACCGGGCGTGGGAGCTGGCCGCCGGGAATCTCGTCGCCCGGGCGCAGACGCCCGAGGGGATCAGGGTCCTCACCCGGCCGTGCTCCGGGGGTCTGCAGGTCGCCATGCCCGGCGCACCCGCCACCAGCTGGCTGGCGCACCCCCACACCCTGACCATCCTCGACGAACACCTGGCCCACCTCCTCGGCGGGCCGGTGGTCTGGTGGACCCCCTCCGCGGAGAGGCTGGTGGCCCTGCCCCGGGAGGCCGGTTTCCCGGACACCGGGACGCTGGTCGAGTGCCGACACGGTTTCCCCGCCCCCGTGTCCGAGCGCACACCGGTGACTTCTCCCGCCTAGGCTGGCAGGTGCACTTTTTGACGATGTTCATTCTTGACCCGAGGAGATCCATGCGACGTCCGATCACCGCCACCTACCGCCTCCAGCTGCGCGGGCCGCAGGCCGATCCGATGGGACGATCCTTCGGCTTCGCCGAGGCCGCAGCCCAGGTGCCCTATCTGCGGGACCTGGGGGTCAGCCACCTCTACCTCTCCCCCATCTTCACCGCCGACCCCACTTCGACGCACAACTACGACGTCACCGACCCCACGGAGGTCAACCCGGAACTCGGCGGCGTCGAGGGGCTGCGGGAGCTGGCGGCCGCGGCGCACGGGGCGGGGATCGGCCTGATCATCGACATCGTCCCCAACCACCTGGGTGTGGAGAACCCGCGCCTGAACAAGTGGTGGTGGGACGTGCTCAAGAACGGGCAGGACTCGGAGTACGAGCACTACTTCGACATCGACTGGCACGAGGACAACGGCGCCGGCGGCAAACTCGGCATGCCCATCCTGGGGGCACCCGGCGACGAGGACAAGCTCGAGCTGCGCGAGGATGAGGGGGAACTCCTCCTGGCCTACTACGACCACGTCTTCCCGGTGGCCGAGGGAACCTGCTCCGGGGTCGACGACGACATGCAGGCCGTCTACGACCGCCAGTCCTACCGGCTGATGTACTGGCGTGACGGCGTGATCTCCTACCGCCGTTTCTTCTCCGTCAACGGGCTGGCGGGCATCAGGCAGGAGGATCCGCTGGTCTTCGAGCACACCCACCGCATCATCCGGCAGCTCATCGCCGAGGACCTCATCGACGGCGTGCGCGTCGACCACCCGGACGGGTTGAGCGACCCCTTCGGCTACCTCAACCGCCTGCGCGAGGTCGTCGGCCCGGACCGGTGGCTTCTGGTGGAGAAGATCCTCGAGGTGGACGAGGTCCTCGACCCGCGTCTCGCCGTCGACGGCACCACCGGTTACGATGCGCTGCGCGAACTCGACGGCGTCTTCGTCGCCCGCGCCGCGGAAGAGTCCCTGTCGATGCTCGCGCTCCAGCACACCGGCTCCACCTGGGACGAAGCGGCGATGACCGTGTCCCAACAGCAGCTCAAGCGGGAGGTCGCCGGCGAGGAGCTGTCCGCCGAGATCCGGCGTCTGGCCCGCGCCATCCGCCGCGACAACTTCTCCACCGCCGGTTCGGCGGTTTCCGAGGACCAGCTCCTCACCACCATCACCGAGCTCGTGGCCGCGATGCCGGTGTACCGCGCCGACTACCTCTCCCTCTCGCGGGTCCCCGCGACCATCGTGGCGGAGATGTCGCGCCGTTTCCCGTCGCGCCGCCCCGCCCTCGACCTCATCGTCGCAGCGCTCAACGCCGACGGCGAGGCGAAGGTGCGCTTCGCGCAGGTGTGTGGTGCCGTGATGGCCAAGGGAGTGGAGGACACCACCTTCTACCGCGCCTGCCGTCTCGTCGCTCTCCAGGAGGTCGGCGGCGCGCCGGGCCGTTTCGGCGTCTCGTCCGCCGAGTTCCATCTCCTGCAGCAGGAGCGCGCCCTCCTGTGGCCGAAGGCGATGACCACACTGTCCACCCACGACACCAAACGCGGCGAGGATGTCCGCGCCCGGATCATCGAGCTGACGGAACGGCCCCGGGAGTTCTTCGAGTTCATCCACCGCATCGTCGCCATGGTGCCCGCCCCGGACGCCGCCACCGGCCATTTCCTCCTGCAGAACCTGCTGGGCGTGTGGCCTGCGGACGGGCAGATCACCGAGCAGCTCAAGGAGCGCTTCCGCACTTACACCATCAAGGCGGTGCGCGAGGCGAGCGTGCACACCACGTGGACCGACCCGGTCGAGCCCTTCGAGAAGGCCGTGCTGGACTGGGTGGAGGCGCTTTTCGACGGCCCCGTCACCTCCCTGATCACCGAATTCGTCGGCCCGCTGGCGCGGGGCGCCAGCATCATCTCGCTGGGCCGGAAGCTGCTGCAGATCACCGGCCCGGGCATCCCGGACATCTACCAGGGCACCGAGTTCTTCGACGACTCCCTCGTCGACCCCGACAACCGCCGCTTCGTGGACTACACCGCCCGGCAGCAGACGTTGGAGATCCTCGGGGAGGGCGTGGACTGGGACGACCTCGCCGCCGAAGCCGAATGCCAGGAGGAGACCACGGGCGCCTACCCGCACCTGGACCTCTACGGCGACCGGGTGAAGCTGCACATCGTCCACGAGGGGCTGAAGGTGCGCCAGGACCATCCCGAGTACTTCGTCGGCGGCGACACGGAGGCGGTGTTCGCGGAGGGTTCGGCGGATTCCCACCTCATCGGCCTGGCCCGCGGCCACGTGGACATCCCCGGCGGGGAGGGCATCGGCGTGATCACCCTGGCCACCCGCCGCCCGCTGCGGCTGGCGGAACGCGGCGGCTGGGAGGCCACGACGGTCACCCTGCCGGAGGGGCAGTGGCTGGACCGGCTGACCGGCCGCGTCCACGAGGCGACGGTGCCGCTGGCGGAGGTTTTCGCGCTGTTCCCCACCGCCCTCCTGGTGAGAAATGTCTGACCGCATGGCTGGCCTGGGCAACCAGTACCACCGGTGGATCCGGTCCCATCCGAAGGCTGAGGAGGATTTCGGCGCCGCGGTGGAGGATCTGCTGGCCGACGCCGGCGTCACCTTCGACCGGGTCGTCGCCCGGGTGAAGGACTGGTCTTCGCTGAAGAAGAAGGCCTACAAGAAGGGGCCGGACGGGGAATGGATCTATCCGGAGCCGTGGGCGGACATCCATGATCTCGTCGGTGTGCGGGTGACCGTGTTCCACTCCACCGAGATCCCGGTGGCGATCGGGGCGCTCCAGCAGTCCTTCCGGGTGGAACGCTCGGTGGACAAGACCGCAGAGACACGGATCTCCGGGGGCTTCGGTTACGGTTCCCACCATCTCATTCTCACGGTGGACGAGAATTCCTCCGATATCGAGGAGCTCTCCGACTACCAGGGGACGAGCTTCGAGGTGCAGGTGCGTACGGTGCTGCAGCACGCGTGGGCCGAGTTCGAGCACGACGTCCGTTATAAGCGCGGCATCGACGTGGTGGACCCGCGGGTGGACCGCGCGTTCACCCTGGCGGCCGGGCTCATCGAGCTGGCGGACCAGCAGTTCGACCAGATCGCGGCGCTGCAGTTCACGGACCGCTCGCCCGCCGATGACGTGGAACTCACCGCCGAAACCCTCCCGGGTGTGCTGGCGATGCTGCTGGGCAACCGGTTCCCGCGCTCGCGGTCGGAGAACTACCGCTTCCTCATGGAGATCCTGGCCGCCGACGGTGTCACCACCGTCGCGGAGCTGGATTCCCTGCTCGACGACGTCGACATCGAAGCCGTCCGCGGCGCCCTCCGGTACCGCTTCCACCCCGGCCAGATCAGGCTCATCGACGACCTGCTGCTGCGCCGCTACGGCCAGGACCACATCAACCGGACGGGCGAGATCGGCCAGCGGCCCACGTCCCGCCCCGGCCATCTGGCCCGTCGGCTGAAGTTGATGCGCACCGCCCGCATCCTCCGCGATGAACGGCCGGACAGGCAGTAGCATGAGGGAGGTAAACGTTTTTCGTCCGATGAGGAGCATCGTCCCATGAGCCTGGTTTCGTCCATCCGCGAAGATTTCCCCCAGCTGGCAGACGCCATCCACGTGTGGGCGCTGTCCATCGCGGATTTCTTCCGCCCGATGGGCATCGATTTCCCGCCGGCTGACTGGGGTCTGTTCTAGCCCTCCCCACTTTGTTGACGTATCATCGTAAGCATGAACAGACACATCTCTTTCGGCCTCGACACCTTCGGCGACGTCACAGCGGTCCCCCACGACCAGGTGCTGCGTGACGTGGTTGCGGAAGCTGTCGAGGCCGACCGCGTCGGCGTCGACGTCTTCGGCGTCGGCGAACACCACCGCGACGACTACGCCGTCTCCGCCCCCGACATTGTCCTCGCCGCCATCGCGGGCCAGACGGAGAAGATCCGCCTGACCACCTCGGTCATCGTCTTGTCCTCGGACGATCCGGTGCGCATCTTCGAGCGCTTCTCCACCCTCCAGGCGATCTCCTCCGGCCGCGCCGAAATGACCCTCGGCCGCGGCTCCTTCACCGAGTCCTTCCCGTTGTTCAGCCTGGACCTCCGCGACTACGAGCGCCTCTTCGAGGAGAAGCTCGAGCTGATGCGCGTGCTTCTCGACGCCGACGCCTCCCGCTCCCCCATCGCCTGGGACCGCGGCCCGCAGCACCTCTACCCGCCGACCGCCACGCCCCTGCAGGCCTGGGTCGCCGTCGGCGGTTCCCCGGAGTCGGTCATCCGCGCCGCCCGGCACCGCATGCCCCTCATGCTGGCCGTCATCGGCGGATCCTCCCGCCGCTTCCGCCCCTTCGTCGACCTCTACCGGAGGGCCAACGAGGAGCTCGGCCAGCCGCAGGCCCCCGTCGGCGTGCACTCCCCGGGCCTGATCGCCCGCACCGACGCGGAAGCCCAGGAGCGCCTCTACGAGCACTGGGCCGCGGGCCACCGCCGGATCGGCGCCGAGCGCGGCTGGTCCGCCCCCACCCCGGAGCAGTTCACGCAGGAAGTCAACCACGGCGCGCTGTACGTGGGTTCCCCCGAGACCGTGGCGGCGAAGATCGCGGACACCGTCAGGGCGCTCGACCTGGACCGGTTCACGCTGAAATATGCCAACGGCCCGCTCCCCCACGAATTCAACCTGGAGACCATCCGCCTCTACGGCGAAGAGGTCATCCCGCGGGTGCGGGAGCTGCTTCAGTAGTCCGTCCGGCCCCGCAGGCGGTCGATGTCGCGCCTCTCGCGCTTCGTCGGCCGCCCGGCGCCCCGGTCCCGGCGCGGCAGCGACGCGAGGATCTCCTTCGGCGGGGGCGGGGGTGAGTGGTCGACGTAGCAGTTCCTGGCCACCGGCGCGCCGACGCGCTTGCGCACCGTGTCGGTGACCTCCAGGTCTAGTTCGCGGTGGTTGACCCACACGCGCACCCGGTCGCCGGGCACGACCTGCTGGGCGGGTTTGACCGCGTGGCCGTTGAGTTTGACGTGCCCGGCGCGGACCGCGGCGGCGGCGTCGGACCGCGTCTTGAAGATGCGCACGGCCCACAC
The DNA here is from genome assembly GCF_000835165.1 of Corynebacterium marinum DSM 44953. NCBI lineage: Bacteria > Bacillati > Actinomycetota > Actinomycetes > Mycobacteriales > Corynebacteriaceae > Corynebacterium > Corynebacterium marinum. The sequence continues at coordinate 1,691,199 of NZ_CP007790.1, forward strand.
CCACACGTCGATGCGCACTGCCTCACTCATGCGCAGGCTACTGGTTGTCCCGGTGGTTGACGATCTTCTGCACCTTGTTCCAGTTGTAGAAGCCGCCCGCCACGGCGACGACGAGACCGAGGATGAGCCAGGTCCAGCTGGTGAACAGAAGTCCGAGGGCGAGGCCGCCGACGACACCTCCGCCGACGCTGAGGGCGGCGTTGCGGGTGTACTTGCGGACGGCCTGTTTCCGCTGTTCGATCGGGTTGTTCGGGCGTCGTTGCATGGTCATGCGCACCATCCTAGTACTCGACCCACGACGTGCCCGCCTCGCTCGGCTCCACAGCCCCGGAGGTCAGGGCCGCGAGCGTGGACTCCAGCTCCCCGCCCCCGCCCGGTTCCACCGCCAGCGTGTAGGTGACCGCCGAACCGTAGTCGGTGCCGGCGACGGAAACGCCCCGTGCCCGCAGCTCGGCCTCGAGTCGGCCGGCGTCGGCGTGCGGGACCTCGATCCGGTAGAGCTCACGGATCGCCCGGGTGACCCGGCCGACCTGGGGGAGGAGGTCTCCCACGGACCGGGAGTAGGCGTGCACCAGACCGCCCGCCCCGAGCTTGACGCCGCCGAACCAGCGGACGACGACCACGGTGACGTCGAGAAGCTGGGAGCCCTTGAGCATGTCGAGCATCGGCTTGCCCGCGGTCCCGGAGGGCTCCCCGTCGTCGGAGGAGCGCTCCACGGGGTTCGAGCCCTCCACGTGGATCAGGTAGGCGCTGCAGTGGTGGCGTGCGTCCGGGTAGCGGGCGCGGATCTCGTGGATGAACTCCCTCGCCGCCTCCTCGGTCGGGGTGCGTCGGGCGAAGGAGAGAAACCGGGAACGTTTGACCTCCCACTCGTGCGTCCACGTCCGTTCGGCGGCGGGCAACTGGTAGGTCGTGAGCATGGACACTGATAGTAGCTGGCCCTTTGAGTAGCCTGGGGCGCATGACTGCGTACGAACCGTTCTCCGTGTGGGCGCCCCACGCCCGAAATGTCCGACTCCGACTGTCCGATGAGACCTTCCCCATGCGGGCCGCCCGCGGCGACTGGTGGGTGGCGGAGCAAGTGGCGGAACCCGGCCAGCGCTACGGTTTCGAACTCTTCGACGGAAAAGAATGGTCGAAGACGTTGCCCGACCCGCGCAGCACGGCCCAGCCGGACGGCGTGCACGGGCTCAGCGAGGTCACTGATCCCGCGTTCCCGTGGACCTCGGAGGGTTGGACCGGCCGGCCCCTCGCCGGCCAGGTCATCTACGAGCTCCACGTGGGCACCTTCACGCCGGCGGGGACGTTCGAGGGGGTCGTCGACAAGCTCGGTTACCTGCGCGACCTGGGGGTCACCGCCATCGAGCTCATGCCCGTGCAGCCTTTCGGCGGCGAGCGCAACTGGGGCTACGACGGCGTCGAGTGGCACGCCGTCCACCAGGGCTACGGCGGCCCTGAGGGCCTGAAGAAGCTTGTCGACGCCGCCCACAACGCCGGCATCGGCGTCATCCTCGACGTGGTGTTCAACCACTTCGGCCCCGACGGCAACTACAACGGCATGTTCGGGCCCTACACCTCCGGCGGCAACACGGGATGGGGCGAGGTGGTCAACATCTCCGGCCCGGATTCCGACGAAGTGCGGGCCTACATCCTCGACGCCGTGCGCCTGTGGTTCGAGGAGTACCGCATCGACGGGCTGCGTCTCGACGCCGTGCACTCCCTCGACGACCGCGGCGCCCACTCCATCCTGGAGCAGATGCAGGCGATCGCCGATGACGTCGCCGCGCGGACCTCGGTGCCGCGATACCTCATCGCCGAGTCCGACCTCAACGATCCCCGCCTGATCACCGGAACCGACGGCGGCGGCTACGGGCTCGCCGGCCAGTGGGTCGACGACATCCACCACGCGCTGCACACCCTCGTCTCCGGCGAGAGCCACGCCTACTACGAGGACTACGGTTCCCTCGATGCCCTGGCGAAGACACTGCGCGGGGGCTACTTCTTCACCGGCACCTGGTCCTCCTACCGGGGGCGCACCCACGGCCGGGCCATCGACACCGCCGCCGTTCCCGCCCACCGCCTGGTCACCTACACCACCACCCACGACCAGACCGGCAACCGCGCCGGCGGCGACCGGCCCTCCATGACGCTGACCCCCGCCCAGCAGGTGCTCAAGGCGGCGGTCATCTACGCCTCCCCCTTCACCCCGATGCTGTTCATGGGCGAGGAGTTCGGCGCGCAGACCCCCTTCGCCTTCTTCTGCTCCCACACCGACGAGGAACTCAACCGGCTCACCTCCGAAGGCCGCAAGCGCGAGTTCGCCCGCTCCGGCTGGGACGACAACGAGGTTCCCGACCCAGCGGACCCGGCAACCTTCGAGTCCTCCAAGCTGGACTGGGAATTCAGCCAGGAGCAGCAGGAGATCCACGCCGCCTACCGTCAGCTGCTGCAGCTGCGCCGCGAGCTGGGTCTGGCCCGTCCCGACCTGTCGAAACTGGCCGTCGAGACAGGCACCGAGAAGAACAAGTGGCTGGCCATGGGCCACGACGACGTCATGCTGGTGGCCAACCTCTCCGACCGGCCCGTCACCGCCCCCTACGGCGGCGAGCTGATCTGGTCCTTCACGCAGCCGTCGGTGGAACTGGACCGGACCTCGCTGGGGCCGTGGGAGTTCGCGCTGATCCGGCGTTAGGTGTTGACCAGGTACTCGTACTCCGGGGTACCCGGCATGAGGTGGCGGCAATCAATGCGGGAGGCGTTCATCCGCTCCACCAGCGGGTCGAAATCACTCGCGCGGCCCAGCTCCAGGCCCACGAGCGCGGCACCGGTCTCCCGGTTGTTGCGCTTGAGGTACTCGAAGAGGGTGATGTCGTCGTCGGGGCCGAGGATGTCGTTGAGGAAGTGGCGCAGCTGGCCCGGCTCCTGCGGGAAGTTCACCAGGAAGTAGTGCTTCAGCCCGCGGTGGACCAGGGAGCGCTCCATGATCTCCGCGTAGCGCAGGACGTCGTTGTTGCCGCCCGAGATGATGCACACCACCACCGAGTCCGGCTGCAGGTTCATCTCCTTGAGCCCCGTCACCGACAGCGCCCCGGCGGGTTCCGCGATGATGCCCTCGTTCTGGTACAGGTCGAGCATCTCGGTGCAGACCGCCCCCTCGGAAACGTCCATGACGTGGATGCGTCCCAGGTTGCGCTCGACGATCCGGTAGGGCAGCTCGCCGATGCGCTTGACGGCGGCTCCGTCGACGAAGGCGTCGACGGCCTCGAGGGTCACGGGGCCGTCGGCGTGCAGCGCGGCCTGCAGCGAGGCCGCACCCGCCGGCTCGACGCCGACGATGGCGGTGCGCGGCGCCATGTCCGCGAGGTAGCTGGCCACGCCGGCGAGCAGACCGCCGCCGCCGACGGGCACGAAGACGGTGTCCAGGGACTTGCCGATGGAGGTCAGCTGGGTGAGGATCTCCGCGGCGACGGTGCCCTGCCCGATGACGGTGTCGCGGGCGTCGAAAGGTTCGATCATGGTGGCGCCGCGCTCGGCGGAGTCGGCGCGCGCGGCCTCGGCGGCCTCGTCGAAGTTGTTGCCGGTGACCACGAGCTCCACCATGTCCCCGCCGTGGACGACGATGCGGTCGCGTTTCTGCTTCGGTGTCTGGACCGGCACGTAGATGCGCCCGGGGATACCCATGGTGCGGCACGCGTAGGCCACTCCCTGGGCGTGGTTGCCCGCCGACGCTGCCACGATACCCGCCGCACGCTGCTCATCGCTGAGATTCGCGATGGCGTAGTAGGCGCCGCGGATCTTGTAGGAGCGGACGTCCTGGAGGTCCTCGCGCTTGAGGTAGACCTCGACCCCCGTCTCCTCCGACAGGCGGGGGCAGTACTGCAACGGGGTCGGCTCGATGACAGACGAAATCCGGGCCTGCGCCAGCTGAATATCCGAGGCGCGGACCGGCTCGAAGGTGGTGGAGGCTGTCAGGGTGGCGGACGGGTTGTCACTCATGTGGAGACAGTGTAGTCCCCCGGCCCGGCGTTCTTTTGCCCGCGGCCCGGTTCACCGAAGGTTCACCCGACAGCTACTCACCGTTGGGCGCGGGGCAATGTGGACACGTCATCCTTACGTTCGTCCAACTCTCATTGTTCTCACAGGAGTTTCCTAGTGTCTTTCCGTCGTTCCGCCGTCGCCCTGTGCGCGGCTGTCGCCACCGGCCTCAACATCGCCCCGGCCCACGCCGCCCTGGCCGCCGAACCGATCACTCACTCCGCACCGGATGCCGCTCTCTCGGTCAACCCGATCGGCTCCCACGAGTCCGGCATCTTCGACGCCTCGGCCGCCGAGATCGTCACCTACCATCCGGCATCGCAGCGGGTCCTCACCGTCAACGCCCTCTCCGGCAGCGTCGACATTCTGGATATCTCCGATCCGACGGCTCCGCAGCTGATCGGCTCCGTCCATGCAGGAGAGGACACGACCATCAACTCGGTGGCCGTCCGCGCCGACGGCCTGGCCGTCGCCACCGTCGAACCGGGCGTCAAGACCGATCCGGGCTCCGTCATCTTCTTCGATGCCGCCGGCGACGGCACCGTCCTCGACTCCTTGCCGGTCGGATCCCTTCCGGACATGGTGACCGTCACCGAGGACGGCGCCTACGCGGTCGTGGCCAACGAAGGCGAGCCCGCCGAGGACTACTCCGTCGACCCGGAGGGCTCTGTCTCCGTGATCACCCTGCCGGCGGACGTCGCCGCCGCCACCGAGGTCCGCTCCGCCGGCTTCGAGGCCTACAACGCTCCCGGTGCCCTGCCCGAGGGCATCCGCATCTTCGGCCAGTTCGGCGACTCCACCACTGTGGCGCAGAACCTGGAGCCCGAGTACGTCACCACCTCCGGAGGCAAGGCCTACGTCTCCCTGCAGGAGAACAACGCCATCGCCGTCGTCGACATCGCGACCGCGACCGTGGAAGACATCTTCCCGCTGGGCACCGTCGACCTGAGGGAGGTCCCGATGGACATCTCCGACAAGGACGACACCGTCAACATCGCCAACTGGCCCATCAACTCCTTCCGCATGCCCGACGCGATCGAGTCCTACGTGGTCGGCGGCACCACCTACATCGTCACCACCAACGAAGGCGACGCCCGCGACTGGGACGCCTACTCCGAGGAGGCCCGTGTCAAGGATCTGGGCAAGGAGGGCCTGGCCCCGATCTGCGAGGACGCCGTCGACGACATGGCCGAGTTCCAGGCGGACGAGAACGCCGGACGCCTGAAAATCACCACCGCTGACGGCCTGAACGCCGACGGGACCTGCTACGAGGAGATCTACTCCTACGGCGGCCGCGGCTTCTCCATCTTCGACCAGTTCGGCGACCTCGTGTTCAACTCCGACGACGTCTTCGAGCAGATCCTCGCCGAGGCTGTCCCGGAATACTTCAACTCCAACCACAGCGAGTCCACCTTCGAGGGCCGCTCCGACGACAAGGGCCCGGAGCCGGAGGGCGTGGCCCTCGGCGAGATCGGTGACCGTACCTACGCTTTCATCGGCCTCGAGCGCATCGGCGGCGTCATGGTCTACGACGTGACCGACCCGTCCGCCGCCGAGTTCGTCACCTACGTCAACAACCGCGACTTCTCCGTCTCCATGGAGGACGAGGCGGATCAGGCGGCCGCGCTGCCCGCCGCGGGCGACCTGGGCCCGGAGGGCCTGACCTTCATCCCGGCCGCCGACTCCCCCAACGAGAAGAACCTGCTCGTCGTGGGCAACGAGGTCTCCGGCACCACCACGATCTTCCAGATCGACGAGGTCCTCGCGCAGCCGGGCCTGTCGTCTCTGTCCTCCCGGTAATTATTCCGCGCAGTGCTGACCGCCACCTGCTAGATTGATGATCGGTCAATCTCACACCCAATCAAGGAGTTCCCCTGTGATCCGTCGTCGTCTCTCTGTCGCCCTGGTTGCCGCAGCCGGCACCACCCTGGCCCTGGTGACCCCGGTCCACGCCGAGACCACCCAGAAGCAGGAGCAGAGCATCTCCTCCCTGTCCTCGGGCTCCTCCCAGGCAGAGGGGACCGTCGATGACGACGACTCGGAGCTCCCCGGTTGGGCACAGTCCGCGGAGCTCGACGATGACTCCCTGCTGACGATCGAGATCATCAAGGCGGTCCTCGCCGCCGGCCTCGCGCTGACCCAGGCCGCGGTCATCGTTCTGCCCTTCGTCCCGGGCGGCACCGACCAGCTCCGCGGTTTCCTGGGGTCGCTGGGCATCCAGCCCTGACCTCCGCGCAACCGAAAGGGCCTGCAGTTCAGATGTCTGAACTGCAGGCCCTTTTTCCGTCTCAGGTCAGAAGAGTTCCTCGCTGGCGATGCGGGCGCCCTCGACCAGAGAATCCAGCTTCGCCCAGGCGATCTGGTGGTGCAGGCGGCCACCGAGTCCGCAGTCGGTGGAGGCGACGACGTTCTCCGGACCGACCACCTCGGCGAACTGGATGATGCGGTCGGCGACCAGGCGCGGGTGCTCGACGGCGTTGGTGCTGTGGGAGATGACGCCCGGGTAGATCAGGGAGCCCTCCGGCAGCTTGTGCTCCTGCCAGATGCGCCACTCGTGGGCGTGGCGCGGGGAGGCGCCCTCGAAGGAGAAGCCGCCGACCTCGGCGCGCAGGATCTCCTCGATGATGTCGCCGAAGGGGACGTCGGTGACGTGCGGGCCGTGCCAGGAACCCCAGCAGATGTGCAGACGGGTCAGTTCCTTCGGGATGCCCCGGACGGAATGGTTGATGGCGTCGATGCGGGTGCGCAGCCAGTCGCGGTAGTCCGCGAGGCTCGGCTCCGGGTTGATCTGGTCCCAGGACTCGGCGAGGTCCGGCGCGTCGAGCTGGACGGTGAAGCCGGCGTCGGTGATGGCCTTGTACTCCTGCGCCATGGCGTCGGCGCAGGCCCAGACGACCTCGTCGTCGGTGGCGTAGAACTCGTTCTTCAGGCGGGCGGCGGAGCCGGGCGAGAGCGCGGCGACGAAACCGTCGGCGGCGCCGGCGGCGTCCATCGCGTTGCGCATCAGCTTGGCGTCGGTCTCGACCTCCTCCTGGCCGATGTAGGTGATCGGGCCGGTGAACTTGGGGTTGCCCACCTTGGCGCGGCCGGTGAAGATGCCGGATTCCGGGTCCTCGTAGGCCTCGTTGAACATCTGGCGGTCGCGGCGGTCGGCGAAGGAGGTCAGCTTGATGTTGCCGGGGGTGGAACGCTCGACGGCCTGGCTGGCCCAGCGGTCCTCGTCGGTCATGGTCAGGCCGCCGAGGCGGGAGAAGGAGTAGTTCCACCAGGCGCCGTAGTCGATGGCGCCGGAGGTGATGTGCCCGTACTCGCCCTCGTTGACGATGTCGATGCCCATGTCGACCTGGCGTTTGACCACCTCATCGACGGAAGCGCGGAGGATCTCGGAGAACTGCTCGTCGCCGAGTTCGCCGTTGGCGCGCTTGATGTTCGCCTCGAGCAGTTCCGGCGTACGCGGGAGGGACCCCACGTGGGTGGTACGAATCTTGTTCACTGACATTCAGACTCCAATACAAAAATAGACTGTGCGGTCTATGGTAACCGATGCCCCGGAGTCTTCCCGATCCGGCTCACGCTTTTCATTCAGCCGTGTCACGGCGCCGGAAGAAAGGCCCACGTCGACTCGCCGTCCAGCTCACCGGACACCTGGAAAGTCAGGGGATGATCCGCGCTGATGGGGTGCCAGAGGAAAGGCTCCCCCGTCGAGCAGTAGCGGACCCGGCTACGGGGCCAGGCGTCGTAGGTGATGTCCCCCTCCGCGGAGCGGAGAATGATCGCCTCACCCGCATAGGCAGTCGACAGGTCAGGAACGTCATCTGCATCGACCCCGAGCATGTCGGCAGTGTAGGTATCGGAAGAATAACCGCAGGTGAAGGCATATTCGGACCATTCTTGCCCATAGAGGCCCGCGAGGTCGACCATGGCCGTCTCCCCTGGGTGCTGTTCAAGATGTTCGCCCAGGCCCGGCCCTGCACAGGCGGAGAGGATCGGGATGAGCCCCAGAACCGACCACCTTCTCCAGCGGGAAAACCTCATGGATCGCTACCCCAGGATCCCCGGCCCCATCGTCGCCTTGAGGTCGCCCATGAGGGAGCCGGTGCGGTTGACCCGCAGGTGGTCGCCGAGCACCATCATGGTGGACTCCTCGCCGTTGATGAGTTTGAGGTAGACGTCGGAATCCCCCTCGTTGGCCACCAGCACATCCTTGAGCCGCTTGATGTTGTCCATGGTGCACTGGTCGGTCCGCATGATCAGCCGGAGCGGCAGCCCGGCGCCGTTGCCGGGGCCGAGTTCGGGGACCTTGAGGTCGTCGCAGAACAGGGACATGCGGTCGTCGCGGATGGAGATGTGCGCCTTGGCCAGGATGATGTTGTCCTCGACGATCTGGGAGGCCACCAGCGCGTAGATCTTGTTGAACACCAGCAGTTCGACCTGCGCGCCGTTGTGGTCCTCCACGGTGACGATCGCCCACGGTGAGCCGTCCTTCTTGGAGAAGCGCCTGTCGACGCCCGAGATGATGCCGCCGATGGTGACCTCCGCGCCGTGGCGCATCTCCCCGCCCAGGATGGTGGTCAGCGGGGTGTCGGTCTGGGCCTCGAGGGCCTCCTCGAAACCGTCGAGCGGGTGCCCGGAGACGTAGAGGCCGAGCATCTCGCGCTCCAGGGCCAGCTCGTGTTTGCGCTCCCACGCGTCCTCGGGGACCTCGATGGCGAAGACGCTGGGGCCGGCGTCGGCGCCGTCGTCGCCGCCGAATGCGGCGAAGAGGTCGAACTGCCCCTTGTCGGCGGCCTTCTTGGTCGCGAGCACCGAATCGACGGCGTCCTCGTGGATGAGCATGAGGCCCTTGCGTGAGTGGTCGAGCGAGTCGAAGGCGCCGCCCTTGATGAGGGATTCGGTGATGCGTTTGTTGCAGGGCAGGAGGTCGATCTTCTCCAGGTAGTCGGAGAAGCTGGAGAAGCGGCCCTTCGCCTTCCGCGTCTCGACGATCGAATCGACCACTTCATGGCCGACGTTCCGGATGGCTCCGAGCCCGAAACGGATGTCCTCGCCGACGGCGAGGAAGTCGTTCTCGGATTCGTTGATGTCCGGGGAGAGCACCTTGAGGCCGAGGTGACGGCAGTCGGAGAGGTAGATCGCCGACTTGTCCTTCTTGTCGGACACGGACGTCAGCAGTGCCGCCATGTACTCGGGTGCGTAGTGGGCCTTGAGGTAGGCCGTCCAGAAGGACACCAGCCCGTAGCCTGCGGCGTGCGACTTGTTGAACGCGTAGGAGGCGAAGGGCAGGATCGTGTCCCACAGGGCCTTGATCGCCTCGACGCCGAAACCGTTGGACTGCATGCCGGCCTCGAACTTGGCGTACTCCTTCTCCAGCACCTCCGGCTTCTTCTTGCCCATCGCCTTACGGAAACCGTCGGCCTCGCCGGCGGTGTAGTTGGCCACCTTCTGCGAGATCCTCATGATCTGCTCCTGGTAGACGATCAGGCCGTAGGTCTCGCTGAGGATCTCCGCCAACGGTTCCTCCAGCTCCGGGTGGATCGGCTCGATGGGCTTGCGCCCGTTCTTGCGGTCCGCGTAGTCCCAGTGGGCGTTCACGCCCATCGGGCCCGGCCGGTAGAGCGCCAGCGAGGCGACGATGTCGTTGAAGCCGGTCGGCTGCATGCGCTTGAGCAGCTCCTGCATGCCGCCGCCGTCGAGCTGGAACACGCCGAGGGTGTCTCCCCTGCCCAGCAGTTCGTAGGTGGCCTTGTCCTCCACCGCGAGGGACTCCAGGTCGAGTTCCTCGCCCCGGTTCTTCCGGATGTTCTCCAGTGCGTCGCCGATGACGGTGAGGTTGCGCAGGCCCAGGAAGTCCATCTTCAGCAGGCCGATGTTCTCGCAGGCCGGGTAGTCCCAGCCGGTGATGAGCGCGCCGTCGGCCGGCCGCTTCCACATGGGGATGTGGTTGAGCAGCGGAACGCTCGCCATGATCACCGCGCAGGCGTGGACGCCCGCCTGCCTGACGACGCCCTCAAGGCCCCGGGCGGTCTCGTAGATCTTGCGGATGTCCGCGTCGGTCTCGATGAGGTTGCGGACCTCGCCGGCCTCGTTGAAACGCTCGTGGGCGGGGTCGGTGATGCCGGACAGCGGGATGTCCTTGGCCATGATCGCCGGCGGCAGGACCTTGGTGATGCGGTCCGCCATCTGGTAGCCGGCCTGGCCGAACTGCACGCGGGCGGAATCCTTGAGCGCCTGCTTCGTCTTCACTGTGCCGAAGGTGATCACCTGGGCGATCTTGTCCTCGCCCCAGCGCTCGGCGGCGTAGCGGATCATCTCGCCGCGCCGGCGGTCGTCGAAGTCGATGTCGATATCGGGTGCCGACGGCCGCTCGGGGTTGAGGAAGCGCTCGAACAGCAGGCCGTGCTCGATCGGGTCGATGTTGGTGATCGTCAGCGCGTAGGCGACCAGCGCGCCGGCCGCCGAACCACGGCCCGGGCCGACCCAGATCCCGATGGAGCGGGCGTGCTTGATGATCTCCGCGACGATGAGGAAGTACGACGGGTACCCCTTCATGTCGATGACCTCGATCTCGTAGTTCGCGCGGTCGATGTACTCCTGGGGGACCTCGCGGCCGTCGAAACGCTCCTTCAGCCCCTCTATGACCTCGTGGTGGAGCCACGTGGTCGGGGTATAACCCTCGGGCACGTCGGCGACGGGCATGCGGTCGTGCGGGTGGGACTCCCAGATCTCGCCGTAGTCCTGCACGCGCTCGGCAATCCACAGGGTGTTGTCGCAGCCGTCGGGCACGACGTCGTCGAAAATGGAGCGCATCTCGGCGGCGGACTTGATGTAGTAGCCGGAGCCGTCGAACTTGAAGCGGTCGGGGTCGCTGAGCGTCTTGCCGGTCTGCACGCACAGCATCGCCTCGTGCGCCTGCGCCTGGGACTCGAGGACATAGTGGCAGTCGTTGGTGACCAGCGGCGGCAGATCGAGCTTCTTGCCGATCTCCAGCAGCTCGCGGCGCACCCGCTGTTCGATGTGCAGGCCGTGGTCCATGAGCTCGAGGAAGTAGTTGTCGCGGCCGTAGATGTCCTGCCACATGGCGGCGGCCTCGAGCGCCTGGTCGAACTGGCCCAGGCGCAGACGGGTCTGCACGTCGCCTGAGGGGCAGCCGGTGGTGGCGATGATGCCGTCGGCGTGCTCGGCGATGAGTTCCGCGTCCATGCGCGGCCACTTTCCCAGCTGCCCCTCGTACGAGGCCATCGACGAGAGGTAGAAGAGGTTCCTCAGCCCGGTGGCGTTCTCCGCGACCATCGTCTGGTGCAGGTAGGCGCCCGAGGCGGACACGTCGTCCGACTTCTGGTGCGGCTCGCCCCAGCGCACCCGGTTCTTGTTGAAGCGGCTCTCCGGCGCGAGGTACGCCTCGATGCCGATGATCGGCTTCACTTTCGCGTCCGTCATCGCCCGGTAGAACGCGTCCGAGCCGAACATGTTGCCGTGGTCGGTGATGCCGACCGCCGGCATCCCCTGCCGGTTGACCTCCTCCGCGAGCATGTCGATCTTCGCCATGCCGTCGAGCATCGAGAACTCGGTGTGGTTGTGCAGATGTACAAAGGAGGAGTTCTTGGCCATGGGAGTGAGTCTAGCCAGTCAGCCTGCAGAGAGAAATTGCCCCGGAAATTGCCCCGCGACCAGCGGCTCAGCCTTTTCTGTGGGTCTGCCCCATCTACGCGACGGCGAAGTAATTTATTCCTCCGCCGCCCGAGGAGTGCTCAGCGCCCGCGCCTCGGCGGGGCGAGCCGCCTCCTGCTCAGAACCAGGCGTCGGCCAGCAGCCGCAGGGAACGCTCCCGCACAGCCGGGTCGTACGCGTAGGTGACGGTGATCAACTCGTCGACGCCGGTGCGCTCCACGAACTCCTCCATCTTCCTCTTCGCCGTCTGCGGCGAGCCTACGGCCTTGATCCGCAGCATGGACCTGTCGCGGGCGTCCTGCCCCATGAGCGTCTGCGGATCGACGGGGGGCTGGAGCTTCCGGGACTGGCCCTGCTGGATGTCCAGGAACATCTGCTCGATGACCGTGAACTCCCGCTCGGCCTCCTCGTCGGTGTCGGCGACCATGACATTGATGCCGGCCATCACGTAAGGTTCGTCGATCTGGGCGGTGGGAGCCTCGGTGGTGAACGTCTCCCGGTACACCTCGAGGGCCTGATCGATCTGGTCCGGGGCGAAATGCGAGGCCAGGGAGAACGGCAGCCCCAGCTGCCCGGCAATGGAGGCGCCGTTGACGGTCGAACCGAGCACCCAGACGGGCACCTGCGTCCCCGCCGACGCTGCGGAGACGATCGGCGTGCTGTGCGCGGAGCCGGTGTCGCTGAACCAGCCCTGCAGGTCATAGATGCTCTGGGCGAAGGCCTGCGGCTCGGCCGAGGACCGGCTCAGGGCCTGCGCGGTCATTCTGTCCGTGCCCGGAGCCCGCCCCAGGCCGAGATCGATCCGGTTCCCGTGCATGTTGGCCAGGGTGCCGTACTGCTCCGCCACCATCAGCGGAGCGTGGTTGGGCAGCATCACCCCGCCGGAACCCACGCGGATGCGCCCGGTCACGGAAGCCGCCTGGGAGATCAGCAACGCGGTGGCACTGGAAGCCAGATTCGGGGTGTTGTGGTGCTCGGCGAACCAGAGCCGGCGGTAGCCCAGCTCATCGGCGAGACGGGCGGATTCCATCGAGGCGGCGATGGCCTCCCGGGCGGTGGCGCCCTCGGAGATGGAGACCAGATCAAGAATGTTCAGGGGAATAGACAAATCAGATTTTCCTTACTTTTCGTTGCCCTCGAACGGAATCCGTTCGAGGGGTTGTGTTCCGGACCACGGGACATACAGGTAGGTTTCTATGCCCGGTATCCGTGACGGAGGATGCCGCGCACTCCCTCGGGGCCGCGATCCTGGTGCGGCAGCTGGGAACCCAACCAGGCGACCATGAGGGCGGTCTCGAACAGTGCCTGGCCGGTTACCTCGGACCGGACGCTGCCGCGGCGTTGCGCGTCGGCGAGGAATTCATCGGTGATGGCAATGATCTCCTGGCAGGTGATGGCCAGCGGGCTTTTGCCCCCGCGCTCCAGGGCCTGCGCGATCGAATCCGGCAGGCCCTGGTAGGAACTGAGGTACTTCTCCACCTCAGCTAGCCACCGGTCCAACCGGGCGACTTCGGGCATGGATTCACGAATGCCGGCGGAGACAGCCCGCAGCGCCTCGCCCTGGGCATTGAGGGCGGCGAGGATGAGGTGGTCGCGGTCGGGGAAATGCCGGTAGAGGGTGCCCACGCCGACGCCAGCCTCGCGGGCGATGGCCTCCAGGGAAGTGGTGACCCCCTGGCTCGTCAGGTGGTGGCGTGCCACCTCGACCAGCGCTTGGTAGTTCTTGCGGGCATCCGCCCTCATGGGCCGGGGTTCTGGCATCTGTCCTCCACATCCTCTAAGCGGAGTCTACCTCCGATTAGCTCTGAGCCCAATCCCACCACAGGGAACGAGGATAAGCGTCCAGGCAGATGCACCTACGCCTGTGTTGAGCACCGATGCGGCATCCGGACCTACCGTAGGGCAGCACCCTGGAATCCCCCGCCAGAACGGACACACCTGATGAGACAGGGACTTCCGGCATCCCGATGTCGGTGCTCGACTGCACCAGGTGTCGGAGCCGCAAATCCCCGTGTCTTCAGCCCAGGGGCCCGGCGCTCCTGACCAGCCGCCAACGCCCCACCTCCTCGTCGTAGTCCAGCAGCAGGGAATCATCGACCGGGCGGAAGTCGAACCCGGGCTGGTCGTCGGCGCAGAACTCCACCACCTCCCGGCGCAGCCACTGCTCCTCCACACGCCCGTCCGGGGTCCGCAGGAGAAGCAGATTGCGCGAGCTGGGGACGAGGCGGTCCTCGTGGGTTTCACCGGGGCAGACGACGGCGAATTCCGAGTACTGGTCGCCGTAGGCCTCAGCCATGGTCATCCGCAAGCTCGGTTCGACCGGCTCCCGCTCCCGGAGAAGCGGGCTGTCGGGGGAGCTGAAGAAGGTGCCGAACTGGATCACCGCGAGGGTGACGGCGGCAGCTTCCCAGGGGCGGGGATCTTCCTGCGTCACAGCGCGGTCCTTCCTGCTGGTGTCTTCCCGTCATCCTAGCGGGGGCTAGGCTGGCTCCCCATGGTCTACGGATTGCTCGCCTACCTGCTGTGGGGTCTCTTCCCGGCGTTCTTCCCGCTGCTGCTGCCCGCCGGCCCAGTGGAGATTCTCGCGCACCGCGTGTTGTGGACCGCGGTGATCATGGCGGCGGCCCTTACGGCGCTGCGGGGATGGGGCGAGCTCCGCCGCGCCTCGGGGCGGACCTGGCTCCAGCTCATCGCGGCCGGGGTGCTCATCTCCACGAACTGGGGAATCTACGTCCTGGCGGTCAACAGCAACCACGTCGCCGACGCAGCGCTGGGTTATTTCATCAACCCGCTGCTTTCCGTGCTGCTCGCCGTCCTCTTCCTGCGCGAGCGGCTCAACCGCTTCCAGCTCACCGCGGTGGCCGTCGCGGCGGCGGGTGTCATCCAGCTGACCTTCCTGTCCGGACAGGCCCCGGTGATGGCCATCGGCATGGCTCTCTCCTTCGGCTTCTACGGCCTGGTGAAGAAGCAGGTCAAGGTCTCCGCGGCCGCTTCCCTCACCGCCGAAACCCTCGTCGTGGCGCCCCTGGCGCTGGGGTTCCTCCTCTGGCTCGAGTTCACGGGCCGGGGGACGTTCTTCACGGAGGGCCCGGGACACGCCGCCCTGCTGGTGGTCGCCGGCCTGATCACCACCCTCCCCCTGCTGCTGTTCGGCAAGGCCGCGAAGCAGCTGCCGTTGTCGACCATCGGCATGATCCAGTACCTCACCCCGACGATGCAGATGCTCTGGGCGCTGTTCGTCACCCAGGAGTACCTCTCCCCCGCGCGCTGGGCGGGTTTCATCATCATCTGGATCGCGGTGGCGATCTACCTCTTCGATCTCACCCGGCGGGCGTCTCGACGGGTCTGACCCCGAAGCGTCCCCAGGCGGCGTCGGGGGGAAGAACTTCAACGGCGGCGACCTCCGGCTGGGAGGCGACGGCACGCAGGACGTCGCCTTCGTCGCGGACGACGACGGCGTCAATACGCTCGGGGGAGGGCACTCCCACCAGTGAATCGGCGATGCGGCCGAGTTCGCGCTCGAAGACGTCCCTGCGGGTCTCGCCGGCGACAGGTTCGGGTAGCGGGAAGGGGGCTGCCAGCGCGACGATCATGGCGTTGACCCGGTCCACCGGCTCGAGGACAGCGGCCGCCTCAGCGGGGTCCAGCGGCCCGGCGAAGGTGACGAGCGCGTAGGCGGTCTCGTCCGCCTCGGCGAGCGACGCTCCGGCACGCTGCACGTATGAGGAGAAGCTCTCCCCCGACTCCGTCCCCAGCATGTCGCCCTGGGGCGCGACGGGCCGGTGGGTGGCGTCGTCGACGTAGGCGAACACGAGGGCCCCGGCGAGGGCCACGGCGGCCAGGACACCGAGAACGCGTCCGATCACCGGATCACCTCGAGCGCATGGGCGAGGTCGGCCGGGTACGGCGCCTCGATCTCCATGTACTCGCCGGTGCGCGGATGCTGGAATCCGATGCGGACGGCGTGGAGCCACTGGCGGATCAGCCCGAGCCGCTCCGCCAGGTTGGGGTCGGAGCCGTACATGGGGTCGCCGACGCAGGGGTGCCCGATGGCTGACATGTGCACGCGGATCTGGTGGGTGCGGCCGGTCTCCAGGTTGACCTCGAGGAGGGTGGCCTCGCGGAAGGCCTCGATCGTCTTGTAGTGGGTGACGGCGGCCTTGCCGCCGGTGGTCACCGCGAAGCGCCAGCCGGCGGAGGGGTGCCGCCCGATGGGGGCGTCGATGGTGCCCGTGAACGGGTCGGGATGGCCCTGGACCAGGGCGTGGTAGACCTTTGTCACCGTGCGGTCGCGGAAGGCGTTCTTGAGCACGGTGTACCCGCGCTCGGAGGCGGCGACGACCATGACGCCGGACGTGCCGACGTCGAGGCGTTGCACGATGCCCTTGCGCTCCGGCGGGCCGGAGGTGGAGATGCGGAAACCCGCGGCCGCCAGACCGCCGATGACGCTGGGCCCGTCCCAGCCGACGGTCGGGTGCGCGGCGACACCCACCGGCTTGTTCACGGCGATGATGTCGTCGTCGGAATAGAGGATGTCCATGCCCTCGATGTGCTCCGCCCGGGGCAGCACCGGGGAGGTGGGTGCGGGGAGGGTCACCTCCAACCACGTGCCTTCGATGAGGCGGTCGGACTTGCCGACCTCACGGCCGTCGACAAGTACGTCGCCGTCGGCTGCGAGATCGGCGGCGACGGTGCGGGAGAGGCCGAGGAGGCGGGAGAGGGCGGCGTCGACACGCATGCCGGCCAGGCCCTCCGGGACGGGGAGGTTACGGGTCTCGCGGCTCATGCCTCCACCTTCCGGCGTTCGTCGGCGAACATGGCGATGACGAAGACCACCACGCCGACAGTGATGGCGGAGTCCGCCAGGTTGAACACCGCGAAACCGCCCACGGAGATGAAGTCCACCACGTGGCCGAACCAGAAACCGGGTTCCCGGAAGAGTCGGTCGATGAGGTTGCCCAGGGCGCCGCCGGCGATCAACGCCAGCCCGACAGCCGATCCCCGGTCGCGGATCTTCGGCGCCGCGACCGCGATGACGACCACGAACGTCAGCTGGATGGTGGTGAACAGCCAGGTGGAGTTCTCCCCCATGGAGAAGGCCGCGCCGGGGTTGAAGAGGAGGAAGAAACGGAACCAGTCCCCGATGACGGGCACCGGCACGCCGGGCTCCAACCAGGACAACATGACCGCCTTGGTGGCCTGGTCGACGGCCGCCACCCCAAGAACGATCAACGCCATTAAGGTGACGTACCTGTCGGATGGTCTCGGGGTTCTCGTGCTCACGGCCCCCATCATTCCCCAACCGGCCCGTCGAGGTCCACCTCAGGTAACCTTGATGAGGTGCAGTTCTCCCGAATTCTGGTCGCCGCGGCGGCCGCTCTGACCCTCACCGCCTGCTCGGCCGAGCAGTCCGACCCGTCCATCGAGCCGGCCGTCGGCCTGCCCGTCGACGCCTCGCGGGTCACCGTGCAGACCACCGGCACCGGCGAGCGCGTGCTCACCTACCGGGATGTCGACGCCGCGGAGCAGTCCCTCGAGGTCGAGGTGGCCGAAGGGTTGAACCAGACACTCATGCAGGCCGACGCGGTGGACGTCCAGGCCCCCGCGGGCGGCGACGTCGAACGGCTCACCGTCCCCCTCACGGGTGCCGCCACCGCCGCCGGGGAGCCCGCCGAAGACGAGCGCGACGCCTCGCGCGATGTGGAATTCCGGGTCGGCCAGCCGTCGAGCAGCAACCTGGAGCTGACCGACGACATCCGTTCGGCCGAAGGCTTCCTGCTGGGGTGGCGCGGCGAGGACGACGGCCAGGTGTCGACCGTGCGCCTGGCCGCCCCGAAGGACGCGACCGACGAGGGCCGTTCCGAGGTTGAGCAGGCCCTGATGAAGCTGCTGTCCATGCCCGTCGTGTTCCCGGCTGAGGCGGTCGGCCCCGGTGCGACCTGGTCGGTGGATTCCCGGGTGACGGGTGAAGCGACCCTCCTGCAGACCACCACGTACTCGATCACCGCTGTCGACGGCGACCGCGTCGAACTCGACGTCGATGTCCAGCAGCGCCCCGCCATCGGCGCCCTGACGATGGAGGACGGCCAGTCCCTCAACGTGCTCAACTCCAACACCACCAGCGAAGGTGCCCTCACCGTCGACCTGGGGCACCCGCTCCCGGTCGACGGCCGCGTGTCGTACACCACCCGCGTCGTCTACGGCGGAGCGGAGTCCGACGTCCGCGTGGTCCAGGACACCACCACCTCCCTGGCCTTCACCGACAGTTAAGGAACCATCATGGCTTCCCCCCACCACCTGAAATTCGACGGTGTGAGCTTCACCTACCCGGGGTCCGTGCGGCGGGTGCTCACCGACATCACCTTCGCCGTGCCTTCGGAACACGTGACCGGCCTGATCGGTGAGAACGGCTCGGGGAAGTCGACGCTCCTGCAGCTGGTCGCGGGCGTCCTGGAACCGGACGTCGGAGTCATCACCACCCCACCCGTCACGGGCTTCATCGAGCAGGAGACGCAGCTGCCGTTCTCCTCCCCCGCTTCCGAGGTGATCGATGCGGCGGTGTCGGAGCTGCGGGACGTCGAGAAGCAGATCGGCGACCTCTCCTCCCGCCTGGGGGACGAGCCGGAGCTCGCCGACGCATTCGACGCGGCGCTGGCCACGGCGGAGCAGTCGGGCGTGTGGGAGCTGGATTCGCGCATCGCGACGGTGCTGGCCGGCCTCGGCCTGGCGAAGGTCCCGCTGGAGACGCGGCTCGGCGAGATGTCCGGCGGCCAGAGGCGCCGATTCGCGCTGGCCGCGCTCCTGCTGCGCCCCGTGGACGCCATGGTGCTCGATGAACCGACCAACCACCTCGACGACGAGGGCGTGGACTTCCTCATCTCCGAGCTCAAGGAGTTCCGCGGCCCCGTGCTGGTCGCCAGCCACGACCGCTTCTTCCTGGACCGGGCCGCCGACTCGCTCGTCGACCTCGACGCGGGACTCGGCCCGGAGGGCGGCGCCGGCGAAGCCACCCGGCAGGGCACCGTGTTCACCGGTTCCTTCACCGACTACTTGTTGGCGCGCGAGGACATCCGCCGCCGGTGGGCGGAACTCTACGTGGCCCAGGAGCACGAGCGCGCACGCCTGGAGAAGGCCACGGACCAGGGCGAATCGGACATCTTCCACCGGGACGTGTCCAAGTCGGAGGTGCGGACCTCGGCGAAGTTCTACGCCGACCGTGCGGCGAAGACGCTCGGTAACCGGCTGCGCTCCGCCCGCGGCCGGCTCGAGGCGCTGGAACGCGACGAGCTGCCCCCGCCGCCCGCCCGCCTGAAGTTCCACGGCATCCCGGAACACACCACCCTGGCCTCCCTCGGCGAACCCGCGGTGGTGGCGCGGGACCTGTGGGTGGACGACCGGCTGGGTCCGTTGACCGTGACCATCCAGCCCGGCGACCACTGGCTCATCGAGGGGCCGAACGGTTCGGGGAAATCGACGTTCCTCAAAGCGATCGACGGAAAGCTGCAGGTCACCGAGGGCCTCTTGCGCATCCCGGAGGAGGTCCGCATCACCCGGCTCAGTCAGGACGACGAATGGACCGACCTGGACACCCCCGCCGGGGAGATCTTCGCGGCGCTGGTTCCGCCGAACTCCCCCACCCTCGTCGACATGGGCCTGATGAACGAGGAAACCGCCGCCCGCCCCCTGGGCGAGCTGTCGCTGGGTCAACGCAGGAGGGTCTCGCTGGGAGTCATCCTGGCCTCCCCGCCGGACATCCTGCTTCTCGACGAGCCCACCAACCACCTCTCCCTCGCCCTCGCGGAGGAACTGGAGGAGGCGCTGGAGGAATTCCCCGGCACGGTGCTCCTGGCCACCCACGACCGGTGGATCCGCCGCCGGTGGGCCGTGCGCACCAACGGCCGCGGCAAGGTTCTCACGCTGCCGGGCCGGTGGGACGACTAGGCTAAGCTGCCGGCTCGGACTCCGGGGTCTGCGAGAAGTCCAGGCACATCTGCGGCACCTGTTCCGGGGCGACCGTGTTGGTGATCAGGGTGCAGGCCCAGGACTGGGACAACTTCCAGGTCTCGTCCTGGTAGATGAACTCGACGTTCTCTGCCGGCTGGGCCTCATTCTCCGGGAGGATGAAGTTGACCGAGGCCAGCACGGAATCCGGGGTGTAGCCCGGGAGCACCGGGTTGACCACCTGGAACTGCGCGCCGGACTCTGCCTGGGAAGCCGACATGACCTCGAAGAGTTCGGGGGCTTCCTCGCCGCCCTGGACGGTGTTGACCTTCTCCTCCAGCGGGACGTTGGGGTCGGTGGCCCGGGCCAGAATTGCGTTGAGCTCGTCTGCGGTGGGCAGCGCGGGCGCCGCGACGGTGCTGGACTCGGCGCTCGCCCCGGTGGTCGCGGTGGTGGCGGCGGTGCCGGTGCCCTCGTCGGAGCTGCAGGCCGTCAGCGCCAGGGCGGCACCGAACGCGGCGGTGATCGCGGTGATCTTGGTCAGCTTCACGGAAAAACTCTCCTCAGTTCGGGGCACCTGCGGTCTGGGGATTCCGGTGCCCTCATCCGATCCGATCGTACACGTTATGTATTTGTGACAGCATTTCCCCGCGGCCCTTCCTGTGGCATCGTGGTTCCATGACCCGCATAGCGTTGCTGACCACCGGCGGCACCATCGCCTGCACCACGGACGACTCCGGGACCCTGCGTCCGACGGTCACCGGCCAGGAGCTTCTCGACGCCGTCCCCGACCCCCACGACGTCACCGTCCGGGAGCTGACCAGGCTCGATTCCTCCGCCATCACCCTGGCGGACATCGACGCGCTCATCGCCGCCGTCGACGAGGCCCTCTCCTCCCCGGACGTCGACGGGGTGGTGGTCACCCACGGCACCGACTCCATGGAGGACACCGCCTTCGCGCTCGACTGCTTCCACGCCGACGACCGCCCCGTCGTGCTCACCGGGTCGCAGCGCGCCTTCGACCACCCCGCCTCCGACGGCCCCGGCAACCTCCTCGACGCCATCCGTCTCGCCTCCGACCCGCTCTCCCGCCGCCAGGGGGTCCTCATTTCTTTCGGCGGCTGGACCATCCCCGCCCGGGGCGCCGTCAAGCGGCACACCTCCGATCTCGACGGCTTCATCTCCACCGTCCCGCGGGAAGCACCCCGCCCCGCACCGGTCCCGGCCGCTCCGCTCGCCGGCATCCACGTCCCTGTCCTGGCGGCCTGGCCGGGCGCCGACCGCTCGCTTGTCGACGCCGCCCTCGCCGCCGGCGCCCACGGCCTCGTCGTCGAGGCCCTGGGGTCCGGCAACATCGGTCCGGACATGGGCGCGGGCGTGATCGACGCGCTTGAGGCGGGCGTCCCCGTAGTTGTCACGACCCGCGTCCCCGCCGGTGCAGTCACCCTCGCCTACGGGGGCGGCGGGGGCGGCGCGACCCTGGGTTCCCACGGCGCGGTCGGTGCGGGCCACCTGCGGGCGGGGCAGGCCCGGATGGCACTCATCGCGGCGTTGGCTACCGGAAGAAACGTCAGTGACCTGCTGATATAGGCCACCCTCCCCCGCCGACCACCCCCATGTCGGGTCCGTGTTCTAGGTTGATTATCGAACACAAGAACGAGACCCGCCTCGTGAGGAGGTGCCTGTCCCTTGACCGCCGTTCCCGCTTCCTGGGCCATCCACAACCCCGCCGACCCCGTCGCAGCCGCCCGCCTGAGAGCTGTCGCCGCCGACCTGGATTTCTGGCGTTCCTGTCTTCCCGTCACCTACGACCACGACACCCCGCAGGACTGGACCAGCCTCGCCGCCCGGCTCTCCCGTTCCACCGGGATGAGCAAACGCCACCTCACCGCCAACCTCGACGCCATGCAGACCCTCGACCGGCTGCCCTCCCTCAAAGCGATGCTCGAAGCGCGCCCCCTGCTGGACATGTACCGGCTGGCGGTCATCGACAAGGCGGCCGCCGGGGCGAACTCCGACCTCTACCACGATCCCCGCTACTGGCGGCTGCTGGACGAGGAGCTGGTCTGCCGCTTCACCCCCAGCCGGCCCCAGCAGCTGCTGCCCTCCGCCGCCGACATCAGGCGGGTCATCCTGGGGGTCATCCGCATGCTCCAGATCCCCGAGGACCCGGAGGAGTCATCCGACGCTGCGGACCCGGACTCTGGACCGGAGGAGTACTTCCTGGACACCCTGGCCAACGGCGACCTGCGATTCGAACTCACCCTCGACCAGGCCACGGGCAGCCTCATCCACGATGCTGTGACCCAGGCGGCCCGGAGCAACGACACCTCCCGGGCCCGTGCCATGGCCGACCTCCTGCTCGGCAACACCTCCACCACAGTGACGCTCAACCTCTACCGGGCCCGGGACGTCGACGGCGCCCCCGTCTACCACCCGGCCGCGGGAATGCTCACCCCGGAAGCCGCCGGCGTCCTGTCCGGTCTGGCCACCACCACGCAGGACATCGACCCGGCCAGGGACACGGAGGTCGCCGGGTACCGGCCCACCACCTACATGCGGGCCTACCTGATCGGCCGGGACTGGATCTGCCGCTGGCCGGACTGCAACAACTCCGCCCGCTGGTCCCAGCCGGACCACCGTGTCAACTGGCCCGAAGGCCCGACCTCACCCTGCAACCTCGTGTCGCTGTGTCCCCACCACCACAACCGCAAAACAGACGTGCAGGCCGTCTACCTGCTGGACCACATCACCGGTGACGTCTATTGGCACTTCAGTGACGGCACCTACGCCGTCGACCGGGCCACCGGCCCGTTGGCGCCGGCCGAGAAACACTGGGTCCAGACCTTCAGCCAGCGCCGGGCACGCCGCCAGGAGTCCGCCGCCGCCCGGCAGGCCGAAGCGGCCCCACCGGAACCGAAACCGAAGCAGGAATCGACACCGACGGCCTTCCACTGGCCGCCGAAGTGAGTCAGTCCTCCCAGGCGAGGCTGGCCAGCGGATCTGCCGGCCGAAGATCCGGATCATCGACCGGGAAGGTGCGGGTGAAGCCGGGGCCGGTGGCACGCGTCTCGAAGCGCACCGACACAATGCCGTGCCCCGCCCCCTGCACCCAGCCGTGCCCGAACTCCGGATGGTGGACATCCTGGGTCGCCCGCCACCCCGGTTCGCTGGTTTCCGGGACGGCCGGTTCTTCCACGTGGTCGCTCACACCGCTCTCGAAATCGTCGTCGGCGGCGGAGGCGATCTGCCGGTCGAGCTCCGGGAAGAGCACGTCCTGGCGCGCGGATTCCAGGCCGGAGTAGCTGACCCCCACCAACCGGATGGGCCCCACTTCCTCCGGGTAACGGACCAGCCGCAGAGCGGTGGCCCGGAGCGTCTCGGGATCGTCGGTGGCGTAGGGCAGGGTCGCGGAACGGGACTCGATCCGGAAGTCCGCCATCTTGAGTTTGACGGTGACGGTGCGGGAGCCGCGGCCGTCGAGAAGCAGGCGACGGTGGGCGGCCTCTGCGGCGCGGGTGACGGCGGCGTCGACATCCGCGTGCGTGGTGAGGTCCCGGAGGTACGTGTGCTCGGCGGAGATCTGCTTCGCCTCGGCCCGGGGGGCGACGGGCCGGTCGTCGATCCCGCGGGCGAGGTTCCACAGCTGGGTTCCGGTGGCGCCGCCGAGAGAGATCGCGACCTCGCGTTCGCTCAGATTCGCCAGGTCGCCGATGGTCTGCACGCCGATCTGGGCGAGTTTGGCCCCGGTGACGGGGCCGACCCCCCAGAGCTCGGACACCGGCATCGGATGAAGGATCTCCAGTTGACGGTCCCCCGGGATGACGAACGTGCCGGCCGGTTTGGCGTGGCCGGACGCGATCTTGGCGTACTGTTTCCCGGAGCCCGCCCCGATCGACGAGGGCAGGCCCGTCTCCTCCCGGATGAGGGCCCGCAGGTCATCAGCCCAGCGGGTGACCTCCGCCTCGGTGGCGCCGGCGAGCTCAGCGGGTTCCATGAAGGCCTCGTCAATGGACAGCTGCTCCACGATGTCGACCCTGGAGGCGATCAACTGGAAGACGCGTCTCGACGCCGCCTCGTACACCGCCCTGCGGGGCGTCACCAGGACGGCAGAGTAACCGACCAGGCGGGCGGCCTGCTGGGTGGGCATGGCGGAGCGGGCGCCGAACTTGCGGGCCTCGTAACTGGCGCCCGCGACCACTCCCCTGCCGGACACGCCGGCGACCAGCACCGGCCGGCCCCGCAGGGTGGGCCGGGTCAGCTGTTCGACGGACGCGTAGAAGGCGTCCATGTCGATGTGGAGGACCCAGCGCTGCATGGCACTCATCCTGCCGGACGCCGCAGGACGATGGCGGCGATGACGAGGACGATGCCGAGCACCTCCGCGATGCTGAGGAGCTGGCCGAGCATGATCGCACCGAGGACCGCCGCGCTCGCGGGCAGCAGAGCCTGCAGCAGCGCGAAGCCCGCCGGGCCCGCCATCCGCATGACCACCTGGTCGAGGGAATACGGGATCACCGCGGACAGCACCCCCAGGCCGAGGGCGAGGCCGAGCAGCTGCGTGCCGGGCATGGTGACGTTCTCCGGCCACATCAGCCAGACGAGAGGCAGGGAAAGGACGGAGGCAGACGTGAAACCGACGGTCATCGCGGCGCGCGGGTCGTCCGTCCCGCCGACGATGCGGGAACCGACCACGATGTAGATCGCCCACATGGCGCCGGCGGCCAGCGCGAACAGAAGGCCGGTGGCGGCAGTCGACCACACCGCCCCGGAGATGGTCACCACGCCGACGGCGGCGAGCGCGAGGGCCAGCCAGTCGCGCACCGAACGGGACCCCACCGCGGCGACGAGCACCGGGCCGAGGAACTCGACGGCCACGGCGGTTCCCAGGGGGAGCCGCGCGATGGCCTCGTAGAAGGTCATGTTCATCCCGAGCGTGGCGACGCCGTACCCGACCGCCTGCCGGGTGAAGGACCGGGGGCCGGGACGATGGAGCACCAGGAGAATGAGCGCCGCGGCAGCGATGCGCAACCACGCGACGACGACCGGCGGGAACTGGTCGAACAATCCGACCGCCACCGCCGCGCCCGCATAGAGGCTGAGCGAGGAGGCGATCATCACCGCCGGGGCGGCACGCATCAGGCGGCTGCCTTTGTCACCGTCGCCTTCGTTCCCTTGACGACGTCGTGGGCTTCGCCGTCCAGCTCCCCGGTGGTGACGTCGAGTTCCAGGGCGAGCACCTCGCCGGCGATGAGTCCGCGGTGGCGTTCGGCCCACTCCTGCTTGTCTGCGGGGACGGACAGGACGACGGTGATCCGGTCGGAGACCTCCAGGCCGGCTGCCTTGCGGGCGTCCTGGAGGCCGCGGATGACGTCGGCTGCCCAGCCCTCGGCCTCAAGTTCCTCGGTGAGTTCCATGTCCAGGACGACGAGGCCGTCGAGGCCGTCGATACGAGCGGTGGAATCCGGGTTGGCGGCGACGAGGCGCTCGGTGTACTCCCCCGGGTTGAGCTCGATGCCGTCGGCAACGACGTTCTCGCCGACCCGCTCGTAGTTTCCTGCCTTGACCGCCTTGATCACGCGCTGGACGTCGCGGCCGAGGCGGGGGCCGGCGACCTTGGCGTTGACGACGACCTCGAACGTTCCGACGGAGTCGACGTCGCTGGTCAGATCGACGTTCTTCACGTTGACCTCGTCCCGGATGATGGGGGCGAAATCGGCGAGCTGGGCGGAGTCGGGAAGCGCGACCGTCAGCGTCGGCAGCGGCAGGCGGTTGCGCAACTTGTGCGACTTGCGGACCGATGAGGCCGCGGAGCAGACCCCGCGGGTGGCGTCCATGGCGGCGACCAGGGCTGCGTCGGCCGGGATCTGGTCTGCGGAGGGGAAGTCCGCCAGGTGGACGGAGCGCTCCCCGGTCAGGCCCCGCCATATGACCTCGGAGAGCATGGGCAGCAGCGGAGCGGAGACGCGGGTGAGGACCTCGAGCACGGTGTAGAGGGTGTTGAAGGCCTCCGGGTACTCGGTGTCGCCGGCCCAGAACCGGTCGCGGGAGCGGCGCACGTACCAGTTGGTCAGGGCGTCGGCGAACTGGCGGACCGCGTCGGTGGCGTCGGCGATCTCGGCGGCCGCCAGCGACTTGTCGACGTCCGCGACCAGGTCGTGCAGCTTGGCCAGGATGTACCGGTCGAGCACGTCAGTGGAGTCGACTGACCATTCGGCCGGCTTCGAGGAGTAGAGCTGCAGGAAGGTGTAGGCGTTCCACATCGGCAGCATCGCCTGGCGCACGCCCTCGCGGATGCCCTGCTCGGTGACGATGAGGTTTCCGCCGCGCAGGATGGGCGAGGACATGAGGAACCAGCGCATGGCGTCGGAGCCGTCACGGTCGAAGACTTCGTTGACGTTGGGGTAGTTGCCCTTGGACTTGGACATCTTCAGGCCGTCGTCGCCGAGGACGATGCCGTGGGCGACGACCTTGTTGAAGGCCGGCCGGTCGAAGAGGCCGACGGACAGGACGTGCAACAGGTAGAACCAGCCGCGGGTCTGGCCGATGTACTCGACGATGAAGTCCGCCGGCGCGTGGGACTCGAACCACTCCTTGTTCTCGAAAGGGTAGTGGAACTGGGCGAAGGGCATGGAGCCGGAGTCGAACCAGACGTCGAGGACGTCCGGGACGCGGCGCATCGTCGACTTTCCGGTCGGGTCATCCGGGTTGGGGCGGGTCAGCTCGTCGATGTAGGGGCGGTGCAGCGAGGCGGGACGGACGCCGAAATCAGCCTCGAGCTCGTCGAGGGAGCCGTAGACGTCGATACGCGGGTAGGCGTCGTCGTCGGAGACCCACACCGGGATCGGCGAGCCCCAGTAGCGGGATCGGGAGATGTTCCAGTCGCGGGCGCCCTCGAGCCACTTGCCGAACTGGCCGTCGCGGATGTGCTCCGGCATCCACTCGATCTCTTCGTGGTTGAGCTCGACCATGCGGTCACGGATCTCGGTGACGTTGACGAACCAGGACGGCAGCGCCATGTAGATCAGCGGCTGCCCCGAACGCCACGAGTGCGGGTAGGAGTGCTCGATGGTCTCGTGGCGGAACACCCGGCCGGCGGCCTTGAGGTCGCGGATGATGTCCTTGTTCGCGTCGAAGACGAGCTGGCCGGCGTAGGGGGCAGCCTGCTCGGTGAACTTGCCGTCCATGTCGACCGGGATGACCAGCTCGATGCCCAGGGCCTTGCAGGCGTTCATGTCGTCCTCGCCGAAGGCGGGGGCCTGGTGGACGATGCCGGTGCCGTCCTCGGTGGTGACGTAGTCGGCGGCGAGGACCTGGAAACCGTTGGTCAGGTCCGGGAAGAAGCCGAAGATCGGCTCGTAGCTCAGGCCGACGAGCTGGGCGCCGGTGAACGTGGCGGCGACCTCGTGGTCCCCGCCGAACTCCTTGGCGTAGTTGCCCACGAGGTTCTCGGCGATCAGCAGGGTCCGGCCGGCGAACTCAGACTCTCCCCCGGTCTTGACCAGCGAGTAGTTGACCTCGGGGTGGACGGCCAGGGCTGAGTTGGAGGGCAGGGTCCAGGGCGTGGTGGTCCAGGCGAGGGCGGCGGCGTCGGCGAGCTCGGGGTGGTCGGCGAGGGTCCGCTCGGCCGCGGTGCCCGGGCGGGCGCCGTTGACGGGGAAGGTCACCGTCAGGGCCGGGTCCTGCCGCATCTTGTAGGAGTCGTCGAGGCGGGTCTCCTGGTTGGACAGCGGGGTGTGCTCTGCCCAGGAGTACGGCAGAACGCGGAAGCCCTGGTAGATCAGACCCTTGTCGTAGAGCTCCTTGAAGGCCCAGATCACAGACTCCATGTAGGTCAGGTCCATGGTCTTGTAGCCGTTGTCGAAGTCCACCCAGCGGGCCTGGCGGGTGACGTACTCCTTCCACTCCTCCGTGTACTGCAGGACGGAGGTGGCGCAGTACTCGTTGAACTTGGCCAGACCCATGTCCTCGATCTGACCCTTGTCCGTGATGCCGAGCTGCTTCTCCGCCTCGAGCTCCGCGGGCAGGCCGTGGGTGTCCCAGCCGAACACGCGCGGCACGTGGTAGCCGGCCATGGTGCGGTAGCGCGGGATGATGTCCTTGACATAGCCGGTGAGCAGGTGCCCGTAGTGCGGCAGGCCGTTCGCGAAAGGCGGGCCGTCGTAGAAGACGTATTCGTCGCTGCCCTCGCGCTGGTCGAGGGAGGCCTGGAAGGTGCCGTCCTCCCGCCAGTAGTCCAGGACGTTGCGTTCCATGTCGGGGAAGCGGGTGGAACCGCTGGTCAGGTCAACTTTGGGGTAGACACCGCCGACGGCGGTTCTCTTCTGCTCGGACACTGGACTTCCTTCACTCACGACTGACGGATGGCCTGCAGGGACGCATCTGCTGCGCGGTACCACCCTGCTTGGGCACGCGTCCGCGCGCCCCACTTCGTTCGTGATGAAGGTATCTCACGGTCCCACCCGTCCGGTTCTACTGGGCGCTCGACGCTGTTCTTCCGGATGCTCCCCGGTGATGGCCGGATCGTCGCTTCTGAGTGGACACTATACCTCAACGCAAGAACTCCCCGCCGGATGGCGGGGAGTTCCGGGAAACGGGGCGGCTAGTTCTGCTTGCCGGCGTCCGCGTTCGGTGCGGCGGAGCCGCGGGACTCCAGCTCGTCCAGCTGGGACTGGAGCAGGGTCTTGAGGCGGGTGCGGTACTCGCGCTCGTAGACGCGCAGCTCGCTGATGCGGGTCTCCAGGGCCGTCTGCTGCTGCTTGACAGTGGCCATGATCTCCGTGTGCTTGCGCTCGGCGTCGGCCTGCAGGGCGTTGGCCTTCTCCTCGGCCTGGCGGATCTGGGCCTCAGCGCGGGAGTTCGCCTGGTTGGTGGTCTCCTCGGCGCGCTTCTCCGCGTCGGCGAGGAGCGCCTTGGCCTTGTTGTCGGCCTCCGCGATCTGCTGGTCGGCGCGCTTCGCGGCCTCCGCGAGCTGGGCCTTCGCCTTGGTGTCGGCGTCGGAGAGCTGGGCCTTCGCCTTGGTGTCGGCGTCGGAGAGCTGACCCTCGGCGGCGGAGCGTGCCTCGTCGAGCATCGACTTGGACTCGGCCTGCGCCTCGGAGGTGAGGCGGTCGGCCATCTCCTGGGCGAGGCCCAGGACCTTGGCGGCCTGCATGTGGGTGTCGGCGGAGGCCGCACCCGAAGCCTGGGAAGAGGCCGGGACCGCAGCCACAGCCGTGGCGGGCTGCTGCTTCTTCGCTGCCTCCGCCTCGGAACGTGCCTTGTCCGCGTCAGCCTTGGCCTTCTGCAGCTCAGCCTTGGCGGCCTTGGCCTCGGCCTCGGCCTTCTCCGTGGCCTTGCGGGCCTCGCTCAGCTTGGTTTCGTACTCTCCGCGCAGCTTGGCCTCGATCTCCTTGCGGAGGGCGGCCTTGTCGACGCCGCCGGCGGCGGGGGCGCCGCCGTCCTCGACGCGTGCGCGAAGGTCATCGTTGTCGTCCTGGAGCTGGGCGAGGGTGTCCTCGACGAGGTCGAGAAACTGGTCGACCTCATCCTCGTTGTAACCCCGCTTGCCGATCGGCGGCTTACTGAAAGCGACGTTGTGCACATCAGCTGGTGTCAGCGGCATTGGCGTTCCCTTCGAGTTTGTGGTGGCCCGTAAGGCCGGTGCGGTGCGAACCACACGAAGTTGTTATCTATTAATCGTACGTTGGATGCTCGGTCAAGTGTAACCCCGGGAGGGGCCCTCCGGACGCCGGACACTCTAAATGTTTAGCGGAGGTTCAGCTTCGCTGCCACTCAGGCCAAGAACACTTGGACGACAATGGCCCGCAGGACCGAAAGAATGATGAACAGCACGATAACGGACATGTCGAGCGAAACATTGCCCAGCCGCAGCGGCGGAATCACCCGGCGCAGGGCCTTGACCGGCGGGTCGGTGATCATGAACAGCGGCTCCGCGATGTAGATGAACCAGCGCGGGGGCTGGAAATTCCGCGAGAACGACTGGATCATCTCGATCACGATCCGCGCGATGAGGATGAGAACGAAGATCTGGAGAACGACATAGAGGACTGAACCGAGGAGACTCACGAGATCCGAGCCTACTGGTTCAGTCCCCTGAAAGGCAGGCGCCCCGCCGGGAAAGAGGATCAGCGCAGGCCCGCGGCGCGCTCCAGCTCAATCTGGCTGAAGTTCGAGCCTTCGGGGGTGATGGCGAAAACCCTGCGGTCGGTCTCGACGTGCTTGGACACGTTGACCATCCGGCCGCGCAGAGCGAAGCAGAGTCCGGCGGCGAAATCGACGATGCGCTTGTTGTCACCGGGCTCCATGCGGGAGAGGTCGAAAACCACGGCGTCGCCGTCGCGGAAGGGCTCGCCGATGTCGGCGGCCTGGTTGTAGGTGGTCACCTCGACGGCGACCAGCTTGGGCTCGGTGTAGCGGGGGCGCTCCTGGTAATCCCAGTCGCGGGTCGGCGCGGCGGCGGGTGCAGGCGCGTAGGCGGCGGAGCCGCTGGAGCGGTACTGGCGGTCGTCCTCGTAGTAGGCGTCCTCGT
This sequence comes from Corynebacterium marinum DSM 44953, assembly GCF_000835165.1. Classification (NCBI taxonomy): domain Bacteria; kingdom Bacillati; phylum Actinomycetota; class Actinomycetes; order Mycobacteriales; family Corynebacteriaceae; genus Corynebacterium; species Corynebacterium marinum. The sequence continues at coordinate 1,721,374 of NZ_CP007790.1, forward strand.
GCTCCATGTCGACCGGAGTGAGGCCGAAGAACTCCTTGGCGTTCCTTATGATGGACATATGGTTTATCCTCCCGGGACATATCCCGTTTGCGCAGCTGACACGGGCGTTTCGACGTCTGTTGTTCCCTAGGGTAACGGTCGGGCGCCGAGCACACCAGTACCGACACGCACGATGTCCGAGCCCTGCGCCACGGCGTCCTCCAGATCGCCGGACATGCCGGCCGACAACTCCATTGCGCGGCCGAGCCGCCCGGCCAGTTCATCGCACAGCAGCTTGGCCCGGGCGAAGACGTCGGCGGGGTCCGCACCCAGCGGCGGGACCACCATGAGGCCGTCGAGCCGGAGGTGCCCGGCAGCTTCGACGGTGTCCACGAGTTCGTCGAGGTCACCTTCGGCAACGCCCCCTCGGGCGGGATCCCCGTCGGCGGAAAGCTGCAGGTAGACCGGCAGCGGAGAGTCGGACCGCTCCCCCCGCTCCAGGGCCAGGGCCATGCCCCGGTCGAGCGCCTGCGCCAGGCGGACGGAATCCACGGAGTGGACGCTGGCCGCCCACCGGGCGACGGAGTTCGCCTTCTTCGTCTGGATCTGCCCGATCATGTGGATGCGGGCGGCGGGTACCTCGGCCGCCTTCCCGCGGGCCTCCTGTTCCCGGTTTTCCGCGACGTCGGGGGCACCCAGCTCCACGAGAATCTCCACGTCGGAGGCCGGGTGGAACTTGGTCACGGGCAGGAGCCGGACGCCGGCGGGATCGCGGCCGGCGGCGGTGGCGGCGGCGTCGATGCGCGCGCGGACGTCGGCCAGGTTGGCGCGCAGTTCATCGGTCCTGGTCACGGCAGCCACACCAGCCCCGCCTGACGCCCCGTCTTCCCCTCACGGCGGTAGGAGAAGAAGTCGGTGTCCTCGATGGTGCAGCGCGGGTCGGCCTCGATGTGGGTGACCCCCAGCCCCATCAGCTGCCGCACCAGGCCGGCGCGCACGTCGATGCCGGTCGTGCCCTGCTCCGTGCGCGTGCGCGAGCCGGGAAGATGCTTCTCGACGTCCGCGGCCATCTCCGCGGGCACCTCATAGCGCCGCCCGGAGGCTGCCGGGCCGAGCAGCACCTGGATAGTAACGGGGGTGGCACCCAGTTCGACCATTGCGGCCACGGTGCGCGGGATGATGCCGTTGCGGGCCCCCATCCGTCCGGCGTGCGCGGCCGCGACGACGCCGTTGACGTGGTCGGCGAGCAGCACCGGCACGCAGTCGGCGGTGAGCACCGCCAGGGCCAGGCCCCGCCGGGTGGTCACCACGGCGTCCGTCGCCTCGACGGGGCCGGGCACGACCGCCACGTTGTTGGAGTGGACCTGTTCCATCCAGACGATGTCGTCCGGGGCCAGGCCGAGCACCCCGGCGAGCCGGGCCCGGTTGGCGGCGACGGCTGCGGGGTCGTCGCCGACGTGGTCGCCCAGGTTGAAGGATTCGTAGGGGGACGACGACGCCCCGCCCGCACGGGTGGTGAACACCATGCGGACGGGGCGGGAAGCCTCGTTCTCGTTGCGCAGGGACATGCCCTAGAGGTTAGCGCAGGAAGTCGGGCACATCGAGATCGTCGTCGTGGCGGTCGTTGCGCTCCCTGCGTTCCGGGCGGGGGGTGGTGAACAGCCCGGAGCTGCGCTGCTGGTGGCGGGCGGGCTCCTCCGGGGCCTTCTCACGGTCCTCGAAGAGACGGCCGCGGGCGGTCTCCTCCGGGGCCGGGACGGGGTTCTCCGCCGGGGCGGCGGGGGCGGCGGCCGGCGGGTTGTTCTTCGCGGCGTCGAAACCGGTGGCGATGATGGTCACGCGGACCTCGTCGCCGAGGTTGTCGTCGATGATCGTGCCGAAGATGATGTTGGCGTCCTCGTCGCCCTTCTCCTGCACGATGCTCATGGCTTCGTTGACCTCCATGAGGCCGAGGTCGGAGGCGCCTGCGACGGACAGCAGCAGGCCCTTCGCGCCCTCCATGGTGGATTCGAGCAGCGGGGAATTGATGGCCTGCATGGTCGCGTCCATCACACGGTTGTCGCCGCGCGCCGAACCCACGCCCATGAGGGCGGAACCCGCGTCGGACATCACGGAGCGGACGTCCGCGAAGTCGACGTTGATCACGCCGGGGGTGACGATGAGATTGGTGATGCCCTGGACGCCGTTGTGGAGCACCTCGTCGGCCGCGCGGAAGGCCTCCATCATGGAGAGGGAGGAGTCGCCGAGCTGCAGCAGACGGTCGTTCGGGATGACGATGAGGGTGTCGCAGACCTGGCGCAGTTCCTCGATGCCGGACTCCGCCTGGCGGGTGCGGCGCGGGCCCTCGAACTTGAAGGGCTTGGTCACGACGCCGACGGTCAGGGCGCCGAGCTTCTTCGCGATGCCCGCGACGACCGGCGCGGCGCCGGTTCCGGTACCGCCTCCCTCACCGGCGGTGACGAACACCATGTCGGCGCCCTTGAGGGTCTCCTCGATCTCCGACTTGTGGTCCTCGGCGGACGTGCGGCCGACCTCCGGGTTGGCGCCGGCGCCCAGGCCGCGGGTGGCCTCGCGGCCGATGTCGAGCTTGGTGTCCGCGTCGGAGAAGAGCAGCGCCTGGGAGTCCGTGTTGATGGCGACGAACTCGACACCCTTCAGACCCTCTTCGATCATGCGGTTGACGGCGTTGACTCCGCCGCCGCCGACGCCGACGACCTTGATGACGGCGAGGTAGTTGTTCGGTGAGGTCATGGGTTCTGGCCGCGCCTTTCGGGGAGTGGGTTGATTCGTGAACGAGGTTGTATCCATCATGGGCCACGGGCCGCTGAATTCGGGGGACATTCGGGCGGCGTGTCCATAGTCTCAACCTCAACTTTAAGGTTGTTGACGTGCGGTTTTAACGCACGGTGACCATCGCGGGGTTCGACACGTTCCAGTGCTGCCCCTCGCGCTGGAGGACGGTCTGCACCGCGAGCGCCTTGTCGTGGTTGCTTTCCGACGCCCCCCAGTAGACCGTCCGCCCATCCGTCAGCCGGAGGGTCAGTTCCCGGGGTCCCGGCACGTCCACCGACGACACCAGGACGCGGATGTCCTCCGGCAGGGCGGTGATCACGTCGGCGACGGGGCCGTAGGACTCCACTTCGCCGGTCACCTCCACGGCGTCCTCGGGCGGGACGTCGATGACGAAGGGGACGCCTTCCCCGTCGATGAGGTGCTCGCCGTCGGCCTCCCGCGTGAACAGGACCGCACGGCGCTCGGTGACCTCCACCTTGAGGGTGCCCGGCCAGCCGCGGGACACGGTGGCGCTGCGCGCCCAGGGCAGTTGCGCCACCCCGGCCGCCGCCCGGCCGGCGTCGACGCGGACGAGGTTGTCGCCCTCCGCCACGCCGGTCGCCTCGACGACCAGCTCCTCCGGGGTACGGGCGTTGCCCGTTACCTCGAAGGCGGAGACCCGCAGGACGGGGAACACCCAGAGCAGGCCGACCACCAGCACGAGCACGACGAGAAGCGCCGCCCCCGCCCGGAGGACCCTCTTGCGCGACATCACTCCGCCAGGGCGGCCAGGATCTCGCCGGCCAGCAGGGTGACGTCGCCGGCGCCCATGGTGAGCACCAGGTCCCCCTCCTTGACCAGGGCCCGGACGGTTTCCGGCGCGCGGGAGAAATCAGGCTCGTAGGCGACCGTCTCCGCGGTCATCGAGTCGGTGATGATCCGGGAGCTCACGCCCTCGACGGGCTTTTCCCGGGCGCCGTAGATGTCGAGGACCACGGCGGCGTCGGCAAGCGACAGCGCCGCCGCGAACTCCTCGGCGAACTCGATGGTGCGCGAGTACAGGTGGGGCTGGAACACGACGGCGACGCGCGCGCCCTCCCCCTCCGCCTCGACCTTCTGGCGGGCGGCCTGCAGCACGGCGGTCACCTCCGTCGGGTGGTGCGCGTAGTCGTCGTAGACCCGAACGCCGCCGGCGGTGCCGCGGTACTCGAAACGGCGCCGCACGCCGTTGAAGTCGCTCAGCCCCTCCGCGAGCAGTGTGAGATCGCCGCCCGCGAGATGGCCGGCCAGCAGCGCTCCCGCCCCGTTGAGCACCATGTGGTGACCCGGGATCTGCAGGGTGACGGAGAGGTCGGTGGAACCCAGGCGCACCTGCGCGAGCGAACCCCCGTCGGTGACCTCGGAGCTGAGTATCTCCGCGCCCACGGGAATCTGCGGGTGCAGCTCTGCGGCGGCGGTGGTGCCGTACCCGAGGACCCGGACGCCCCGGGCGAGGCAGCGCTCGCCGAGGGCCGCGGCGTGGACGTCGTCGAGGCAGACCACCAGGTGGCCGTCCGCGGAGATGCGGTCGGCGAAGTCGTCGAAGACCTGGTGGTAGGCCTGCGCGGTGCCGAAGTAGTCCAGGTGGTCCGGCTCGATGTTGGTCACCACCGCGATGTCCGGGGAGTACCGCAGCAGGGAGGCGTCGGACTCGTCCGCCTCGGCGACGAAGCTCTCGCCGGTGCCGTGGTGGGCGTTGGTGCCCGAACGGTTGAGCTGCCCGCCGATGGCGAAGCTGGGATCCATGCCGGCGGCCTGCATGGCCGCCACCGCCATCGAGGTGGAGGAGGTCTTGCCGTGCGTGCCGGCGAAGAGCACCTGGCGGTGCCCGGCCATGAGCTCGCCGAGGAGGTCCGAGCGGCGGATCACCGGGATGCCCAGTTCCGCAGCGGCGACCAGCTCCGGGTTGTCCTCCGGGATGGCGGCGAAGGAGACGACGACCACCGTCGGCGGCTCGCCGGCCAGGGTCAGGTTCTCGGCCTGGTGGCCCACGGCGACGTGCGCCCCGGCGGAACGCAGCGCCCGGACGGGGCGCGAGTCCTTGACGTCGGAACCGGTGACCACCGCACCCCGGTCGAGGAGGATCCGGGCGACGCCGGACATGCCGGAGCCGCCGATGCCGATGAGGTGGACACGGGAGAGGTCAACAGAGTCGGTCACGGACTTCAGGCTCCTGGGTGTGTGTGGTGGATGATGGCGTCGGCGATCTGCGCCGCGGCGTCGCCGGCGGAGTGTCCGCGGGCGGCGGCGCGCATGGCGGCCAGCAGCTCGTCGTCGCCGAGGATCTCGCTGACCTCGGCGACCAGGCGCTCGGGGTTCAGTTCCGCGTCGTCGACGAGTCTGGCTGCGCCCGCCGCCACGACGCCGGTGGCGTTGAGCGCCTGTTCGCCGTTGCCGTGGGGCAGGGGGACGTACACGGCCGGCAGGCCGGAGGCGGTGACCTCGGCGACGGTCATCGCACCGGAACGGCACACGATGAGGTCGGCGAGTGCATAAGCCGCGGCCATGTCCTCGATGTAGGGCAGGGCGACGTAGTGCTCGTGCGGGGCGGGGGCGGTGTTGCGCTTGCCGTAGGCGTGCAGCACCTGGAATCCTTCCCCGGCGAGCGTGCCGACGGCTTCCGCCACCGCCTCGTTCAGGTTGACCGCGCCCTGGGATCCGCCGGTGACCAGCAGGGTCTTCCGGTCGGGGGCGAGCCCCCACTGCTCACGGCCGCGTTCGGCCGCGGCGTGGGTGTCGCCGCCGCGCAGGGCGGACCGGACCGGGATGCCCACGACCCGGCCGGGCATGCCGGAACCGGACACCGCGTTGAAGGCGGTGCCGCCGAGCCGCGCGCCCAGCTTGTTGGCCATGCCCGCGCGGGCGTTGGCCTCGTGGACGAAGAAGGGGATGCCCAGCGAGCGGGCCGCCAGGTAGGCGGGCGCTGCCACGTAGCCGCCGAAGCCGATCAGGGCGTCAGCCTTGACCTCCCGGAGGATGCCCCGCGCCTGGCGAACCGCCGCGACCACCCGGAAAGGCAGCTTGAGCAGGTCGACGCTGGGGCGGCGCGGCACGGGCACCGGATCGATGAAGCGGAGGTCGAATCCGCGGGCGGGGACGAGGTCGCGTTCCAGGCCGCGTGGGGTTCCCAGCGCGGTCACCGCGGCGCCGTGCCGTTCCACCAGCGCCTCGGCGACGGCCAGTGCCGGCTCGATGTGGCCGGCGGTGCCTCCCCCGGCGACGACCACGCTCAGAGTCCCATTCGATTCGGGCATGGATCACCGTCTCCTGTCGTGGGTGGGCCGATTACGTTCCCTGACGCTACCAGTGACCGGTTCACCGAACCTGGGCCGAGTCCCGCGGACGGGGGGTACGGTGCGCACCGCCGGCTCGGGCAGGAAGAAGATCCGGTCGAAGAGGGGGCGCCCGTAGGACTGGACCGCGGACACCGTCTCCGGCTCGTGGCGCGCGACGGAGGCCAGCAGCCCCATGGAGCCCAGGGTGATGATGGCGGAGGTGCCGCCGGCGGAGATCATCGGCAGCTGGATACCGGTCACCGGCAGCAGGCCGACGACGTAGCCGATGTTGATGAACGCCTGGGACACCACGCTCGCGGTGAGCGCCGCCGCCATGAGCGACTGGAACTGGTTCTGCGCCCGCTGGGCGGTGCGGAAACCGAAGTATCCGAGGGCGGAGAACAGGACGATCACCATGGCCCCGCCCCACAGCCCGAGTTCCTCGCCGATGATGGCGAAGATGAAGTCGTTCTTGGCTTCGGGCAGGTAGAACCACTTCGCCCGGGACTGGCCGAGCCCGACGCCGAAGAGGGAACCGTCCGCCAGCGAGAGAAACCCCTGGTAGGACTGGAAAGCGGTGCCCTGGGTGTCCTCGAAACGGCCGAACAGCGCGTCGAAGTAGACGTGGAAACGGTTGGAGCGGAAACCGCCGGAGAAGAAGATCAGCAGCAGGCCCGCCAGGGCGGCGACACCCCCCGCGGCGATGATCCGGAGGTCGACGCCCGCGAAGAGCAGGGTGAACATGGCCACCAGCGCGAAGCTCATGGTCATGCCGAGGTCGCCCTGCACGGCGATGAGCAGGATCATCAGGACCGAGACGGCGAGGTAGACGGCGAAGGGGCTGCGCGCGCTGATCTTCTTCGGGTCGCGCCGGTCGGCCAGATAGGCCGCACCCCACACCGCGACGGCGACCTTCGCCAGCTCGGAGGGCTGCAGGCCGATGGAACCGAAGCGGATCCAGGACTGGGAGCCCACCTCCTCGGAACCGCTGCCGATCCCCGGGATGAGAACCATCACGAGCAGCACGAGCGAGAGCAGCAACAGCCAGGGCGCGAGCCGCCGGATCACCGCGGGTCGGACCCGCAGCGCCAGCCAGAAGGCGAACAGGCCGAGGACCACCATGACCCCCTGCCGCAGGGATTGCGCCCACACGGTGGACCCCTCGAGCACCGACCAGGTCATCGAGGAGGACATGACCATGACCACGCCGATCCCCGAGAGGAGAAAGACCACCGAGCGGATCATGAGGTAGTCGAAGCCCGGCCAGGAATCCATCCTCCGGTGCCAGGCGGCGTGCCACCTGGTGAACGTTCCGGCGCTGGCGCTCATGACGTCCTCGCCCGGGCCGCGGCGGCGAAGAGGTCGCCGCGCTGAGACATTCCGGTGAACATGTCGAGGGAGGCGGCGGCCGGCGCCAGCAGCACGGTGTCGCCCGCCTCGGCGATCCCACCCGCCCAGTCGACGAGGTCGTCGATCGCCGCGGCCGGGTCGGTGAGCGCGGTGACGTGGACGGGGACGTCCGGGGCGTGTGCGCGCAGGGCGTCGGCGATCAGCGCGGCGTCGGCGCCGAGCAGCCCGACGCCCTTGAGCCGGTGCGCGTGGTCCCGGATGAGGGGGCCCACGTCCGCGCCCTTGAGCTGTCCGCCGGCCAGCCAGACGACGTCGTGGAGTCCGGCCAGCGCGGCGTCCGCCGCATGGGGGTTGGTGGCCTTGGAGTTGTCCACCCAGGCCACTCCCCCGTTCTCGGCGACAGTCTGGCCGCGGTGCCCGTCGACCTGGAAGCCGGCGAGGGCCGCGGCGATGTGGGCGGGTGCGGCGCCCTGGCTGCGCGCGACGGCGGCGGCCGCGAGCGCGTCGAGCACGCCGGCGGGACCCGCGGGCTGGATTCCGGCGACCGGCGCCAGCACCACAGGAGCGTCTCCGGTGTTGTCCACCAGCTGCCCGCCGATGACGCCGAACTGCCCGACGGCGGGCTCGGCGAGGGTGAAACCGATGTGCCCCTCCGGTGCCAGGGCGCGCACCGCCGGGTCGTCCGCGCCGGCTACGGCGACCGGCCCGGTCAGCGCACGGGCCTTGGCTTCGGTGTAGGCGGCGAAGGAGCCGTGCCAGTCGAGGTGATCCTCGGCGAGGTTGAGCAGCACCCCGGCATCGGGGGTCAGCTCGCTGGACCAGTGGAGCTGGAAGCTGGAGAGTTCGGCGACGAGAACGTCCACGCGCCGAGGGTCGGCCAGGGCGTCGGCGACGGAGACGCCGATGTTGCCGACGGCCTCGGCACGCAGCCCGGTGTCGCGGCCGAGCTCCCGCATCATGGCGGCGAGCATTGCGGTGGTGGTTGTCTTGCCGTTGGTGCCGGTGACCACGAGCCAGGTGCGCGGAGCGCCGAATGCGCCGGCGCGGTCGAGCCGGTAGGCCAGCTCCACGTCGCCGAGGACCTCGAGGCCGGCGGCTGCGGCGTCGAGAAGCAGCGGGTGGTCGGGGCGCCACCCGGGAGAAGTAATGACTACCTCGAACTCGCCGAGACGGCCGCGGGCCTCGTCGACGCCCATGCCGCGCACGCCCTCGATCCGGGCGTTGTCGTCGGCGACGACGACGTCCACGCCGAGATCGACGAGCAGGCGGGCGAGTCCGCGGCCCGAGACCCCGGCGCCGGCGATGAGGGCGGTTCCGGTGATCATCGCAGGCTCACTCCCGTGGCGGTGAGCCACTCGGCGTAGAAGATGGACACACCCAGCATGACCCCCATGACAGCGATGAGCCAGAACCGGACGACCACGGTGGTCTCCGGCCAGCCGCCGTTCTCGAAGTGGTGGTGGAAGGGCGCCATCCGGAAGACGCGTTTGCCGGTCGTGCGGAAGGAGATGACCTGGATGACCACGGAGGCCGCCTCGATGACGAAGAGGGCGCCGATGATGACCATGAGCAGCTCGGTGCGCGACGCGACCGAGAGGCCGGCGACCAGGCCGCCGAGGGCGAGGGAACCGGTGTCTCCCATGAAGATCTTCGCGGGGGCGGCGTTCCACCACAGGAAACCGAGGGAGGCGCCCAGGCCGGCGGCGGCGAGGACGGCGAGATCCAGCGGATCGCGGACCGAGTAGCAGCCCGGCTCCACCGCGACGGTGCAGGAGTTGCGGAACTGCCAGAACGTGATCAGCGAGTAGCCGCCCATCACGAAGGCGATGCTTCCGGCGGCCAGGCCGTCGAGTCCGTCCGTGAGGTTCACGGCGTTCGACCAGGCGGCGGTGAGGATGTAGATGAACAGCAGGAAGACGATGATCCCGATGATGCTGCCGCCGAAGGCGATGTCGACGGTGTCGATGTCGCGGATGAACGACAGGTGCGTCGACCCCGGGGTCAGCCCCTCGTCGTCGGGGAACATGAGGATGAGCAGTCCGAACGCCACGGCGATCACCAGCTGGCCGACGAGCTTCGCGGTCTTGTTCAGGCCGAGGTTGCGCTCCCGGAAGATCTTGATGAAGTCGTCGGCGAAACCCAGGGCGCCGAGGCCGAGGGTCAAGCCGAGGACCAGCACGCCCGAGACGGTGAAGCCGCCGGTGCCGATGATCAGGCCGTAGATGCCGACGGTGAGGTAGGCGACGACGATGCCCGCCAGGATGGCGATGCCGCCCATCGTCGGGGTGCCGCGCTTGCGCAGGTGCGACTTCGGCCCGTCCTCGCGGATCTCCTGCCCGAGCCCCTCGGCGGAGAACCGCCGGATGAGGATGGGAGTGGTGAAGATCGAGACAAGGAAGCTGACGATTCCTGCGATGATGATCTGTGTCACGTCGTGTCGCCCCTATGAACCCTTCTGGATGTTCTTCTGGTGGATGAGGTTCTCCGCCACCCGCCACAGCTCCAGGGAATTGGAGGCCTTGACCAGCACCACGTCCCCCGGGTTGCCGGGGCCGGTGTGTTCGATCGGGCGGGTGCGCAGCACGGCCTCGACGAGGCTGGTGGCCTCGTCGACGTCGCGCGCGATCTCCGTAGTTATACCCCGGTTCGCGGCTTCGGTGGCCATGGCACGGCTGTGGGGCCCCTCCCCGACCGCAATGAGGTGGTCGACGCGGTAGCGGTCCAGCTGCTCCCCGATGAGACGGTGGGACTCCTCTGCGTCCGCCCCGAGTTCGCTCATCTCGCCGAGGACGGCGATCGACCGGGCGTCGCGGCGCGCGGAGGCGGTGTACGCCAGCGCCGCTATGCCCGCGCGCATGGAGTCCGGGTTCGCGTTGTAGGAGTCGTTGATGACGGTGACGCCGTCCGCCCGGGTCTGCACGTCCATGCGGTGCGCCGAGGCGCTGGTGTGGCCCGAGAGGCCCTGCGCGACCTGCGCCGGCGTCAGCCCCGCCTCGAGGCCGACTGCGGCGGCGGCCAGTGCGTTGGAGACCTGGTGCTCGCCGAAGACCTGCAGCGTGACCGGGGCGGAGGTGTGGCCGGCGTGGAGCGTGAAGCTGGCGCGGGCGACGTCGTCGAGACGGATGTCGTCGGCCCACAGGTCCGCCCGCCCATGGGCGGAGTAGCTGACCACCCGCGCGCGGGTGCGCGACGCCATCGCCGCGACGAAGGGGTCGTCGGCGTTGAGCACCGCCACCCCGTCCGCCGGCAGGGCCTCGACGAGTTCGCCCTTCGCGCGGGCGATGTTCTCCCGCGAGCCGAACTCCCCGAGGTGGGCGCTGCCGACGTTGAGCACCGCGCCGATCTTCGGCGGCACCGATTCCGCCAGGTGGGCGATGTGGCCGATGCCGCGGGCGGACATCTCGGCGACGAGGAAGCGGGTGCCGTCATCGCAGCGCAACGCCGTGTAGGGGTGGCCGATCTCGTTGTTGAAGGAACCGGGCGGGGCGACTGTCTCCCCCGCCATGCGCAGCACGGAGGCGACGAGGTCCTTGGTGGAGGTCTTGCCGGCTGAACCGGTGATGCCCACCACCGTCAGCTCGGGCAGCCTGGCGACCACGGCGTGCGCGAGGGCCGCGAGCGCGTCGACGACGGCCTTCGCGGAACCGTCGGCGTCGTGGGCGTAGATGTCGGCGTTGGAGTCGGTGCGGCCCGCGGGCGCTACGACGACCGCGGGCACCCCCACCGGGCGGGCGGCCAGCACCGCGGCCGCCCCGGCCGCGACGGCGCGGGCGGCGTAGTCGTGGCCGTCGACCTGCGCCCCGGGCAGGGCGAGGAACAGCCCGCCCGGGGTGATTTTCCGGGAGTCGAATTCGACGGAGCCGGTCACCTGCGTGTACGGGTCGGCGACGTCGTGGAGCTCGCCGCCGGTGATCTCCGCAATCTCTGCGAGGGTGAGGGGAATCATTGCTTCTTCTCCTTGAGTGAGCGGCGGACTTCTTCCCGGTCGTCGAAGTGGTGGTCCACTCCGGCGATGAGCTGGCCGACCTCGTGGCCCTTGCCGGCGACGACCACGCCGTCACCGGGCCGGGCCCAGTCGATGAGTGCGTCGATGGCTGCGGCGCGGTCGCCGATCTCCCGGATCTCTGCGTCCGTGCCGGCGGAGCGGGCGCCCTCCAGCACCGCCGCGCGGATGACGGCGGGAACCTCGCTGCGCGGGTTGTCGTCGGTGATGATCACGAGGTCGGCGCGGCGCGCGGCCTCCTCGCCCATGATCGGGCGCTTGGAGGCGTCCCGGTCGCCGCCCGCCCCGACCACCACGCCGAGCCGGCCGGTGACCTGGCCGCGCAGGGTGTCCAGGACGGCCGCGACGGCGGCCGGCTTATGTGCGTAGTCGACGACGGCGAGGAAGTCCTGCCCCTCGTCGATGCGCTCCATTCGGCCTGGGACGGCGACATGGGCGAAGCCGGCGGTGAACGCCGCCGGATCCACGCCCGCCGCCAGCGCCATCGCCGTGGCCACTGCCGCGTTGGCGACGTTGAAGTCGCCCGGCAGCGGCAGCCGGGCGGTCACCTCCACGCCCGGCAGGTGCAGGACGATCGTCTGCTCGCCGGAGGGCGCCACGGTGGCCGGGGCGGCCGTGACGTCGGCCGGTACGCCGCGGGTGGAGACGGTGAGGGGGTGGTCCGCGCGTTCCGCCATGGCGCGGCCCCACTCGTCGTCGACGCAGATGACCGACTTCCCCGCCGCCAGCGGGGAGGCCGGGTCGAAGAACCGGGCCTTGGCCTCGAAGTACTCCTGCATCGTCGGGTGGAAGTCGAGGTGGTCCTGGGAGAGGTTGGTGAAGCCGGCGACGGCAAAATGCGTCCCCGCCGTCCGGCCCAGTTCCAGCGCGTGGGAGGAGACCTCCATGACCACGTGCGTCACTCCCTCCTCGACCATCTGCGAGAACAACGCCTGCAGGGTCGTCGCCTCCGGGGTGGTCAGGGAAGTCGGCACCGCGCGGCCGTCGATGCGGGTTCCGGTGGTGCCGATGAGACCCACCTTGTGTCCCGCGGCCATGAGTCCGGCCTCGAGGAGGTAGCTGGTGGTGGTCTTGCCGGAGGTGCCGGTGACGCCGAGGACGGTCAGGCGTTCCGAGGGGTGCCCCTCGATCTCGGCGGCCACGGTTCCCAGCACCGCCCGGACGTTCTCGACCACGATCACCGGGCGCCGCTCCCCCGCTTCCGCGAGGATGCGCCGGCCCTCCTCGTCGGTGAGGACGGCGGCGGCGGGGCTTCCCGCCGCGAAACGGGCGCCGTGGCGACGTGTGCCGGGGACTGCGGCGAACAGGGCGCCGGAGTCCGCGAGAGTGCCCGAATCCAGTCCGACGGAGGTGATGACGGGATCAGCCCCGGATTCCCGGACGAGTTCGCCCCCGGCAAGCTCAGCCAGGTGGGTCAGGGTGGTTTCCATGGATGTTCTCCTCCTCGAAGGACTATTGGGCGTGGAGGATCAGGAGATCCTCCACGGGCGGCGACGTCGGAATGTTATCCCGGTTGAGCAGCCAGGACGCGATCTCCCGGAACAGCGGGGCCGAGGACTGGCCGCCGCCGCCGCCCTCCTCGACGCCGCGCTGGGGCTCGTCGACCATCACGGCCACGACGAACCGCGGGTCGTCGGCCGGGGCGACACCGGCGAAGGTGATCCAGTAGTCGCTGTTGGAGTACGCGCCGGTGTTCGGGTCGACCTTCTGCGCCGTGCCCGTCTTGCCCGAGGTCTGGTATCCGGGGACAGCGCCGTTGGCGCCGGTGCCCGACTGCAGCCCGCCCGGGTCGTCCTGCATCACCGAGCGGAACATGTCCACCACCATGCCGGCGGTTTCGGGGCTGACGACCTGGGTGCGGGCTGGCTCGACGACCTCCTGCGGGGTGCCGTCGGGGGCGGTCACCGACTCGATGACGCGGGGCTCGATCCGTTCCCCGTCGTTGGCCAGCGCCTGGTAGACGCTGGCCATCTGCAGGGTGGTCAGCGACATGCCCTGGCCGATGGGCAGGTTTGCGAAGGTGCCCCCCGACCACTGCTCCAGCGGGGGCAGCAGGCCGGAGGACTCGTTCGGCAGTTCCACGCCGGTGGGCCGGCCGATACCGAACCGGTCGAGGTAGTCCGCGAAACGCTCCTCCCCCAGGCGCTCGGCGAGCATGAGCGTGCCGACGTTGGAGGACTTACCGAAGATGCCGGTCGTGGTGTACGGCAACACACCGTGGGCCCAGGCGTCCGCGACCGTGACACCGGACATGTGGATCGAGCCGGGCACCTGGTGGACCTCGTCGGGAGTGGTCAGGCCCTCTTCGATGGTGGCGGCCGCGGTGACGATCTTGGCCACCGACCCCGGCTCGTACGGGTGCGAGATGGTCTGGTTCTCGAAGTCCTTGCCCGCGGCCAGCTGCCGTTCGATGTTGCCGTTCGGGTCGATGGTGTCGGTGTTGGCCATGGCCAGGACCTCGCCGGTGGCCACGTCCAGGACGACCGCCTCCGCGGACTTGGCCTGCGAGTTCACCTTCGCCTGCTCGAGCAGCTGCTGGACATAGGTCTGCAGGTCCAGGTCGAGGGTCAGCTCGACGGAGGATCCGTCGACGGCGGGCACCACGTCGCGCAGGGTGCCGGGGATGGCCTGCCCGTCGGTGGAGACGTCCTCGGTGGAGCGCCCGTCGATGCCGGAGAGCGTCGCGTCGCCCGAGGCCTCCAGACCGAACTGGCCCTGCCCGTCCATCGACACCTTGCCGATGACGTTCTCCGCGATGGCGCCGTTCGGGTACTGGCGGATGTCCTGGTGGTCGGCGGCCACACCGTGGTACGTGGCGGCGATCTCGGCCGCGACGTCCGGGTCGACGTTGCGGACCAGCACCTCGTAGGTGGAATCCGCCTTCAGCTTGTCCAGGATGTCATCCGACTTGACCTCGCCGGTGATGGCGCCGGTTTCCTCGATCATGACGGGGATCTCCCTGGCCATCGTCTCCAGGATGTCCTCGACGCGGCCGTCGAGCTCGGCGTCGATCTGCTCGCGCGGCACACCGTCGACCCGCATCTGCAGATCCTCCCGCTGGCGCAGCTCGCTGCGCAGCAGGCGGGGGGACACGGTCAGGCTGCGTGCCTGCATCGTGTACGCCAGCTGGTTGCCGTGCCGGTCGGTCACCTCGCCGCGCCGGGCGGGATCGACGTACACGCGGGCGCGCTGCTCCTGGGCCTTCGCCGCCAGATCAGGGCCCCACACCACCTGCACCCAGGCGAGCCTGCCCACCAGCGCCACGGTGATCACCGTGAAAATGGTGAGGATGACCCGCAACCTGCGGGTCATCACCGACTTCTGGTCCTGCGGTTTCTTCACCGGCGGTCTCGGCGCCCGGCTCTGTGCGGAGCGTGCGTCAGAATAGGGACGGGAGGACGAACGTCGGACGCCTCCGGCGCCTGGTCGTGTCACTGGGCGTCCTCACCTGCTCGTTCTGCTCGGGTATTCGGGTTGGTCACTGATCCTCGGTGGGCACATTCGGAGCGTACGGGAGCACACCCCGCTCGACCGGCGCCGGGGCCTGGAGCCGCTCGGCCTGCGGGATCGCCTCCAGGTTGTCGCCCAGCTCATCGATCGCGTCCGGATCGCTGGACGCCTGGCCCGGACGGACCGGTGCGCCGTTCACGTCAATGATAGGGCTCGTGGCGGGATCCGCCGGACGCTGTTCCACGATGTCGCCGTTCTCCTGCACCGCCAGGATTCCCGGCTGCGAGGGGACCGCCATGCCGAGCTCACCTGCGCGGCGGGCGATCTCCGCGGAGGACCGGACGTTCTCCAGGTCCCGGTTGAGGGTCTCCAGCTGGTTCGACAGCTGCCGGTCCTGCGACTGCAGCACCTGCATCTGGAAGGTCTGCTGGGTGGACACGCCGGACAGCCACATCGCCACCGCGACGCCGGCGATCGCCAGCATGATGGAGAGGCTGACCAGCTTGGCCAGCAGGGTGGTTCGTTTGACCTCCGCCACGCGCCGTCCGCGGACGGACACCACCTGCCTGGAGCCGAGGCGGTTCGGGGGCGGAATCGGCCTGCTGCGCCGGGGCAGCGGTGTCTGCGGGGGGACGGTCCTGGTCCGCTGCCCGCGTTCGAGGACAGCAGTGCTGGTGAAGTCGCGGCTGGCGCCCATGCGTCGCTCTTTCCTGGTCGTCTGCTGTGTCACTGTTGTTCTCCCGTCGGGCCAGGGAGCTTCTCGACGGCCCGCACCCGCACGGGTGCCGCCCGAGGATTCTCCTCGATCTCGGCTTCGGTCGCCTTTTCCGCCCCGCGCGTCACGCTGCGGAAACGGGGCGCGGTGCCCGGAAGGTCCATCGGGAGGCCGGGCGGGGTCTTTGACGCGGTCAGGTCGGCGAACGCGAGTTTGACGATGCGGTCCTCCAGGGACTGGTAGCTCATGAACACCGCGCGTCCGCCGACGGCGAGCAGGCCGGTGATGACGGGGATGACGTTCTCCAGTGCCTCGAGTTCGGCGTTGACCTCGACCCGCAGCGCCTGGAAGGTGCGCTTGGCGGGGTGGCCCCCGGTGCGCCGGGTGGCGGCCGGGATGGCGTCGTAGAGCAGCTCGACCAGGCGGCCCGAGGAGGTGAAGGGCTCCCGTTCCCGCTCCCGCAGGACGGCGGAGGCGATCTTCCCGGCGAAGCGCTCGTCGCCGTAGGTCTTGAGGATGCGCGCCAGGTCGCCGTGGCTGTAGGTGTTGAGCACGTCCGCCGCGGTGCGCCCGTGGGTGGGATCCATCCGCATGTCCAGCGGGGCGTCGGTGCGGTAGGCGAAACCTCGCTCCACCTGGTCCAGCTGCATCGACGAAACGCCCAGATCGAACAGGGCCCCGGCGATGCCGTACCCGCGGGCGAGATCGAAGATCTTCCCCTCGCCTTCCGCGATGGCCTCGCCGACACCGTCGAAACGGGTCTGCACGCCGACGAAACGGTCCCCGAAGGGCGCCAGGCGGGCGCGGGCGTCGGCCAGGGCACGCGGATCGCGGTCCACGCCGATGACGTGCGCCTCCGGGAAGGTCCGCAGGAAATGCTCGGTGTGGCCGCCGGCGCCGAGGGTGCCGTCCACGATGACCGCGTGCTCACCCAGAGCCAGGATGCCGGGCGCCAGAAGATCCGCCATGCGGTCGCGCAGGACGGGGACGTGCCCGAAGTTCTCGCCGATGTCGAAGCTCATGTCGGCCTTGTGGTCGGTCACGGCGTCCCCGCCCCCCTTCCTAATCGAGTGTGTCGGTCTGCCCACGATGCGGGGCGCGTACAGGGCCCTGCCCGATGTGTCCATCTGATGTCGGGGAAGTACACCAGAGCATCACCTCGGGCAGAGTCCTTACACGCACTCCGCCCCGCTCCTCCACTCCCTGCCGGGAATGATCAGAGCAGTCCGCCGAGGACGTCTTCTGCGTCGGCCGCCGAGAAAGCGGCCTCCGTTTCCTTCTGATACGCGGCCCAGGACTCTGCGTCCCAGATCTCGAGAAAATCCACCGATCCGATGACCACGCACTCCTTGGTCAGACCCGCATACTCGCGGTGCCCGGCCGAGATGTTGATGCGCCCGTTGCCGTCAGGACGTTGTTCATCCGCACTGGCAGCCAGATTGCGGATGAAGGCACGTGCCTGCGGGTTGGTGCGGGACACCGCCGCGGCCTTCCGGACGCGGGCGGCGAACTCCTCCCGGGGATAGACCGCAAGACTGTGGTCCTGCCCCTTCGTGATCATCAACCCGCCGGCGAGCTCCTCGCGGAACTTCGCCGGCAGTGTGAGACGACCCTTGTCGTCGAGTTTGGGAGTGTAGGTACCGAGAAACATCCCGGGGCCACCTTCCTTCAGTCTCGACTCCTCGGATCGCTTCAGACCAGATTCAGTTCTCGCCATGGATCCGAAAGGCCACGTGACCCCTCTTCTCCACCGCTGTGCCCCACAATACCCCACTTCCCCCCACCAACAACCCTCATTGGCCCCGCCTGCCACAGAATCAGCAGAGGATTCCCAGGTAAGCGGCCTGAAAGTTGTGGGGCCCCTGCCCGCGGCCTCCCCGAGGCCGAGCGCGACCCCCGCCACGTCGACACGCACCCCTGCCAGGGACCCGGGTTTCAGGTCTAGCTCGGGGCATGGTGGGGCAAGGTGGAGGATCTCCGTGGGGCGAAGTGGTGAATCAACTCAGGCCCGCCGCACATACATGTGCGGCGGGCCTGAGGAAAAGGTGGAGGGTTAGCGCTCCTCGAAGCGCCGGCGGAAGTTGTCTTCCATCCTGCTGGTCGGGGATCCGGAGCCGCCGCCGCCACGCTTCGGTCCGCGCTTGCGCCCGATCCCACCGGGGTTTCCGCCGCCGCCACGGAGCATCCAGACACCTGCGCCGAACATGACGAGGAATCCCACCACGCTCAGCGCGATGAACCAGAGGCTCTGCTGAGCCAGCGCAACGCCGCCGATGAGCATGACGAGACCGACGACCGCGATCGCCACACCTCGAAGGGTGATGCCGGGCGTTCCGGATGCACCGAAAACGTGGTCACCAGCCACGGATGACCCGAACTTGGGGTCATCAGCAAGGAGAGATTGTTCAATCTCCCGGAGCGCTCGTTGCTCCTGCTCTGAAAGCGACACTGTTCCTCCCGGATATCGCTGGGCGCTTTTTCTTCTTACTGGTTCAACGCCCAGACTAACGGGATTGTTCCCGTGAACGCCAAACCAGTTACGCCGCCGCTGGCGCCCACCCGGCCTCGGCCTCCACTTCGGCGAGAAACTCTCCGGCGAGATCCATGATCCGGCTGACCAGCCGGGGGTCAAGGTCCCGCTCCAGACCCGAGGCGACCCGCGATCGCAGGCGCGAGTACTGCTCGAAAGAACCTGCCCAGCGCTCGCCGTCAGCGTCGACGAGCCGGAGCTGATCCCACGCGCCAGTCGGGCGGCGGCGCTTCCCTGCCACCGCCGAGGCAGAGATCCTCGCCCCGGCCGACCTCAGGGCGGCCTGGTAGGCGGCCTCCAGCGCCAGGTCCCACTCCCCCGCCACCGCATGATCGGCGGCCTGGGCGAGCAGCCCGCGGGCCTTGAAGATGAAGTCGGCCCGGCGGGTGCCCGCACCCGAGAACCTCGTAGTAGCGGAAATAATCTGTGCCATGGGGACCAACTCCTTTCCTCGTACTTTCGACCACCTGCCAGCGTGTTGCCCCCACCCTAGAAGTGGCACGGAACATCACACTTCAATCGTAGAACAGCCTTTCGAACCCGTCAATGGTTGTGCTGCACTTTCCTCCCCTCCGCCGTCCCGCGTGTTCGAGAGCCGGGAATGCCCCGGCGCGGCGATCGCCACCGCCCGATCCGGGGTTCATGGTTCAGTGGAGGGGTGACCATCGAGATCCGCCGGTTGTCCGGCGCCGAATTTGCCGTGCTGGCTCCCCAGTTCGTCGACCTCTACATCGACGCGATGGGCTACGACCCGGCCATCCGCGCAGGCCGGATCGAGGTCTGGCGCCACGAGATAGTCCAGCCCGGGTTCACCGCACTCGCCGCCTTCGAACACGGCACCCTCCTCGGGCTGGCCTACGGCTACCTCGGTGCCCCCGATCTGTGGTGGGACCGCCAGGTACGCCGCGGCTTCCGCGAGGCCGGCGGGCCGGACACCCGTCAGGCGGTGCTCATGCGCGACTACTTCGAGGTCGCCGAGATCCACGTCGACCCGGCGCATCAGGGCAAGGGCATCGGCCGCCGCCTGCTCTCCCAGCTGCTGTGGCTCGTTCCCGCAGGCCACGCCCTCCTGTCCACCCCGGAGGTCGACAACGAGGCCAACAATGCCTTCTCCCTGTACCGCTCCATGGGCTTCCGCGACGAACTACGCAACTTCCAGTTCGACGGGGACTCCCGCCTGTTCGCGGTGCTCTCCGTCCCCCTCCCCCTGGCGGACCCGGCGAAATAGACCGCCGTCACTGACTCCCGCCGGCGGACGGCTGGGTATCGTGGACTCGACAATCCACCGCCCCGATGAAGGATCGCCACATTGAGCAGCCAGGACCTCCGCACGCTGACCCTCGACCAGATCCCGGACGCCGCCCGCGATGAACTCTCCCGGTTCTTCGCCGACCGCCGGCCGCAGGTCGCCGCGATCGGCGGTCCGGTCACGGACGCCGTCGCCCATCTGGAGAAGTTCGTCCTCGGCGGAGGTAAACGGATCCGCCCGCTGTACGTGTGGGCCGGTTTCGCCGGCGGAGGAGGCTTCGACGCGACTTCCGAGGATCCGGCGGCCGTGCTGCGCGCAGCGGCCTCGCTGGAGTTCATCCAGGCCTGCGCGCTGATCCACGACGACATCATCGACGCCTCCGACACCCGGCGCGGCAACCCCACCGTCCACCGGGCGGTGGAGGAGGCGCACCGGACCAGCGGGTGGTCCGGCGACCCCGCCCACTTCGGCGAATCCGTGGCCATCCTCGTCGGCGACCTGGCGCTGGTGTGGGCCGAGGACATGTTCCAGGACTCCGGGCTGTCGGTGGAGGCTCTGCAGCGGGCCCGCGAGGCCTGGCGGGCGATGCGGACCGAGGTGATCGGCGGGCAGCTGCTCGACATCTCCCTCGAAGCCACAGCGGACGAGGACGTTGAGCTGGCGGATTCGGTCAACCGCTTCAAGACGGCCGCCTACACCATCGAGCGGCCCCTCCACCTCGGCGCGTCGATCGCCGGCGCCGACGATAAGACCATCGAGGCCTTCCGCGGCTACGGCCGCGACATCGGCATCGCCTTCCAGCTGCGCGACGACCAGCTGGGGGTCTACGGCGACCCCGCGGTCACCGGCAAGCCCGCCGGTGACGACCTGCGGGAGGGAAAGCGCACGGTCCTGCTGGCCACCGCGCTGAAGCGTGCCGACGACCGCGACCCCGCCGCCGCCGCCGAGCTGCGGGCCGGGGTCGGGGCGGTGGCCGACCCGGGAGAGGTCTCCCGGCTGGCCGACATCATCGCCGGGACAGGGGCCGTCGAGGAGATCGAGGAGCGCATCACCGCGCTGACCGCCTCCGGCCTCGCACATCTGTCGGCCGCCCACACCTCCCCGGAGGTCACCGCCACCCTCACCGACCTGGCGCACCGCGCGACCGCGCGCCGGCACTGATGACCGTCCGGCTCCCCGGCCCCCTCTGGCTGGGGCTCATCGGCTCCCTGCTGCTCCTGCTGGGTTCCTTCGGGGGCGGCGCCACCCGCAACCGCGGGGGCCTGCTCGAGGCCGCCGGCCTGGATTTCCTCGCCTACGGCCGGGGGGCGGGCATCTCGAACACCGTGTTCTGGGCGGGCGTGATCCTCCTCCTGCTCGGCTGGGCGGTCCTCGGCCGGAGGCATGTGCTCAGGGAAGGGACAGACGGCGGGAAGATTGTGCGCACGTCGATGTGGGCGTGGGTGCTCCCCCTCATTCCGGCGGCGCCCATGCTCTCGAGGGACGTGTATTCCTACCTCATGCAGGGCGCGATGCTGCGCGACGGTTTCGACCCCTACACCCAGGGCGCGGCCGTCAATCCCGGGCCCTTCCTCCTGGAGGTCTCCCACGACTGGCGCAACACGACCACCCCCTATGGGCCTCTCCACCTCTGGATCGGCGAGGGCGTCACCCGGCTGGTCGGCGACAACGTCACCGCCGGGGTCGTCGTGTACAAGCTGATCTCCGTCGCGGGTTTCGCCGCCATCGCCTGGGCGGTGCCCCGGATCGCTCGTGCGCTGGGCGGGGATCCGGTGCTCGCCCTGTGGCTGGGTGTGGCCAACCCGGTGATGATCCTGCACATGGTGGGCGGAATGCACAACGAATCCGTCATGGTCGGCCTGGTGAGCATTGGTCTCCTGGCCTGCCTGAACCGTCGTTTCGTGCTGGGGGTGGCGTTGATCGCCGTGGCGGTCTCGCTCAAGGCGACGGCCGCGATCGCCCTGCCGTTCGTGGTGTGGATGGCCACCCGCCGCTTCGCGGAACGGATCAACCGGGTGGCCGCCTTCCTGCTGGCCGGTGTCCTCGTCGTCGTGGAGACCTTCGTGGTGGTCGCGGCCGTGACGTTGATGTCCGGATCCTCGTGGGGCTGGCTCTCGGAGATCTCCGGCAACTCCAAGGTGATCAACCCCCTGGCGTGGCCGTCGCTGGCCGCGGGCGGTGTCACCACGTTCATGCAGCTGTTCCGGGACGATTTCGACTACAACGTGGCGCTGAGCATCCTGCGGCCGATCTCGATGGCCGTCATGCTCCTCGGCCTGGTCCTCGTCTGGTGGGTGTTCCGGCAGGACGACCGCCGCGCCATCGCCGGCACCGCGGCCGCCTACCAGGTGGCCTTCGTGTTCAACTCGGTGACGCTGCCCTGGTACTACGCGTCGGTGATCAGTCTCGTCGGCACGGTCGACCCGCCCCGGTGGGTGCTCCGCCTGGCGGTGGGGGCGTCCGCGGTGGTCACCCTCTCCTTCACCGGCAGCGGCAACCACCAGCTCTACAACACCTGGTGGATGGCGGGCGTGCTCGCGCTCGCCTGGGTGCTCAGCGACTGGGTCTTCGGGAGGGACCTCAGATGGCCATGGCCTGAGCCCGGCGCAGCACCTCGCGCGCCAGCTGGCCGTGCAGCGCGTCCACCGGCCGGCCCGGCAGGGTCTCGTCCTCGGTGAACAGGAACCGCAGGATCTCCGCGTCGGAGTAGCCACCGTCCGTGAGGAGGGTGATCACGCCGGGCACGAACTTTCCGGTCGTGGGTTCGTCCTTCTCGAAGAGCGCCACCGGAATGTGTCGCTTGCCGTCGACGATGTGGGCGATGAGTTTGTTAGCGGTCAGGAGGTCGTCGACTCGGGTGACCACCACGCCGAGCCGCTCCGCCGCCTCGGGCAGGGTGAGCATGGGTTCATCAGCCAGCAGGGCCTCGAGGGAGATGTCGTTCGAATTCACCTCTCCTACTCTAGTGGCGACCAGCGTTGGCATCAGCAGCGACCTGTGGACCATACTGTTCGCATGGCTCAACTGGCAGTGGGAGATCTCCTCGAGGACCGTTACCGCATCGATCACCCGATCGCACGCGGCGGCATGTCCATGGTCTACCGCTGCGTCGACCTCCGGCTCGGGCGCGCCGTGGCCGCCAAAGTCCTGGACGAGAAGTACCTCGCCGACCCCGTGTTCCGGCAGCGTTTCCGCCGGGAGGCCCGCGCCATGGCGCAGCTGACCCACCCGAACCTGGTCAACGTCTACGACTTCGGCTCCGACGGCGACCACCTCTACCTCATCATGGAACTGATCACCGGGGGCACCCTGCGCGAACTCCTCGCCGAGCGTGGCCCCATGCCCCCGCACGCCGTCGCCACGGTGATGCGGTCGGTTCTCACCGGCCTGTCCACCGCCCACAAGGCGGGACTGGTGCACCGGGACATCAAGCCGGACAACATCCTCATCAGCGGCGACCACCGGGTGAAGCTCGCTGACTTCGGCCTCGTGCGAGCCGCCAGCGCTTCGACGGTGTCGTCCAGCCAGATCGTCGGCACCGCCGCCTACCTCTCCCCCGAACAGGTCGACGGCTCGGACATCACGCCCGCCTCGGATGTGTATTCCGCGGGCGTCGTCCTCTTCGAACTGCTCACCGGCACGGTCCCCTTCTCCGGCGACAACCCGCTCGACCACGCCTACCGCCGGCTCGCCGACGACGTGCCGGCGCCCAGCTCCCGGATCGGGGGCGTGCCCTCCCTCATGGACGCGCTCGTCGCCACGGCGACGGCGCGGGATCCGCGGGACCGCTTCGCCGACGCCGCGGAATTCCTCGCCGCGCTGGACGACGTCGCCGCCGAACTCGCCCTGCCCGACTTCACCGTCCCCGTGCCGAAGAACTCCGCGGCGCACCGGGCTGCGGCGGTGCCCACCGACATCACCGATCTCGTCGGCCCGCCGACCATGGTCACGGAGATCACCCGCCCCCCGGTCGAGCAGACGCGGGTCCAGGAGGTGGCGGTGCCTGCCCGGATCCCCGAGGCGGCCGTAGAGGAGCCGCCCGCCGAGCAGCCCGTGAGCAACCGCTCCCGGGTGGGGCTGATCGCGTGGCTCGTGGTCGTCGCGGTGCTCACCGCCGCTGTGGCGGTGGGCGGCTGGTGGTTCGGGTCCGGGCGCTACGGCGAGATCCCCCAGGTTCTCGGGATGGACCGGGCCGGGGCGGTCACCCTGGTCGAGGAGGCCGGGTTCACGCCCGTCACCCGCATCGTCTACAGCGACGACGTGCCCGTGGACCAGAGCGCGGGCACCGACCCCGCGGACGGGGAGAAACTGGTCCGTGGCGGTGAGGTCACCGTCCTCGTCTCCCAGGGCATGCCCACCGTGCCGGCGGCCGAGGGCATGGACGTCCTCGCTTACCAGGCGGCCGCCTCCGAGCGGACCCTCGCGGTCACCACCGGGGAACCCGTCTACTCCGCCGACGTCGAGGAGGGCATGGTCGCCGTCACGGAGCCGGCGGGCGGGGAGGCAGTGCCCATCGGGACGACCGTCACGGTGCGGGTCTCCCGCGGGCCGGAGCCCGTCCAGGTCCCGGCGGTCGTCGGCGGGACGCTCGCCGACGCCGAGGCCCGCCTCGCCGAGCTCGGCCTCACCGTCGCGTCCGTGGACCAGCGTTACGACGGGGACTCCCCCGCCGGCCGCGTGCTCGCAGTCTCCCCCGACCAGGGGACGACCCTGACCCGCGGCAGCGAGGTGTCCCTGGTGGTCTCCAGCACACTGACCGTGCCGGATGTATCCGGGATGGACGAAGCGGCGGCGAAGGCCGCGCTCGAGGCCGCCGGTTTCACCGTCTCCGACTCCCGCCGGGACAGCGGAGCCACCGGCACGAACGCCGGCACCGTGGTGGGCACCAGCCCGGAAGCCGGAGAGCTCGTCGACCCCGCCGACGCAGAGGTCACCCTCACGCTGGCGGGACGAGTGACGGTCCCGGACGTCGTCGGCATGACGGCCGGCCAGGCCCGCACGGTGCTGGAGGGCGTGGGACTCGAGAGCGGCGCCCGCGAGCGCGACGACGACCGGGTGGTCACCCGCCAGCGCCCCTCCGCCGGCGACGACGCCAGGGTCGACTCCTCCGTGCGTCTGACGCTGGAACGCTAGAAACGCAGGAACGCCGCGTCCCCCCGGGGGGAGGGGCGCGGCGTCGATAAGCGGGCGGGCTAGTTGCGGAGCATCTCCGCGACCAGGAAGGCCAGCTCCAGGGACTGCTGGGTGTTCAGGCGCGGGTCGCAGGCGGACTCGTAGCGGCCCGGAAGATCCACGTCGGTGATGTCCATGGCCCCGCCGAGGCACTCGGTGACGTCCTCACCGGTGAGCTCGATGTGGATGCCTCCCGGGTGGGTGCCCAGGGAACGGTGGACCTCGAAGAAGCCCTGGACCTCGTCGATGACCTTGTCGAAGTGGCGGGTCTTGTAGCCGTTGGAGGCGGTGAAGGTGTTGCCGTGCATCGGGTCGGACTGCCAGATGACCTTGTGGCCGGCGGCCTCCACCGCCTCGATGACCGGCGGGAGTGCGGTGCGGACCTTGTCGTGGCCCATGCGGGCGACCATGGTCAGGCGGCCCGGCTCCTTCTCCGGATCGAGCTTGCGGGCGTAGGCGACGGCCTCCTCCGGGGTGATCGACGGCCCGATCTTCAGTCCCACCGGGTTGGAGATCAGGGCGGCGAAGTTGACGTGGAAGTCGTCGAGGCCGCGGGTGCGCTCGCCGATCCACAGCTGGTGCGCCGAGAGGTCGTAGAGGCGGGTGTTGCCGTCCTCGTCCTCGTGGAGGCGCAGCATCGCGCGCTCGTAGTCGACGAGCAGTGCCTCGTGGGAGGCGTAGATGTTGGAGGTGCGCAGGGAATCGTCGTGGACGCCGCAGGCCTCCATGAAGCGCAGGCCGGCCTCGATCTCGTTGGCCAGGGCCTCGTAGCGGGCGCCGGCCGGGGACTGGGCGACGAACTCCTGGTTCCACTCGTGGACGCGCTTGAGGTCGGCGGTGCCCGAGGAGACCAGAGCACGCACCAGGTTCATCGCGGCCGAGGAGTTGGCGTAGGCGCGGACCATCCGCGCCGGATCGTGGCGGCGTGCCTCCGGGGTCGGCTCGACCCCGTTGACGATGTCGCCGCGGTAGTTCGGCAGACCGTTGCCGTCCAGGTCCTGGGAGCGGGGCTTGGCGTACTGGCCGGCGATGCGGGCCAGCTTGACCACCGGGGTGGAGGCGCCGTAGGTCAGGACGACGGCCATCTGCAGCAGCGTCTTGACGTTGGCGCGGATGTGCGGCTCGGTGTTCGACTCGAAGGTCTCGGCGCAGTCGCCGCCCTGCAGGAGGAACGCCTTGCCGTTGGCCACGTCGGCGAGCTGGCGCTTCAGCTCGACGACCTCGGGGGCCACCACGATCGGCGGCACCGACTCGAGGATCTTGCGGACGTTCTCCGCCTGTGCCCGGTCCCAGGTCGGCTGCTGTTTGGCCTCCCGGGAAATCACGTCCTCGAATCGCTCGTGCAGCCCTGCGGGAAGCGGCGGCAGATCGGGGAGAACTTCTTTGGGGATGTCAACAGTCCAACTCACACCCATATTCATAGCACGGATGTCCAGACCGGCAACCCCACCGAGTCACCTGAGGACGCGGTTGCCGCTGCCCAGGGGGAGGACTGCCGCGCAGATCCGGAACTTCTCCAGGTTGTGACGGGCGTCGATGAGCGCGTCGTGCGAGTCGTCCGGGCTCTTCGGCAGGGGCGGTTTGCCCGCGAACTCCCAGTACTGCTTGAGCTCGCGCGTGTAGCGCGGGATCGGCCGCGGCAACCCCGTCATGTCGCCCCAGAGCTGGGCGAGCAGCACATGGTCGTAGGCCCCGACCCACGCCCACAGCTCCGGGTCGCCGTACTTGTGGGAGGTGAGGAAGGCGAGCACCTCCCGGCGGATGGTGTCCCGGGACTTCCACACCCGGTCGCCCGGGTTGGGCAGCTGGTTGAGCACGTTGTCCCGGACCCAGGCGTTCGCCTTCGAGGAATCGAAATCGGTGGACACGGCGTAATACTCCCGGCCGTCCTCCGCGACGATGCCGATGGAGACCAGCTCGATGGTCCGGCCGTCCTCGATGAACTCGGTGTCGTAGAAGTAGCGCACTGCGCGCACGTCCCTTCCGGAGGTGTGTCTGGTCAGAGGCAAGCCTAATGCGTGGCAACCCCGCGTCCGGCGAGGGGGTCCGTCGGAGACCCCGTTATAGTCATGGCGTGCAGTCGATCAGCGTCTCCCCCGCCGCCCCCCGGTTCATCCTCCCGCGCCACCGGATCGGGGTTGTCCTGGCGCTGCTCGCGTCGGCGGCGGCGCTGTTCCCCTGGCTGATCGACTCCGGCCCCTCCCTGCGCTACGCCATCGACATCGACGTCTACCGGGAGGGCGCTAAGGCGTTCCTGGCCGGCGACAACCTCTACACCCGCAGCTACTCGGTCGGCGGCATCGAGCTGCCGTTCACCTATCCCCCGCTGGCCGCCATCCTGTTCATCCCCCTGGCGCTGGTGCCCTACGGCGTGGCGCTGGTCGGGTGGACCCTGCTGACCGCCGTGCTGATGTGGTGGTGCCTGGCCGTCGTGCTGCGTCACGTGCTGCCCGCGCTGGCGGACGCCGACCACCGGGTGATCGCCGTGTGGCTGCTGCCGCTGGCACTGGTGGCCGAACCTGTCCGGGAGACGCTGGCCTTCGGGCAGATCAACGTCATCCTCATGGCGCTGGTGCTCGCCGACACCCTCACCCGCCGGCCGCTCCTGCCCCGCGGCGTGCTCATCGGCCTGGCCGCAGCCATCAAGCTGACCCCCGCGGTGTTCATCCTGGTGTTCCTGGTGCAGCGCCGGTGGCGGTCCGCGGCGGTCACCTTTCTCTCTGGGGTCGGCTTCACCCTGGCGGCCGCCGCGGTGAGCCCGGGTACTTCGCTGACCTACTGGCTGAACACGCTGAGCGACACCAGCCGGATCGGCAACGAGGCGTACTCCTCCAACCAGTCGATCAGGGGCTTCCTCGCCCGGCTCACGGAGCCCGGCGAGCAGGCCTCCACCGTGGTGTGGTCCGTTCTGGTCGTCCTCGCGCTCGGGCTGATCACCGCGGCGATGCTGCGGGTCCACCACGTCACGCGTTCCGCGGAACCGGCGCTGGGGGTGGTCCTCCTGGCGTCGACGGTGGCGCTGGTGTGCTCCCCGGTCTCCTGGTCGCACCACTGGGTGTGGCTGATCCCTGTCGCCGTGGCCCTGGCCGGGATGGCCTGGCAGCGGCGCAGTGCCCCGGAGGCGGTCCTGGCGGCGCTGACGCTCGCGGCGGTCCTCGCTTCCCCGCACTGGCTGCTGCCCAACGACTACGGCCTCGAGTACACGTGGCCGTGGTGGGCGCACGTGGCCGGCAACTCTTATGTGGTGGTGGCGCTCGCGGTCGTGGCGACGGCCGTGGCCGCCCCGCGGGTGCTGGTGCCGGCGGCGGGCTTCCGGGCGGCCGGCAGCAGCGGAGGCATCACGGACCACCGCAGGTAGGGGACGCGGGTGACCAGCCACAGCGCGAAGGCACCGATCGCGGAGATCACCAGTCCGGCGATGACCCACAGGGCCGTCTCGTGCAGCGGGTGGTCGCTGCCGCGGGCGATCGGCAGCTCCACGCCGCGCATGTTGTAGTGGTAGAGCACCGTCAGTGCGATGGGGTGGCCCAGGTAGATGACCAGAGTGTGGCGGCCGAGGAAGCACAGGATGTCGGAAACCACCGGGATCCGCGCCAGCAGCACCGCCACAATCACCGCCATGGGCAGCATGAGCAGCTGCACCGCCGCGTTGACGACGAGGCGCAGGTCGGCGTAGCCCACCGTCTCCGCGCCGGGCAGAGGCCACGGCAGCGACACGTCCGCCACCGAGTTCCCCCACGCCCAGACGGCGGCCAGCGTGAATCCGGCCGCGTAGAGCAGGGATCCGCGGGTGAGGTTGCGCAGGCCAGTCGCCGCACCGGAGAAGTCCCGGATGTGGTGGCGCAGGTGCGCGCCGAGCAGGAACGCCGGCAGGTACAGCACCGCCTTGCCGACCATGTGCTGGTCCGCATGCAACGGCAGGATGAGGATCGGCGCGAAACCCACGAGGATGCCGGCCCACCAGGGGAGCTTCCGGCTGGCCCACAGCACGATGTTGAAGATCACCAGAGCGTAGAGGAACCAGTACATGTTCCGGCCCTCGACGATGTGCTCGAGGTACTTCCCCGCCCCGGGCATGGGACGGTCGTTGAACATCTGCCATTCGCGGAACTTGAACCACAGCTCGATGGGCACCCATACCAGGTAGGGCACGAGGAAGAACCACAGCCTGCGCAGGAGGAGGTCGCGGAAGGTGTATCCGAAGACCTTCGCGGAGAAGAATCCGCTGACCATGAAGAACAGCGGCATGCGCAGCGGATCGAGGATGCGGTTGACCTGCGCCGCGATCGTGTCCATCCCCTCGGGCACCGCCAGGCTCACGTGCAGGAGCACAACGCCGAGGATGGACAGGCCCTTAGCCACGTCGGGCCAGCGCATGCGGGCGGCGGGTGCGGGGGACGCAGTCGGCTGAATGTTCGCGGACACGTGGTTCCCCCCAATCCCTCACCGGTGCATGCCGGCGGGCCCCGGCAGAGTACAGCATATGACTCTACAGGGTGCCCGGCGGGGCGACCAAGACCGCTACTTCGGCTCCGTGCCGTGCGGGTAGCCCTTGCCGGCGGCCAGGGAGGCCTTGACCTCCGAGGCGTACATGTCCACGTAGGGCTGTCCGGAGAGCTCGGCCAGGACGGCCATCACGTGGTCGGTCAGCGGGCGCGCCGCCTCACGCGAATCGGGGTCGATGCCGAGCGACTCAACGTAGGCGCGGCCGTCGATCGGCTCACCCACCTTCATGCGGACCTTCTTGGGGCGGGGAATCCAGGTGCCGATGGGGTTGGCCTCGCGGGAACCGATCATGGCCAGGGGGATGATCGGGGCGTCGGTGGCCAGCGCGATGCGCGCCATGCCGGTGCGCCCCTTGTAGAGGCGGCCGTCCGGGGAGCGGGTGCCCTCGGGGTAGATGCCCAGCACTCCGCCCTTCTCCAGCAGCGGGCGGGTGGCGGCGAGGGTGGCGGCCCCCGCGTCGGGGGCGCCACGGTCCACCGGGATCTGGCCGATGGACTTGAAGAACCACCGCTGCACCGCGCCCACGACTCCGGGGGCGGTGAAGTACTCGGACTTGGCGGGATAGGTGATGCGGCGCGGGATCATCAGCGCGAGGAAGAAGGAGTCCATCACCGACTGGTGGGTGGACGCGACGATCGCGGCGCCCTCCGCCGGGATGTTCTCGACGCCGTCCATCACCGGACGGTTCCACACGTGGAGGAAAGGCCCGATGAGAACGTTCTTGAACATCCAGTACAACTTCTTTTCCATCTGATTCTTCCCGTCTCGTCGCTCACATCTGCCCGCGGGCCAGATCTGCCACGCCGATCATACCCGCGTGGGCGCCCAGTTCCGCGGTTCCCACGACCGGCAGGGGCCGGTGTCCCGCGCCGACGATCTCCTCCGCCATCCGCCCGCAGGCGGCGTCGAGGAACAGGTCCGCGTCGAGGGGCACTCCCCCGCCGAGGACGATGAGCTCAGGGTCGAGCACGTCTGTGACCATCGCCAGTCCCCGGCCCAGCCAGCCCGCGAAATCCGCCAGCACCGCCATCCCCGTGGGGTCGCCGGCGCGCGCCGCGGCCATGATCTCCGCGCCCGTCACCGCGTCCCGCTTCTCGACGACCCTCCGCGCCAGCCCGCCCGCCCCCGGCACGGCGAGCTCCGCGGCGGTGTCCACCAGCGCTGTTCCCGAAGCGTAGCGCTCCAGGCAACCACGCTTGCCGCAGGCGCACTGCCGGCCACCGGGGACAACGGTGAGGTGACCGAACTCCGGGGCGGTGCCGTGCGCGCCGCGGAAGATCTCCCCGTCGATCATGAGGGTCGCGCCGATTCCGGTGCCGACGGCGAAGAACACCCAGGTGCCGGCACCCTGCGCCGCGCCAAAGCGGTATTCCCCCCACGCCGCCGAGTTGGCGTCGTGCTCCAGCGTGACGGGCAGTCCGATCCGCCCGGCCAACCTGGCCCGCACGGGGGCGTTGCGCCACGGCAGGTGCGGGGCGAAACGCACGGTCTCCCGCGCCGGGTCGAGGAACCCCGCGACAGCCAGGCCCACGGCGGCGGGGTCGTGGGTGGCCCGCAGTTGATCCAGGAGGCGGACGATGGTGTCCTCGAGCGCTTCCACGGTGGTGGGCGTGGCGGTGCTCAGGGTCTCGAGGATCTCGCCGCCGGCCGTCACCACAGCGGCCCGGCAGTGGGTGCCGCCGATGTCGAAACCCACCGTCGGACGGGGATCGGTGAAGTCCATGGCACCACCTTGGGGTCGGGTCGAACTCAACTCCGGAAGTATATCCGCTTAACCGGACGTAACCAGTTCCCGCAGGCGTGCGCCCATGATGTCCCAGGTCCAGTGCCCGGTCGCGTGCCGACGACCCGCCCGGCCCATCTTCTCCCGCAGCTGCGGGTCGCCGAGCAGGCCGCCGAGTACTTCCGCCAGTTCCTGCAGGTCCCGCCCGTCGACGACGACTCCCGTCTCCGGGGTCACCGTCTCCGGGGCGCCGCCGGAATCGCCGGCCACGACCGGGACGCCGCAGGCCTGCGCCTCGAGGTAGACGATGCCGAGCCCCTCGACGTCGAGCCCCCGGCCGCGGGTGCGGGCGGGCATGGCGAAGACGTCCGCGGCCGCGAGCAGGGACCGGAGATCGGCGGCGGGGAGGGGGCCGGTGAACACGACGGCGTCGGCGAGCGGGGCGGCGAGCTTGCGCAGGGCGCGTCCGTGGGAACCGGCGCCCACGATGACCAGCCGCGCGGCCGGGTGGGAGCGCTGGACGGCGGGCCAGGCCCGGATGAGCTGGTCCTGGCCCTTGCGCGGCACCAGCCGGGAGATGCAGACCACGAGGGGGCCGTCGCCCAGGCTGAACCTGCGGCGCGTGGCGGCGCGCTCGGCGGAGGTGTCGGGGCTGAACCACTCGACGTCCACGCCCGAGGGCAGGTGCACGAAGGTGGGGCCGGAGCCGAAAGCGCTGCGGAAGCGGCGCAGCGTGTAGTCGGAGATGTAGGTGACCACGTCGGCGGAGCCGCCGATGCGGCGCAGGACCTGCCGGGCGCCGGGCAGCATCGACCAGCCCACCTCATGTCCGTGGGTGCTCGCGATGACGCGGGTCGCTCCCGCGCGGCGGGCGGCGGCGCCCATGAGCGCCAGCGGCGCGGCGGCGCCGAACCACACGGTGTCGATGTCCTGCTCGCGGATAATCCGCTCCATTTCCCGGGCGGTGCCCGGCGTGGGCAGCATGACGCGACGCGGCCAGCGGATCACCGGGTACGGAAGCTCTGCGTCATAGGCGGTGGCCGCCCCGGCATCCTGCGTGGACGCGAAGACCACGACCTGCGAGGGGTCGAGCGTGGCCAGAAAGTCCCGGAGATAGGACTGGATCCCGCCGACGGTGGGCGGGAAGTCGTTGGTTACCAGCAGAGTCCGGGACATGGGTCAGTAGCGTACCGCCCCGGCCCAGGGCATCGAGTCGACGGACACGACCTGCACGGGGATGCCGTAGTCGGAGGCGTGCACCAGCTGGCCGTTGCCGATGTACATGCCCACGTGCGTGACGCCCGGGAAGTAACCGACGATGTCGCCCGGCTGGAGTTCGGCGCGCGAGACCGGGGTGCCGCCGGCCAGCTGCGCCTGGGAGGTCCGCGGGATGGTCTTGCCCTGCTGCTGGTACGCCCAGAGCATCAGGCCGGAGCAGTCGAACTGGCCGGGACCGGCCGCACCCCACCCGTAGGGGGAGCCCAGCTTGCCCAGGGCGGCCGCCACCGCGCCGGATCCGGCGGCGGGGATGACCGGCTCGAGCGGGTTGTTCTTGTTCTCCCACGCGGCGCGCGTCTCCGCGTCGAGCGAGGACACCTTCTCCTCTATCTCCCGGACGCGCACGTCGAGACGCTCCTGCTCCTCCGCGAGCTCGCGGTGGCGGTTCTCCAGCTGCGACTGCTCGAAACCGGCCTCCGCCAGCATCCGGGAGGCGTCGGTGTGGGAGCGGCCCGCTTCTGCGGTGGCGTCCGCGAGCTTGTCGACGGCGCGTTCCGTGTTCCGCGTCAGCGTCGCCAGATAGGCCGCCCGGTCGATGGCGTTCTGCGGCGTGGCCGCCGCGATGGCGTTGGTCACCGGGTCGATCATCAGCCCGCGGTACTTCGCCCCCGCCAGACCGTCGACTTCCTGCTGGTGGTCCTGCTGGGCGGCCAGGGCGGCTTCGGCCCGCCGCTGAGCCTCGTCCGCGCGGTTACGCAGCCCGTCGATACGGTCCTGGCCTCCCTCGATCTCGGATGCCAGCTGCTTGACCTGTTCGCTCGTGGCCGAGGCCTCGTGCGAGACCTCCTCCATCGTGGCGATGAGCGAGTCGATGTCGTCGGCGTGCGCGGGGACGGCGACGCCCGAGGTGAGTATGACAGCGCCCAGGGCGGCGGCGGTCGTGCTGCGGAGGCGGTGGGAGAAGACCGTGTGGAGACGCAAGTGGGAATCTTTCAGAAGACAGGTGGCCGGCGGGAAGACAGGCACAACTATAGCCATCCGGACCCGGAACGCACGCTGCCCGCGCCCCCGGGTACGGACCGGGGACACGGGCAGGGTCAACGCTGGACTAGAAGCGGACGGCGGAGTGGATCGGCTGGAAGTGCAGCGGACGCTCGCCGACCGGGGTGCCGGAGTTGAGGGCGTCGATGATCATGCCGTTGCCGGCGTAGATGCCCACGTGGGTGGCGCCGCCGTAGTAGGCGATGATGTCGCCCGGCTGGAGCTGGTCCAGCGGGATCTGCTGGCCCTGGGCGGCCTGCGCCTGGGAGGTGCGCGGGATGGACTTGCCGACCTGCTGGTAGGCCCAGGTGGTCAGACCGGAGCAGTCGAAGGCGCTCGGGCCGGTCGCGCCCCAGGCGTAGGGTGCGCCGACCTTGGAGCGGACGGCGTCGACGATGGCCTGGCCGCTGGAGGACGCTGCCGGGGCGGCTGCGGGAGCCTGTGCCGGGGCCGGGGCGGCGACGTTGGCCACGTAGGTGTTGGCGGACTGCTGGAGCGAGGGGACGAACTGCTCGACGTTCGGCACGGCCTGCAGGCCCTGGACGTTCTCCAGACCCGGGACCTCGACGCGGACGTCGGTGTTCGGGATGACGACCTCGACGGCGCCGGCGACTCCCGGGGCCAGGACGGTGGCGCCCATGACAACCGCGGAGGCGGTTGCGATACGACGGGTGAAGGTCTTGTTGATGCGACGGTGCTCGACCACGAATGTTTCTCCAAATCTTCCAGTGTGCCTACCGGGTTAGCTGTCGGGTTGGGATGTACGGAAGCTTCCCTCGCCCGCTCCACGTCGTGCACCTGTGTGCGTGACGCTCTCGCGGAGGATGTACCCCAGAAAAAGCTGGTTGGTTCCCCGGCTCCCCGTGGCGGGGATTCGGCGTAATTTTCAGTTCTGTCATTCGGCGTCTTCTGCCGAAGTACCTCAATGTCTCGATCAGGTTACGAAATTGCAACGAAGGTTGTCCAATGGAGCGCCCCGATCGACCACTGTTACCTCGCCGTTATTCTTCAGCGGCACCGCGCACCGCCGACAGGCACAACCGGACAGCCGCCAGATCCGCACCCCCCTCCCCTCCCCTTGACCTCGGGTTTCGCAGACTTCCGGGATGTCCCGCAGGAGCATGGCAAGGCCGCCGGTACCGGGCGACCACGGACCCGAAATTCACCGGGTGATTTGGGTCACTCACCCTCTTTCCGGCCCGGAAAGACCCGGGAACGACGGAACCCCGCCTCCCCCAGGTACCGGGGAGACGGGGTTCCGCCTGTGAGCGCAGCGACTGCGGGGGCCTAGTCGAGCAGGCCGGCCTCGCGGTCCTTGGCACGGTTGGCCTCCTGGAGGTTCTCCAGCATGGCCTTCTCTTCACGCTCGTTGGCGTGCGCGGTTTCGACGGCGGCGTCGGTGTAACGCGCCTCGTCCGCCTTGATGAGGGAACCGCGGGAAATGCGGTCGGCGTAACCCAGCTCGTTCATCTGCTTCGGCACGCGGGCGCCGGCGTAGGCGAGCGGGACCGGGTGGCCGTGCTCGTCGACCGGGCCCAGGGGCTGGTGGATCTCGACGAACGCGCCGTTCGGCATCTGCTTGATGACACCGGTTTCGATGCCGTGCTCGAGAACCGCACGGTCGGAACGCTGGAGCCCGACGCAGATGCGGTGGGTGATCCAGTAGGCCAGCGGCGGCAGCAGGATGATGCCGACTCGGCCGAACCAGGTCATCGCGTTGAGCGAGATCTGGAAGAAGTGCGCGACATGGTCGTTGCCGCCGGAGATGGTCACCAGCATGAAGAAGGTGATCGCCATGACACCGATGGCGGTGCGCACCGGGACGTCGCGGGGGCGCTGAGCCAGGTTGTGGTGGTTGTCGTCGCCGGTGGCGCGCTTCTCGATCCACGGGTAGGCGAAGAGCACGACAACCATGAGGCCGGCGAGCAGGGCCACCCAGACGGCGTTCGGGATGGTGTAGTTGCCGAGGTAGAGCTCCCACGCCGGCATGACACGGGCCAGGCCGTCCGTCCACAGCATGTAAACGTCGGGCTGCGAACCTGCGGAGACCTGCGACGGGTTGTACGGGCCGAGGTTCCAGATCGCGTTGATCGTCAGCAGGCCGGACATCAGGGCCAGAACGCCGGCGGTCAGCAGGCCGAAGCCGATGGCCTTGGTGGCGAACAGCGGCATGATGCGGATACCGACGACGTTGTTCTCGGTGCGCCCGGCGCCCGGGAACTGGGTGTGCTTCTGGTACCAGACCAGGGCGAGGTGCGCCGCGATCAGGCCGAGGATGATGCCCGGCAGGATGAGGACGTGTGCGATGTAGAAACGGTCCAGCATCAGGTCGGACGGGAAGTCCCCGCCGAAGATCAGCCAGTGCAGCCAGGTGCCGATGATCGGGAGGCCGATGATGATCGCGGACATGATGCGCAGGCCGACGCCGGAGAGCAGGTCGTCGGGCAGGGAGTATCCCATGAAGCCCTCGGCCATGCCCAGGATGATCAGGGTGCTGCCGATGATCCAGTTCGCCTCACGCGGGCGTCGGAACGCACCCGTGAAGAAGACGCGGAGCATGTGGGCCACCATCGACATCATGAACATGAGGGCGGCCCAGTGGTGCATCTGGCGGACGAAGAGTCCGCCGCGGACCTCGAAGGAGATGTCCAGCGCAGTTGCGTACGCGCGGGACATTTCGACGCCGTTGAGCGGCAGGTAAGCGCCGTCGTAGATCACCTTGGTGATCGAGGGGTCGAAGAACAGCGCCAGATAAACACCGGTCAGCAGGAGGATGATGAAGCTGTACAGCGCCATCTCGCCGAGCATGAAGGACCAGTGGGTCGGGAAGACCTTGTTGAGCTGCGGACGCAGCATTCCCGCGACGGTGTAGCGGGAATCAATGTTGTCGGCCATCTTGGCCATTTTGTTGCTCATTAGGACCTACGCTCCCAGAATGCCGGGCCAACGGGCTCAATAAAGTTGCCCTTGGCGATGAGGTAACCCTCTTCATCAACTTCGATCGGCAGCTGCGGCAGTGCACGTGCGGCCGGGCCGAAGATCGGCTTGCCGTACTGGAGTGCATCGAACTGCGACTGGTGGCACGGGCACAGGATTCGGTTGGTCTGCGCCTCGTAGAGCGAGGTCGGGCAGCCGATGTGCGTGCAGATCTTGGAGTACGCGTAGTAGTCGCCGTAGTGGAAATCCTCCTGGCCCTGACGCTCGATGGCCTTCTCGGCATCGGCGGAGCGCAGGCGGATGAGCATCACGGCGTTACGCGGACCGTGCAGCGAGTGCATCTGGCTCTCGTACACGTTGGTCTCGGGGTTGTAGACGTCGCCGT
Organism: Corynebacterium marinum DSM 44953; assembly: GCF_000835165.1. NCBI lineage: Bacteria > Bacillati > Actinomycetota > Actinomycetes > Mycobacteriales > Corynebacteriaceae > Corynebacterium > Corynebacterium marinum. The sequence continues at coordinate 1,757,718 of NZ_CP007790.1, forward strand.
CGTTGACGTACGGAGCCGGGAGCGGGAAGACCGTCTCCATGGCGCCGGCGTCGAGATCCTCCGGGCGGACACGGACGAGACGGGACACGCCGGTGGTCTCCCAGTGGGTGCCGGTTTCGCCGGTGTGCTCCTCGGCGATGGCGCCGGTGTCGCGACCCAGGTAGATCTTGACGCCCTCCTCGTGGAGGGTCCAGCCGGAGGTCCACAGGGTGCCGTCGCCCATGACGTTGAGCTCACCGCGCTTCCACGGGTTCTTGATCATGCCGCCCAGCGGGGCGACGACGACCAGGCCGGCGAGGATGCCGGCGCCGCCGAGCAGACCCTGCAGAGCCTTGCGGCGTCCGAGGGTGGAGGTGTTCCACGAGTCGTTGAGCAGAGCCGTCAGCGTGCGGCGGTCCACCTCCGAGGAGGGGCCGTCGTGGCGGCGCTGGACGGAGATCTCCTCGGGGACGATGTTCTTCACGTAGAGAACGACCGCCATGCCGAGAGACAGGATGGAGAGACCGGAGGTCAGGCCCAGGAGCGGGGTGTAGATGGTGTGGAGGAAGTGCCCCTCCTCGCCGAGGTTCTTGAACTCCCAGGGCCAGAAGATGTACACCCCCAGGAAGGCGATCGCGGCAATGATGCCTACTGCCAGCCAGATCATCACGCCGCGCTCGGCGCGCTTCTCGGCCGGGTCGTTCGGGACCGGGAAGCGCTCCTTGCGGTACGCGACGGTGACGTCATCAAGCTCGGTGCCCAGACGCGCGAGCTCGTCGTTGCTCATCGCGTTGATTTCCTGCTTGGTGTAGTTCCTCTTAGCTTCGTTGCTCATGAACGCGATCCAATCCACATAGCGGCGGCACCGAGAACGGTGATGCCGATGAACCACATGGCCATGCCCTCAGACACCGGGCCGAGGCCGCCGAGGCCCCAGCCGCCCGGAGACGGAGTCTCCTTGGTGGCCTTGATGAAGGCGATGATGTCCTTCTTCTCGTCGGCGGAGAGCTGACGGTCGGAGAACTTCGGCATGTTCTGCGGGCCGGTGAGCATGGCCTGGTAGATCTCCTGCTCGTTCGCCGGGTCCAGCGGCGGCGCGTACTTGCCGGAGGACAGTGCGCCGCCGCGGCCGGTGAAGCTGTGGCAGGAGGCGCAGTTCAGACGGAACAGCTCACCGCCGCGGGCGATGTCCTGCGCATCCATGATGCCGTCGTAGTTGGAGCCACGGAGTTCCTCCATGGCGATGGTGCCGTCCTCGTTGTACACGAGTTCGGGGCCGCCGCCGTTCGCCGAGATGTACGCGGCCATGGCCAGCGTCTGAGCCTCGGTGTAGCGCGGAGCCTTGCGCTCGGCCTGGGCGTCGTTGGACATCATCGGCATACGGCCGGAGTGCACCTGGAAGTACACCGCGCCTTCACCGACGCCGACGAGGGAAGGACCGCGGTCCTGGACACCCTGCAGGTTGGCACCGTGGCAGGTGATGCAGGCCACGTCGTAGAGGTCCTTGCCCTCCTGGATCAGTGCCTGATCGTCACGCTGTGCGGTGGCGATCTGCGCATCCGGGGTCAGGGCGGTGGCGAGGACGCCGGCGCCGGTGAGCCCGATGGTGAGAGCGAAGGCGCCTGCTACGGTGCGGCGCATCTTGCGGCGCCCGCGGGCCTTCTTGGCCGGGGTCGACGACGCGGAGTCGTCGCCTGCGGCGATGTTCGGATTGGTATCCATCATTTTCCTCTTGAAAATTCGGTTACGGAAAGTGAATGGCTGCAGGCCGATTGCTCGGCAGGCTACGGCCTACTGGACTAGATAGATGGTGATGAAGACGCCGATCCAGATGACGTCGACGAAGTGCCAGTAGTAGGACACTGCCATTGCGGCGGTGGCCTGGGCCGGCGTGAACTTGGATACGGTCACTCGACGGAGCACGACGATGAAGGCGATAACACCTGCCGTCACGTGTGCGGCGTGGAAGCCCGTGATGATGTAGAAGACCGAGCCGAAAACGCTCGACTGGATGGTCACTCCGTGATGGATCAGCTCGTACCACTCGTAGGCCAGGAAGGCGAGGAATGCCAGAGCCAGAGCCACGGTGATGAGGTACCAACGACGAAGACCGAAAACGTCACCCCTTTCTGCTGCGAAGACGCCGAACTGCGAAGTAAACGAGGAGGCGACCAGAATGGCCGTGATGATGAAGCCGTACAGGACATTGAGATTGCCTGTCTGCTCATTCCAGTCGCCTGCCAGGCCGTTCGCACGCGACGTGAAATACATCGCGAAGAGTCCGGCGAAGAACATCAATTCCTGAGACAGGAACACAATCGTGCCGACACTGACCATATTGGGGCGGTTCAGTGCGGGAACACGCTGTGGTGCTGCCATACCTGAGTTTGAAACTGCGCTCGTCACGCTGATCAGTATGGCCGGTCCTACGACGGAAGTCACGTCATATCCCCCCGCCCTTGGGTGGCAAATAGGAATATCACCTGCGGTTTTAGTCGGGGTTCCGTCTCCGGAAAAATTTCCCCTGATCCCGGGAACTAATAGCTGCCCCCGTCCGACGCAACATTTCTGCAGGTCATCTCCCCCGGCCCCGCCGCACACCCCTGAGCGACATTCTTCTGGGGTCACCTTACCTGATTCCGCGGGCAGAGAGGGAAGAACCGCCAACAGTCCCGGGAGACGTAAATCACAGGGGAAAGTCACCGAAAACTGCGGTTTCAAACTTTCGGATGACCCCCTCTGACCTGGCTATTTCCACCCCCTTTCGACCGGGGCCGCGCCGGCGAGGAAACGACTGAGGCACCCGCCCCAGTGGGGGCGGGTGCCTCAGTCGAGATTCGTGTGGCTGTTGAAGGCCGCGGGAAAGCTAGTGGCTTTCCTTCGGGGCACCGTACTGCATGTTGAGGAGGTAGGCGCCCCAGATGAGCAGGACCGCACCCAGGGCAATCAGCCAGAAGTGCCAGAAGGCGATACCGAGACCCATGACACCGACGGCGCCGGCCATCCACGCCGGGTAGATGGAGCCCGGGGAGAAGAAGCCGAGGATACCGGACTTGTCCTCGACCTCCGCCTCTTCCCAGTCCTCGGGCAGGATGTCTGCGCGGGAGTCGGTGAAGTGGAGGTAGACGCCGAGCATGATCGCCAGGGCGGTAGCCAGGACGAGCGCGGTGACGCCGGCCCATTCGGTGCCGCCGCGGTTGGCGTCGTCAGCGACGAAACCGGTGCCGACGATGTAGATGACGGCCATCAATCCAAGGAAGGCGGCGATGCCGTACAGAAGTTTAGAGCTTGACTTCATTGCGAAACTCCTCGCTTAGATGTTGGCGTTGTTGTCGACGTAGTTCTCGCCGTCCCAGGTCTGGCGGGACGAGTTGAACGGGTGGGTGGAGGTGGCGTAGGGAGCCTCACCGATCGACGCGAGAGCCTCGGAGTTCGGGGCGTCCGGGTTATCGATGCGGAACTGCATGTAGTCCTGGAAAGCCTCCGGGGAGACGGCACGCAGCTCGAAGTTCATCATGGCGTGGTAGGTGCCGCACATCTCGGCACAGCGTCCGACGAAGGCACCCTCCTCCTCGATGGCCTCGATCTGGAACGCGCGCTGCTGCTGGTTGGCCTCGGGGTGGGCGAAAGCGTCACGCTTGAACAGGAACTCCGGGATCCAGAAGGAGTGGGCGACGTCGCCGGAGGCGAGCTGGAACTCGATCGGGGTGTTGGTCGGCAGGACCAGGACCGGAACCTCATCGGTGGAGCCGAGGGTCTCGATCTGGTTGAAGTGGAGGTAGGACTGGTCGCCCTTGGACATACCGTGGATCGGGTTCGGGTTGTCCACCAGTTCCGGATCATCGATGCTGGAGGCCTCCGCCAGCTCCTGGCGCTCCGTGTCCAGGCCGACGTACTCGGAACCGGTGGGGCTCAGGTCGGCGGAGACGTTCTGGTAACCGAACTTCCAGTTCCACTGGAAGGCCGTGACGTCGACGACGACGTCCGGGTCCTTGTCCAGCGCGGTGACCTTCTGCTGGGTCTGGATGGTGAAGAAGAACAGCCCCATGACGATGATGATCGGTGCGATGGTCAGGACCAGTTCAAGGGGGACGTTGTACTGCAGCTGCTTCGGGAACTCTCCCTCGCCCCGCTTTTCAGCCTTCTTCGCGTTCCAGCTGAAGACCGCGGTGAGCATGAGTGCCCACATGATGATGCCGATGATCCAGGCCACGACCCAGACCCAGACCCAGAAGTTGTACATGGAGGTCGCCTCCGGGGTGATACCCGTCGGCCAACCCATACCGAGAATCTTGCCGACGCTCTCCGGGGGAGCTACGTCGCAACCGGCGAGTGCGAGGCCGCCGAGCGCCATCACACCGCCGAGTCCCGCCTTACGGGCGAAGCTGCGCTTCTTACGCTTTTCCACGTGTGTCTGCCTTCCTGTCCACACTAAATCTTTGAACACTGGTTTAAGCATTCCTAACAACGCAGGATAGTTCATCGATGAGGGTCGTCCACACTGTTTCCGTCCTCCTCAGATTCGCCGGTCTGCACCGGTATCCCTCGAAGTACCCCGGATGTTACAGCCCATGTGGGTTAACCGGCGAATGTCGCCCCCGCCCCCTCCGGCCGGTGTGTAACCCAATTCACAATGGCCTTCACGCTGCATCATCCGAAAGTTTCCACCCGTTGGGGGACACTTTCCACCCCCTCCCCCGCGGCCCGCGATTTTGCTTTCCATTCGGGGCCGAACCCGTGCCGGTGTGGCCTGTCGACGCCCGCTGCCCGTATCGTAGGACCGGTTACTGCAACGCGTCCCTTTCCGTTATATAGAGGAGAACATTTCCAGATGTGCGGCTTTCTTGGCATGCTCACCGCCGGCGGAGACGCTGACACCTACGTCGACGCCGTCACCCGGGCCCTGCCGTGCATGCGGCACCGCGGCCCGGACGAAGCCGGCACCTGGCACGACACGGACGTCATCTTCGGCTTCAACCGCCTGTCGATCGTCGACCTCGAGCACTCGCACCAGCCGCTGGTGTGGGGCCCCGCGGAGCAGCCGGAGCGCTACGCCCTGATCTTCAACGGCGAGATCTACAACTACGTCGAACTGCGCGAGGAGCTTTCCGCCGCCGGACACACCTTCCGCACGCAGGGCGACTCGGAGACCATCGTCGTCGGCTACCACCACTGGGGTGAGGCCGTCGTCGAGCACCTGCGCGGCATGTTCGCCTTCGCCATCTGGGATACCGAGGAGAAGCTCCTCTTCGTCGGCCGCGACCAGTTCGGCATCAAGCCCCTGTTCTACGCCACCACCTCCGCGGGCACCGTCTTCTCCTCCGAGAAGAAGTCCATCCTGGAGATGGCGCCCGAGCTGGGTCTAGGCCTCGAGCTTGATCGGCGCGCCATCGAGCATTACGTCGACCTCCAGTACGTTCCCGAGCCGGAGTCCCTGCACGCGGGGATCCGCCGCCTGGAGTCCGGCTGCACCGCCACCCTCCGCGCCGGCGGGGAGGTCGTGGCCGAGCGCTACTTCAAGCCCGGCTTCGAGGTGGCACCCGTCCCCAAGGGGGCCGAGCAGGACCTCTTCGACCGCATCGCCCGGGCGCTGGAGGACTCCGTCGAGAAGCACATGCGCGCCGACGTCACCGTCGGATCCTTCCTCTCCGGCGGCATCGACTCCACCGCCATCGCCACCCTGGCCAAGCGTCACAACCCGAACCTGCTGACCTTCACCACCGGCTTCGAGCGGGAGGGCTACTCCGAGGTCGACGTCGCCGCCGAGTCGGCCGCGGCGATCGGCGTCGAGCACATCGTCAAGGTGGTCTCCCCCGAGGAGTACGCGGGCGCGATCCCGAAGATCATGTGGTACCTGGACGATCCGGTCGCCGACCCGTCCCTGGTGCCCCTGTACTTCGTGGCGCAGGAGGCCCGCAAGCACGTCAAGGTGGTGTTGTCCGGTGAAGGCGCCGACGAGCTGTTCGGCGGCTACACCATCTATAAGGAACCGCTGTCGCTGGCGCCCTTCGAGAGGTTCCCCACCCCGCTGCGCCGCGGACTGGGCCGCCTGTCCCGCGTCCTGCCCGACGGCATGAAGGGCAAGTCGCTGCTCGAGCGCGGCTCGATGACCATGGAGGAGCGCTACTACGGCAACGCCCGCTCCTTCAACTTCGAGCAGCTCCAGCGGGTCCTGCCCTGGGCGAAGGAGGAGTGGGACCACAAGGAGGTCACCGCCCCGATCTACGCGCAGTCGACACATATGGACCCGGTCGCCCGTATGCAGCATCTGGACCTGTTCACCTGGATGCGCGGCGACATCCTGGTCAAGGCCGACAAGATCAACATGGCCAACTCCCTGGAACTGCGCGTGCCCTTCCTGGACAAGGAGGTCTTCGCCGTCGCCCAGACCATCCCGCACGACCTGAAGATCGCCGGCGGCACCACAAAGTACGCCCTGCGCAAGGCGATGGAGCAGATCGTCCCGCCGCACGTCCTGCACCGTAAGAAGCTCGGCTTCCCCGTGCCGATGCGCCACTGGCTCGCCGGCGACGAGCTCTTCGGCTGGGCGCAGGACACCATCAACGATTCGCAGACCGACGATATCTTCCACCGCCCGGCTGTCCTGGAGATGCTCAAGGAGCACCGCGACGGCGTCTCGGACCACTCGCGCCGCCTGTGGACGGTGCTGGCGTTCATGGTCTGGCACGGCATCTTCGTGGAGAACCGGATCGACCCGCAGATCGAGGAGAAGGACTACCCGGTCAATCTCTGATCCGCCCCCTGAACGGCAGACAGCCCGCCCCCTCCCGGACAGGGAGGGGGCGGGCTGTCTTCTGGTGCGGGGTGCCGGACCCCTAGTTGAAGGAGTCGCCGCAGGCGCAGGAGCCGCCGGCGTTCGGGTTGTCGATGGTGAATCCCTGGGACTCGATGGTGTCGGAGAAGTCGATCTTCGCGCCGCTGAGGTACGGGACGCTCATCTTGTCGACGACGAGGCGGACGCCGTCGACCTCGTCGGTCTTGTCCCCGTCGAGCGAGCGGTCATCGAAGTAGAGCTGGTAGCGCAGGCCGGCGCAGCCGCCCGGCTGGACGGCGATGCGCAGGGACAGATCGTCGCGGCCCTCCTGGTCGAGCAGAGCCTTGGCCTTCGCGGCCGCCGCGTCAGTGAGAACGACTCCGGTGCTGGAGGTGGGAGCGGTCATGGTGGGGGTCTCCTTGCGTGTCAAAACTAATTGTCGTGCGCCGGGGCCTCCCTCTTCGGGTGGCCCGTGTAGGCGCCCACCATACTCCTGCGGGATCAGCTGGGGCCGAAACCGCGTGGTGGCCTAGGCGCTCACATAGTATCAACGCCTATCGCCGAGCCGTATTCCCGATTTCTTTCCCCGGCCTTGTAGCCTGGGATTCGTGAAATTCCCCTGGCAGAAATCTGAAGACCCCTCCCCCGCCGAACCGGCCTCCCAGGCCGCCGACGCCGTGGCGCAGGAGGAGACCGACCGTTCCGTCCCGAAGGGCTACACCCCGCCCAAGGGCCGGCCGACTCCGAGGCGGCGCGAAGTGGAGATCGAACGCGGAGTGATCCGCGACCCGAAAACCGCGGGCTCCGCCGCGCAGGCGAGCGCACGCCGGCGGGACCTGAAGAAGTCCATGTCCAAGGCCGAGTGGAAGGAACACAAGGCAAAGGAGCGCGCGGAGAGCCGGAAGCGGCAGCAGGAGGTCCAGAAGGCCATGGACGCCGGCGACGAGCGTTACCTGCTCGCCCGCGACCAAGGCGCGGAGCGCCGCCACGTGCGCGACTGGGTGGATTCGCGCCGCTTCATCAACAACGCCGTGCTGCCGGTGGCCCTGGGCCTGCTGGTGATCATGTTCATCGGTACGTGGGCGCCGGAGTTCGCCAACATCATGTCGCTCATCGCCATGGGCCTCATGGTCGTCTTCTTCATCGAGGGCGTGTGGGCCGGCCGGAGCGCCAACCAGGCGGTGCGCGCGAAGTTCCCGGGCACCACGGCCACGGGGCTTGGGCTGGGCTTCTACGCCTACTCGCGTATGACGCAGCCGCGTAAGTGGCGTTCGCCGAAGCCGCGGGTCTCTGTCGGCGAGCAGGTCTAGCCGCCACTTCACTAGAGTCTTAGAGGGTACCCACCCGTCGCCGTCAACCAGGAGGCCCGACATGCCCTTCGACTCAGCAGAACCGATCGCCGCCCCCGATGCGCAGGCCCGCGCCGGGGCGCTCGCCGCAGCCGCGGGATCGGGGCTGGGTCGGCTGCGGGACCTCGGGGCCTGGGTCGCCGCCTGTCAGGGGACCTTCCCGCCGGTCCCGCTCGAACGCTGCCGGGTGGTGGTCTTCGCTGGCGACCACGGCGTCGCGAAGCGGGGGATGTCCACCCTGCCGCCGGAGCATTCCGCGGCGCGGGCCGCGGACATCGGGCGCGGGGCCGGCGCGGTGAACGTGCTTGCGCGGGCCGCGGGGGCGTCGGTGCGCGTGGTGGACGTCTCCCTCGACCATGAGGCATGGGGCGACGAGCGCGTCTCGCGCGCAAGCGGCGCCATCGACGTCGAGGACGCGATGACTCCCGAGCAGTTCGAACGCGCCGTGGAGGTCGGCCGGCGCGTGGCCGACCAGGAGATCGATTCGGGGGCCGACCTGCTCATCCCGGGCGACCTCGGGGTGGGCAACACGACCGTCGCGGCGGCCGTGCTCGGCGCCTTCACCCGCACCGAACCTGTCGCCGTGGTGGGCCCCGGTTCGGGGCTCACGGATGAGCTGTGGAAGATCAAGGTCGAGGTGATCCGCGACGCGATGTTCCGCGTCCGCACGCTCGGGGCCGAGCCGGAGGAGGTCATGCGGAAGATCGGCTCCCCCGACCTGGTGGCGCTGACAGCGTTCATCGCGCAGTCCGCCTCGCGCCGCACGCCGGTGCTTCTCGACGGCGCCCCCGTCACCGTCGCCGCCTTCCTCGCCGAGCGCCTGTCCCCCGGGACGAAGCACTGGTGCCAGGCCGGTCAGCTCACCCCGGAACCCGCGCACCTCATCGCGCTGCAGGCCCTCGAGCTGACGCCGCTGATCGCCCTGGACATGAACGCCGGCCAGGGCGCCGGCGCGCTCGCGGCGCTGCCCCTGGTGAAGGCGGCCGCCGAACTGTTGGCCGACTAGGCCTCGACCAGGGTGTGCACCCAGCCGTGGGTGTCCTCGTACTCGCCGCGCTGGATGGCGGTGAGCCGCTCGCGCATGGCCATGGTGATCTCGCCCGGCTGGTTGCCGTTGACCACGAACTCCCCCTGGTTGGACAGCACGCGTCCGACCGGGGTGATCACGGCGGCGGTGCCGCAGGCCAGGGCCTCGGTCATCGCGCCGGATTCGGCGTCCGCGCGCCACTCGTCCTTGGAGATGCGCCGCTCCTTAGTCTCGTAGCCGAGGTCGCGGGCGACCTGGAGCAGCGAATCGCGGGTGACGCCCGCCAGCAGCGAACCGGACAGCTCGGGAGTGACCACCTTCGCGTCCGCGCCGGAGCCGTACACGAAGAAGAGGTTCATGCCGCCCATCTCCTCGATGTAGGTGTGCTCGATGGCGTCGAGCCACACCACCTGGTCGCAGCCCTTCTCCTCCGCCTGGGCCTGCGCGAGCAGGGAGGCGGCGTAGTTGCCGGCGAACTTCGCCGCGCCGGTACCGCCCGGGGCGGCCCGGACGTAGTCCTCGCTCAGCCAGACGGAGACGGGTTTGACGCCGCCGGTGAAGTAGGCGCCGACAGGCGAGGCGATGACGAAGAAGGTGTACTTGTTCGCCGGGCTCACGCCCAGGGAGACCTCGGTGGAGATCATGAAGGGGCGCAGGTAGAGGCTGGCCTCGCCGCCGGCGGCAGGCACCCAGTCCCGGTCGACGTCGACCAGCAGCCGGACGGCCTCGAGGAAGTCTTCCGTCGGCAGCGGCGGCATGGCCATGCGCTCGGCGGAGCGCTGCATGCGCTCGGCGTTGCGCGTGGGGCGGAAGGTGGCGATGGATCCGTCGGGCTGACGGTACGCCTTGATGCCCTCGAAAATCGCCTGGCCGTAGTGGAACACGGTGGTCGCCGGGTCCATGGGGATGGATTCGTAGGGGCGGACCTGTGCGTCGTGCCACCCCTTCTCCTCGGTCCACTCGATGGTGATCATATGGTCGGTGAAATTCTTGCCGAACCGCGGATTCCGGAGAATCTCCTCGCGCGCCGCATCGGACGTCGGGGTGCTCGTACGGTTCACGGAGAAATTGAGAGACGTCATGCGGACAACGGTACACCGGCGCCATTCTGGTGCCATCTATAAGCTGGGGGCATCTGAAACACAATCTCAGGAGGTATTTCTCATGGCGAACCCCACGTTCACCCTTCCCGCACGCGGTGCCACCCCGGAGCTGAAACTGTCGAAGAAGGCACCGAAGTCCACCGACGCGATCCTGGTTCCGGTGCTGCTCGGCGAGGAGGGCCCGGAGCTCCCGGCCTCCCCGCTGCTTGACGACGCCGCGCTGCGCGCCGTCCTCACCTCCCTCACCGCCGTCGGCGCCACCGGCAAGGCCGGCGAGGTCACCCGCGTGCCCGCCCCGGAAGGCGCGGCCGGCACCTCGGTGATTGCGGTCGGGCTGGGCGACCCGGAGGAGCTGACCGACGAAACCGTCCGCCGCGCCGCCGGCTGCGCCGCCCGCTCGCTCACCGGCCTGAAAACCGTCTCCACCTCCCTGGGGGTGTTCGGGTTGGCGGCCGCCGTCGAGGGCATCGCGCTCGGCGCCTACAACTACCGCGGGATCCGCGGCGGGGCCGAGGACAACGGCACCCCGGTGGGCAAGGTCGTCTTCGTGGGCGACACGAAGGTCGACGCCGACGCCTTCGAGACCGCCCGCGTCACCGCAGAGGCCGTCATCCTCGCCCGTGACCTGGTGAACACCCCCTCCTCCCACCTCTACCCCGAGTCCTACGCCGGCATCATCGCCGCCGAGGCGGAGGCCTCCGGCCTGGAGGTCGAGGTGCTCGCCGAGAAGGCCCTGGCCAAGCAGGGCTACGGCGGCATCCTCGCTGTCGGGCAGGGTTCCTCCCGCGGACCGCGCCTGGTCCGCCTGACCTGGACCCCGAAGAAGTCGAAGAAGACCGTCGCGCTGGTGGGCAAGGGCATCACCTTCGACACCGGCGGCATCTCCATCAAGCCGGCCGCCAATATGGAGAACATGATCTCCGACATGGGCGGTTCCGCAGCCGTGGCGGCCACGATCATCGCCGCCGCGAAACTCGACCTTCCGGTGAAGATCACCGCCACCCTGCCGCTGGCGGAGAACATGCCCGACGGCCTCGCCCTGCGCCCCGGCGACGTGATCACCCACTACGGCGGCGTCACCTCCGAGATCATCAACACCGACGCCGAGGGCCGGCTCGTGCTCGCCGACGCCCTGGTCCGCGCCTCCGAGGACAAGCCCGACTACCTCATCGACACCGCCACCCTCACCGGCGCCCAGATGGTCGCCCTCGGCGTGCGCACCGCCGGCGTCCTGGGTTCCGAGGAACTGCGCGACCGCATCGCCGCCACCGGCCGCGACGTCGGCGAGCCCGCCTGGGCCATGCCGATGCTGGAGGAGCAGGAGGAAGAGCTGAAATCCCCCGTCGCCGACATCCGCAACGCCCACCCCAACCGCTGGGGCGGCATGGAGTTCGCGGCGCTGTACCTCTCGCGTTTCGTCGGCGAGGGCATCGAGTGGGCCCACGTCGACATCGCCGGCCCCTCCTACAACACCTCCGGGGTCCACGGTTACACCCCGAAGCGCGCCACCGGCGTGCCGGTCCGGACCTTCCTGGCGCTGCTCGCCGAGGTTGCCCAGGAGGACTAGCGGACCGGGCGAGGGCCCCGGCCTCTTCTAGTCCGGGAGCTCGCCCCGCTCGAAAGCCGCGCGGCGCCGACGCTGCTCCTCGCGCTTGCGCAGGAGACGGTCCCGTTCGATGCGTTCGCGCATCCGTTGGGGGTAACCGGTCTCCTCGACGTCGTAGACGGGGACGCGGAGCAGTTTCGCCACGTCGTCGATACCCTTCGGCCCACCGATGCGCCGCCTGGTGAACCCGCCGTTCTCGTCGACCAGCACCACCGACATCTCGTTGACCACCGTCTCCGGCTCGATAAACGCCTCCACGAAGGCGCGGCCCCGGACCCACTCACGGAGGTGGTCGGCGTCCTCCGGGCGGATAGTGCCGCCGGGTGCGCGGGGAGGGCGTAGACCCGACTTGGGCTTCTTGCGGCCGAATAGGTTGAACACGCTTTACTATTGTAGGAGCAGTGCGACTCCGTACGGGATACTCGGTGTCAACGCACCGGACAAACCCGGTACGCTTGGGTCTATTAGCTATCGACATACTTACGACTTTCGAGGAGTCAGAATAAACATGGCGTTCTCCGTAGAGATGCCCGAACTGGGCGAATCCGTCACCGAAGGCACCATCACCCAGTGGCTGAAGCAGGTCGGCGACCGCGTCGAGGTCGACGAGCCGCTGCTCGAGGTCTCCACCGACAAGGTCGACACCGAGATCCCCTCCCCCGTCGCCGGCGTGCTGCTGGAGATCCGTGCGGAGGAGGACGACACCGTCGACGTCGGCGCTGTGATCGCAGTCGTCGGCGAGGAGGGTGACGCCCCGGCCGAGGACTCCGGCGAGGCTGAAGCTGAGGCCGCCGAGGAGGCTGAAGCACCGGCTGAAGAGCCGGAGGAGGAACCTGAAGCTGCTCCGAAGGCCGCTCCGAAGGCTGCTTCGGGCAAGGCTACCGACGTGGAGATGCCGGAGCTGGGCGAGTCCGTCACCGAGGGCACCATCACCCAGTGGCTGAAGTCCGTCGGCGACACCGTCGAGGTCGACGAGCCGCTGCTCGAGGTCTCCACCGACAAGGTCGACACCGAGATCCCCTCCCCCGTGTCCGGCACCCTGCTGGAGATCCTCGCCGAAGAAGACGACACCGTCGACGTCGGCGCCGTGATCGCACGCGTCGGTGACGCCGACGCCGCGGCAGACGAGGCCGGGGAAGACGAAGCCGAGGACGTCCCCTCGGAGGAGGCCATCGAAGAGGCCGAGTCCAAGGACGAGAACGAGACCGTCGAAGAGGCCGCACCGGCCGCCGGGTCCGACGACTCCGGCGCCGAGGGCGAGTCCACCGACGTGGAGATGCCGGAGCTGGGCGAGTCCGTCACCGAGGGCACCATCACCCAGTGGCTGAAGTCCGTCGGCGACACCGTCGAGGTCGACGAGCCGCTGCTCGAGGTCTCCACCGACAAGGTCGACACCGAGATCCCCTCCCCCGTGTCCGGCACCCTGCTGGAGATCCTCGCCGAAGAAGACGACACCGTCGACGTCGGCGCCGTGATCGCACGCGTCGGTTCCGGCGCCGCCAAGAAGGCTGAGCCGAAGAAGGAAGCTCCGAAGGCCGAGGAGAAAAAGCCCGAGCCGAAGAAGGAAGCTCCCAAGGCCGAGGAGAAAAAGCCCGAGCCGAAGAAGCCCGAGCCGAAGAAGGAAGCTCCCAAGGCTGAGGAGAAGAAGCCCGAGCCGAAGAAGGTCAACAACGACAACGTCCCCTACGTCACCCCGCTGGTGCGCAAGCTCGCCGACAAGCACGGCATCGACCTGAGCACCGTCGAGGGCACCGGCGTCGGCGGCCGCATCCGCAAGCAGGATGTCCTGGCCGCGGCCGAGGGTGGCGCTGCCGCTGCACCGGCCGCCGCAGAGAAGGGCGAGCGGGCGAACTGGTCCACCAAGTCCGTGGATCCGGAGAAGGCCGAGCTGATCGGTACCACCCAGAAGGTCAACCGCATCCGCGAGATCACCGCCGCCAAGATGGTCGAGTCGCTGCAGACCACCGCACAGCTGACCCATGTCCAGGAAGTTGACATGACCCGCATCGCGGAGCTGCGCAAGGAGGTCAAGCAGGCGTTCGTGGAGAAGCACGGCTCCAACCCGACCTACCTGGTCTTCATCGTCAAGGCGGTCGCCGAGGCGCTGGTCTCCCACCCGAACGTCAACGCTTCCTACAACGCGGAGACCAAGGAGATGACCTTCCACGCGGACGTCAACATCGGCATCGCCGTGGACACCCCGCAGGGCCTGCTGGTCCCGGTCATCAAGAAGGCCCAGGAGAAGACCCTGCCGGAGATCGCCGCCGCGATCGTCGACCTGGCGGAGCGCGCGCGCAACCGTAAGCTGCGCCCGGACGACCTCTCCGGCGGCACCTTCACGGTGACCAACATCGGTTCCGAGGGCGCCCTGCTGGACACCCCGGTGCTCACCCCGCCGCAGGCCGGCATCCTGGGCACCGCGGCCATCGAGAAGCGTCCGGTCGTCGTCACCGACGACGGCGTCGACTCGATCGCCATCCGCCAGATGTGCTACCTGCCGTTCACCTACGACCACCAGGTCGTCGACGGCGCCGACGCGGGTCGTTTCATCACCACCGTCAAGGATCGCCTGGAGACCGCGGACTTCCAGTCCGACCTGGGTCTCTAGCCCTCCCCGCGGTGAGCTGACCGCCGTCCGACCATCCTGGTCGGGCGGCGGTTCTGCGTTCCCCGCCCCCGGTGGCTTCTTCCGGCCATATAATCGGGGGACCTGCCCCCGCACCGAGGAGTCGCTTCCGCATGGCACTGACTGACATCACCGATCCCGCGTCCTACCTGGCACGGCACACCGGCCCTGATTCTGCGGAGGAGCAGGTGATGCTGAAGACCGTCGGTTACTCCTCGCTCGACGAGCTCGTCGACGCGGTGCTGCCCGCCGACATCCGCGTCACCGCCCCGCCGCAGACCGGCGCACCCCTGTCGGAGACCGCCGCGCAGGCGCGCCTGCGCGAGTACGCCGAACAGAACGTGGTGCTCAAGGCGTTCTACGGCCAGGGTTTCTCCGACACGATCACCCCGCCCGTCATCCGGCGCGGCGTGGTGGAGGACGCCGGCTGGTACACGGCCTACACCCCGTACCAGCCGGAGATCTCCCAGGGCCGGCTCGAGGCACTGCTGACGTTCCAGACGATGGTCGAGGAACTGACGGGGCTGCCCATCGCGAACGCCTCGCTGCTGGACGAGGCCTCGGCCGTGGCGGAGGCCGTCGGCCTGATGGCCCGCGCGAAGAAGAAGGGGCGCCGGGTGCTGCTGGACGCCCGCCTGCACCCGCAGGTCCTGGGTGTGGCCGCCGAGCGTGCCCGCGCCATCGACCTGGAGGTGGAGATCACCGACCTGTCCACGGAACTGGTCGGCGAGGACCTGTGCGGCGTCGTCATCGCGTACCCGGGCACGGACGGCGGGCTGAGCAACCCGGCGCGGATCATCGCGGCGATCCATGACCGGGGTGGTCTGGCCACGGTGGTCACCGACCCCCTGTCGCTGCTGCTGCTGGAGTCCCCCGGTGAGCTGGGCGCCGACATCGCGGTGGGCAACTCCCAGCGCTTCGGCGTGCCGATGTTCTACGGCGGCCCGCACGCCGCGTACATGGCCGTCACCGACGCCCTGAAGCGTCAGCTGCCCGGCCGCCTGGTCGGGGTGTCGGTCGACGCGGAGGGGGCGCCCGCGTACCGGCTGGCGCTGCAGACCCGCGAGCAGCACATCCGTCGTGAGCGTGCGACCTCGAACATCTGCACCGCGCAGGCGCTGCTGGCGGTGACTGCGGCGATGTACGCGGTCTACCACGGGCCCGCGGGGCTCAAGGCCATCGCGGAGCGCGTGCACGGCCTGGCCGCCTCCTTCGCCGCCACGGTGCGGGCGGGCGGGGCAGAGGTGCTCCACGACGCCTTCTTCGACACCGTCGCCGTGAAGGTGCCGGGCGGGGCGCAGGGGGTCGTCGACAAGCTCGCGGAGGCGGGATACCTGGTGCGCGCCATCAACGGCGACACGGTGGGCGTCTCCTTCGGCGAGTCGGCGACGGAGGGGGACGTCGAGAAGCTCGCGTCCGCTTTCGGCGACGGGCAGGTGCAGGAGGGGGCGACGGCGATCCCCGGGGACCTGGCGCGCACGACCCCGACGCTGACGCACGAGATCTTCCACACCATGCACTCCGAGACCCAGATGATGCGCTACCTGCGCACCCTGGGCGACAAGGATCTGGCGCTGGACCGCACGATGATTCCGCTGGGTTCGTGCACGATGAAGCTCAACCCGACGGCGGGCATGGAGACGATCACGTGGCCGGAGTTCGCGAACATCCACCCCTACGCGCCCGATGAGCAGGCCCGGGGTTGGATCGCGCTCATCGAGGAACTCGAGGGGTGGCTCGCCGAGCTGACCGGCTACGCGAAGGTGTCCGTGCAGCCGAACGCCGGCTCCCAGGGCGAGCTCGCGGGCCTGCTGGCCATCCGCCGCTACCACGTGGCCAACGGCGACATGGAACGCGACATCTGCCTGGTCCCGGCCTCGGCGCACGGCACGAACGCTGCGTCGGCGACGCTGGCGAACCTCCGCGTGGTGGTGGTCGCCACCGCCGGGGACGGTTCCATCGACCTCGCCGACCTGGACGCGAAGCTGGCGCAGCACGGGCGCAACGTCGCGGCGATCATGATCACCTACCCCTCCACCCACGGCGTGTTCGAGGAGACGGTGCGCGAGGTGTGCGGCAAGGTCCACGACGTCGGCGGGCAGGTCTACATCGACGGCGCAAACATGAACGCGTTGACCGGCCTCGCCCAGCCGGGCCGGTTCGGCGGCGACGTCTCGCACCTCAACCTGCACAAGACCTTCACCATCCCGCACGGCGGCGGCGGGCCGGGCGTCGGCCCCGTGGCGGTGGCGGAACACCTCATTCCCTTCCTGCCGACCGACCCTGCTCTCGCGGACGCCACCCGGCCGGTCGACGAAGGCGCGGGCGTGCCCATCTCCTCCACGAAGTACGGCTCCGCCGGCGTGCTGCCGATCTCCTGGTCCTACATCGCGATGATGGGGTCGGAGGGTCTCGCGCGCGCCACGGCGAGCGCCGTCCTCGGGGCGAACTACCTCGCCCGCGAGCTGCAGGAGTCCTTCCCGGTGCTCTACACCGGCAAGAACGGCCTGGTCGCCCACGAGTGCATCTTCGACCTGCGGGACCTGACGGAGCAGTCCGGGGTCACCGCCGCGGACGTGGCCAAGCGCCTCATCGACTACGGCTTCCACGCCCCCACCCTGTCCTTCCCCGTCTCGGGCACCCTCATGGTCGAGCCCACCGAGTCGGAGGATCTGGCCGAACTGGACCGCTTCATCGAGGCGATGCGGGCCATCCGGGCCGAGATCCAGGAGATCATCGACGGCCGCGTCGCCTACGGGGATTCCGTCCTGCGCCACGCCCCCTACACCGCGTGGAGCGTTTCCCGCGGGGAGTGGGACCACGCCTTCACCCGGGAACAGGCCGCGTGGCCGGTCCCGGGCCTGCGGCGGGTGAAGTACTTCCCGCCGGTGCGTCGCCTCGACGAGGCCTACGGCGACCGCAACCTGGTGTGCTCCTGCCCGCCGCCGGAGGCCTTCGACCTCGCCCACCGCTCCGATTCCGACGCCACCGAGGAGAACTGACCGTGTCCGACTTTCGACGAAGCCCCCTGCACGACCGCCACGAGGCGCTGGGCGCCGCGTTCACCCCCTTCGGGCCCTGGGAGATGCCGCTCAAGTACGGCAACGAGCTCGACGAGCACCGCGCCGTGCGCACCGCGGCGGGTCTTTTCGACCTGTCCCACATGGGCGAGATCCGGGTGACCGGGCCGGACGCTGCCGCGTACCTGGACCACACATTCATCTCCACCCTGTCGACCATGCCGCAGCACAAGGCGAAGTACACCATGCTCGTGGACGAGGACGGCGGCATCCTCGACGACCTCATCATCTACCGCCTGGGCGAGGCCGAATTCCTGGTCGTCCCGAACGCCGGGAACACGGACGTGGTGTGGGGTGCCATGCAGGCCCGCGCGGAAGGCCGCGACGTGACCCTGGCCAACGAATCCCTGGACTCCGCCCTCGTCGCCGTCCAGGGCCCGCGGGCGGAGGAGATCCTCCTGTCCGTGGTGTCCGATCAGGACCGCGCGACGGTCGCCGACATGAAGTACTACACCTGCGCCCCCGTCGACGTCCTCGGCGAGGAGGTCCTCTGCGCCCGCACCGGATACACCGGCGAGGACGGCTTCGAGCTGATCACCTCCAACGCCCACGCCCCCGCAGTCTGGGACGCCCTCCTGGAAGCCGGGCGGGGGCACGGGATCCAGCCGGCCGGCCTGGCCGCCCGCGACTCCCTGCGCCTGGAGGCCGGGATGCCCCTGTACGGCAACGAGCTCACCCGCGACATCACACCCGTCGAGGCGGGCATGTCCGCGGTGATCCAGAAGAAGGCGGTCCCCTTCGTGGGCGGCGCGGCCCTCGTCGACCGCGAGCCGTCGGAGTACATCATCGGCATGCGCGGGCTGGGCCGCCGGGCCGCGCGCTCCGGCGCGGAGGTCTACCTGGACGACGAGCTCATCGGGCACGTCACCTCCGGGCAGCCCTCCCCCACCCTCGGTTACCCGATCGCCCTGGCTCTGCTGCGCACCGACGTCACCGGGGAGGGTGTGGAACTCCAGGTGGACATCCGCGGCAAGCGGCATCCCTTCGAGATCGTCGCAACCCCCTTCTACAAGCGCCCCCAGCGCTAGAATCACCCACTGACACACCCTCTACCGGAAGGCCCGATCATCATGTCTGCCCTGCCCGAGAACTACTCCTACTCCGAGGACCACGAGTGGATCGACTCCGCCCCCGAGGCCGCCGCCGGCACCACCGTGAAGGTGGGCATCACCTCCGTGGCCACCGAGCGCCTCGGTGAGGTCGTCTTCGCCGAGCTGCCCGAGGTCGGCGACACCGTCACCGCCGGAGAGCCCTGCGGCGAGGTGGAGTCCACGAAGTCGGTCTCAGACCTCTACGCCCCGGTCACCGGCACCGTCACCGAGGTCAACGACGCGATCCACGACGACTACGCCGTGGTCAACTCCGACCCCTTCGGCGCGGGCTGGCTCTTCGCCGTGGAGGTCGACGAGGTGGGCCCCCTCATGACGGCCGCGGAGTACGCCGCCGCCAACGGCATCTGACGTGCCGGCCGGGGTACCCTGTACCCCATTATGAGTGCACCGCGTGAGCCCTTCTTCCCCGCCGACCGTTCGATCCGCGCCGATGAGGCCCCCCTGGAGATCCGTCACCTGGGTCTGGTGGACTACCAGCAGGCCTGGGATCTGCAGGCGGAACTAGCCGCGCGGCGCGCAGCGGACGAGATCGGCGATCAGGTGCTCGTCCTGGAGCACCCGAGCGTCTACACCGCGGGCAAACGCACCCAGCCGGAGGACCGCCCCACCAACGGCCAGCCCGTCGTGGACGTGGACCGCGGCGGGCGCATCACCTGGCACGGGGAGGGCCAGCTGGTGGCCTACCCCATCATCAAACTGGCCGACCCCGTCGACGTGGTCGACTACGTCCGCCGCCTCGAGGAGGCGTTGATCGAGACGGTGCGCAACGTCGGGGTCGATGAGGCGGGGCGTATTAACGGCCGCTCCGGCGTCTGGGTCCCCGCCTCCGGCACCCGCCGCGACCGCAAGCTGGCAGCCCTGGGCATCCGCATCACGCGCGGCGTGACCATGCACGGCCTGGCACTGAACTGCAGCAACACCCTCGAGTTCTACGAACACATCGTGGCCTGCGGCATCGACGACGCCGACGTGTCCACCCTCAGCCTCGAGCTGGACCGCGAGGTCACCGTCGAGGAGATGACGACGCCGCTTATCGACGCCCTCGACGCCGCCCTCGCCGGCCGGCTCAAGGTCGCCGACCACACTTTCGCGGAGGCGCCGGACCCGACGAAGGGTCTGCCGCGGGTGCCACGCCAGGGCTGACCTGGACTTTCCCGCCTATCAACAAAAAGAGTAGGGTGAGGGCGTGACTATCGCACCTGAAGGACGCAAGCTGCTGCGGGTGGAGAAACGCAACGCGCAGACCCCCATCGAGACCAAGCCGCGGTGGATCCGCAACGCGGTGAAGACAGGCCCCGAGTACGAGGACATGAAGAAGAAGGTGGCCGGCGCTTCGCTGCACACCGTCTGCCAGGAGGCCGGCTGCCCCAACATCCACGAATGCTGGGAATCCCGTGAGGCCACGTTCCTCATCGGCGGAGCGAACTGCTCCCGCCGATGCGACTTCTGCCAGATCAACTCCGCGAAGCCCGACCCCCTCGACCGGGACGAGCCGCGCCGCGTGGCCGAGTCCGTCCGGGAGATGAATCTGAACTACTCCACCATCACCGGCGTGACCCGTGACGACCTCGAGGACGAGGGCGCCTGGCTCTACGCCGAGGTCGTCCGCCAGATCCACGAGCTCAACCCGAACACCGGCGTGGAGAACCTGGTCCCCGACTTCTCCGGCCGGCCGGAGCTTCTGGCCGAGGTCTTCGAGTCCCGCCCGGAGGTCTTCGCCCACAACGTGGAGACCGTGCCGCGCATCTTCAAGCGCATCCGCCCGGCCTTCCGTTACGAGCGTTCCCTCGACGTGATCCGCCAGGCCCGCGACTTCGGGCTGATCACCAAGTCGAACCTCATCCTGGGCATGGGCGAGACCCCGGAGGAGATCCGTGAGTCGCTCACCGACCTGCACTCCGCGGGCTGCGACATCATCACCATCACCCAGTACCTGCGCCCCGGCCCGATGTACCACCCGATCGACCGGTGGGTGAAACCGGAGGAGTTCGTCGAGCACAAGGAGTTCGCCGAGGAGCTCGGTTTCGGCGCAGTCATGTCCGGCCCGCTGGTGCGCTCCTCTTACCGTGCCGGCCGCCTCTACTCGGAGGCCATGGCCGCCCGCGGCCTGACCGTCCCGGAGAACCTCAAGCACCTGGCCGAGACGTCCCAGGGCAGCACCGACCAGGAGGCCACGACCCTGCTGGCCAAGTACGGCCCCTCCCAGGACACACCGGTCACCTCACGTTAGGCGCATGTCACCGGCTGGCCTAAAGTAGAGGCCATGGCAGACGACAAGCAGAAGGCGGCCGCCAAGGCCGCGAAGTCCGAGGAGAGGGCCGCAAAGCGGGCCAAGCGCAAGCAGACGTGGAGCCAGTTCTGGCAGGCCTTCAACTTGCAGCGCAAGCAGGACAAGAAGCTCCTGCCGCTGATGATCCTGTCGATCGTCGGCGTGGCCGCGCTCTTCTTCCTCATCGGTCTGATCTGGGGCGGGCAGTGGTACATGCTCCCCCTGGGCATCGGCCTGGGCATCGTCCTGGCGATGTACATCTTCTCCCGCCGGCTCGAGACCTCGATGTACGACCGCGTCGGTGACCAGCCCGGAGCCGCCGGCTGGGCGCTCGACAACCTGCGTAACACCGTCGGCATCGTGTGGCACTCCAAGCAGGGCGTGGCCATGAACCGCTCGCTGAGCGCCATCGTCCACCGCGTGGTGGGCAACCCGGGTGTGGTCCTCGTCGCCGAGGGCAGCCCGACGGCAGCCAAGGAGCTGGTGAACCAGCAGAAGCGCCGCCTCGACCGCCTGGCGGGCGACGTGCCGGTCTACGAGGTCTACGTCGGCGACGGCGAGGGCCAGGTTCCCCTGAAGAACCTGCAGCGCGAGCTGCTCAAGCTGCCCCGCAACTACAAGAAGAACGAGGTCTACGCGGTCAACGCCCGGATCGAGTCGGTGGACTCCATCGGTTCCTCCGCCCCGGGCGCCGGCCTTCCGAAGGGCCCCATGCCGAAGGGCGGGAACCTTTCGGGCATGAACCGCCGGATGCGCCGCGCCAGCGAGCGCCGCTCGAAGTAGCGGCCTCCCCGCCTGCCAGTCCCCGCGATCCCGCGCACCTTCCCCGAGGTGCGCGGGATTTCGTGCTTCTACGGCTGCCCGGGGGGCGCGTCTGGCACGATGATCAGGTGACCATCTTCGTGGAGAATCCCCTACTCGCCCTGCTGCTCATCATGGCGGTGGGTCTGTTCATCGGCCGGATCAGGGTGTTCGGCTTCCAGCTCGGGGTCGCCGCGGTCCTCTTCGTCGGCCTGGTGATGGCCGCCGTCGAGCCGGCGATCCAGATCCCCCCGCTCATCTACGTCGTGGGCCTGTCCCTGTTCGTCTACACGATCGGCCTGGAGTCCGGGCACGACTTCTTCGCCACCTTCCGGAGCAAGGGCCTGCGCAACAACGCCCTGGCGGTCGGCATCTTCCTCGCCGTCACCGCCGCCGCCTTCGGGCTGGTCAAGCTCTTCGACATCGGCGCCGTCACCGGCGCGGGGCTGTTCACCGGAGCGTTGACCAACACCCCGGCGATGGCCGCGGTCGTGGATGCGCTGCCCTCGCTGATCACGGACGCCGGGGAACTGCGCACGGCGGAGTCCCTGCCGCTGGTCGCCTACTCCCTGACGTACCCGTTGGGCGTGATCATCGTCATCCTGGCGATCGCCGTGACGGCCAAGGCCTTCAAGGTCGACCACCGGCAGGAGGCCATCGACCACGGGGTGGCCGTGCATGAGCTCTACACCCGGCGCATCCTGGTCCGACGGGAGGACCTGGGCGCGATCGTCGAGCTGCCGGAGGACCTGGGCCTGGAGGTCATCGTGTCCCGCCTGGAGCGCGAAGGCACGCAGCGCCTGCCGGGCCGCAGCGCGTGGGCGAAGAAGGGCGACGTCCTGTCGGTGGTGGGCACCGCCGAGGAGCTCGACCGGGCGGCTGAGCTCATCGGCGAGGCGCTGCCCGGCGAACCCGCCCACGGCCACGACCTGGACTACCGGCGCATCTTCGTCTCCAACGAGGACCTCGTGGGCATCCCCCTGTCGCGGCTGCGCCCCCAGCTCTCCGGGCTGCTGATCACCCGGGTCCGCCGCGGCGACCACGACATGGTGGCCACCCCGGAGACGATCCTGCAGCTGGGCGACCGGGTGCGCGTCGTCGCCGCGCACGACCGCATGGGCAAGGTGACCCGCCTGTTCGGCGATTCTTATCGACGCCTCTCCGACGTCAACCTCCTGCCGCTCGTCGCGGGCCTGACGATCGGCGTGGCCGTCGGCCTGATCGCCCTTCCCCTGCCCGGTGGCGCGACCCTCAAGCTGGGCAGCGCCGGCGGCCCGCTCGTGGTGGCCTTGATCCTCGGCGCGTTGGGGCGCACCGGCCGGATCGTCTGGCAGGTGCCCTACGGCGCGAACCTGGCGCTGCGCCAGATCGGCATCACCCTGTTCCTCGCGGCAATCGGCACAACCGCCGGCGCCGGGTTCCGGGCGGCGCTGTCCGACCCGACGTCCTTGACGATCATCGGCGTCGGAGCGCTGGTCACCCTCCTGATCTCGGTGCTGGTGCTGGTGGTCGGCCACAAGGTGATGCACCTGTCCTTCGGCGAGACCGCCGGCATCCTCGCCGGTATGCAGACCCACCCCGCGGTCCTGTCCTACGTCAACGACGTCACCCGCAACGATCTGCCCGGCCAGGGGTACACGTCCGTGTACCCGGTGTCCATGGTGGCGAAGATCCTCCTCGCCCAGGTCCTGCTCTTCCTGTTGATCTAGCCGCGGATGACGGCGGTGCCGGTGGCGCGGTCGTGGAGTCCGCGGCCGTCGGAATCCACCATCGCGGCCGGAAGGATCAGCGAGGTCAGGACGGTGCGCAGGGCGGCGCGCCAGAGGCCCACCTTGGCCCCGCCGGCGTCGATGCGCGCGATGCCCATCCCGAGGACCATGTGGCCCGGGGTGCGGGCGAAGAGCCAGCCGGTGACGATGCCGAGGGCCATCCAGAAGAGGAGCGTGACCGTGGGGGTGGAACCGAGGAAGTCGGTGAAGCGGACGAAGACTCCGGCCAGCAGCCAGCAGAGGAGCCAGTCGATGGTCACCGCCCCGGCGCGCCGGCCCACCGACGCCAGGGCGCCCGGTCCGGACTCCGGGAGCCCGAGTTTCTCGCCGGGCCAGCGGCCGGGGGCGTAGGGGTCGTCGTGTTCACCGGGAATCTGGGGGCCGTCGAGCCAGCTGCGCTTGGGGTTCGCCATACACTAGAGACTAGCCGGGGGTTCTGGGGCGGAGAAAACGTGATTCACATTTCACCTTTTGATAGCTCGACAGGTAATGGTCTAACATGGTCGCCAGGTACCCAGGATGTCCTGAACCCACCTGTAGGCTTAAGCGAGATACCGCCCGACTGAGCGTCAACCCCACTAGGAGTCATCGTGGCATTCCAGACCACCGAAGATGTCGTCAAGTTCATCAAGGACGAAAAGGTCGAGTTCGTCGACGTCCGGTTCACGGACGTCCCCGGCACCGAACACCACTTCACCATCCCGGCCTCGATGTTCGACGAGGAGGCGGCGGAAGAGGGCCTCGCATTCGACGGCTCCTCCATCCGCGGCTTCACCACCATCGACGAATCCGACATGAACCTGCTCCCGGACATCGCCACCGCGAAGATCGACCCCTTCCGTGAGGCCAAGACGCTGAACATCAAGTTCTTCGTCCACGACCCCTTCACCCGCGAGCCCTTCTCCCGCGACCCGCGCAACGTGGCCCGCAAGGCGGAGGAGTACCTGGCCTCCACCGGCATCGCCGACGCCTGCTTCTTCGGCGCCGAGGCGGAGTTCTACCTCTTCGACTCCGTCCGCTTCCAGACCGACATCAACTCCGGTTTCTACGAGGTCGACTCCGACGAGGGCTGGTGGAACCGCGGCGCCGAAGGGCGTCTCGACGGCCGCCCCAACCTCGGCTACACCAACCGCGTCAAGGGCGGCTACTTCCCGGTCCCGCCGTACGACCAGTCCGTGGACATCCGCGACGAGATGGTCCGCCACCTGAGCAACGCCGGCTACCAGATCGAGCGCTTCCACCACGAGGTGGGCACCGGCGGCCAGCAGGAGATCAACTACCGCTTCAACACCCTGCTCCACGCGGCGGACGACCTGCAGTCCTTCAAGTACATCGTGAAGAACACCGCCTTCGCCAACGGCAAGACCGCCACCTTCATGCCCAAGCCGCTCGCCGGCGACAACGGCTCCGGCATGCACGCCCACCAGTCCCTGTGGAAGGACGGCAAGCCGCTGTTCCACGACGAGTCCGGCTACGCCGGCCTGTCCGACATGGCCCGCTACTACATCGGCGGCATCCTGCACCACGCCGGCGCGGTCCTCGCGTTCACCAATGCGACGCTGAACTCCTACCACCGGCTGGTCCCGGGCTTCGAGGCACCGATCAACCTGGTGTACTCCCAGCGCAACCGCTCCGCCGCGATCCGCATCCCGATCACCGGCTCCAACCCCAAGGCCAAGCGCATCGAGTTCCGCGCACCGGACCCGTCCGGCAACCCCTACTTCGGCTTCGCCGCGATGATGCTCGCCGGCCTGGACGGCATCAAGAACCGCATCGAGCCGATGGCCCCGGTGGACAAGGACCTCTACGAGCTCCCGCCGGAGGAAGCCGCCGCCATCCCGCAGGCGCCCACCTCCCTCGAGGCCTCCCTGGCGGCCCTGCAGGCCGACAGCGACTTCCTCACCGAGGGCGACGTCTTCACCGAGGACCTCATCGAGGCCTACGTCAAGCTCAAGTACGACAACGAGATCTCCCCGGCCCGGCTGCGCCCGACGCCGCTGGAGTTCGAGATGTACTACGACTGCTAACAGACCTGCGTAGAGCCCTCTCCGTCCATGACGGAGGGGGCTCTACAGCTTCTCCAGCACCGCGTCCGCCATGACCGCCTGGCCGGCTGGGGTGGGATGCATCGGGAACGCGCCCGTCTCCGAACCGAGGAAATCCACCCAACGATCCCCCGGTGCCGCGCACCCGGTGTGGTTCTCCGCAGCTTCCGGTAGGACGATCTCGGCGCCGTGGCGTTCAGCGGCCTCGGCGGCGATGCGATTGACTTCATCGGTGAGCGAAACCACCCACGCACGGTCGGCATCGCCGAGCAGCTCCACCTCGGTGCAGCGATCTCCCGGTGCGAGAAGCGGCAGATAACCGGTGGCGATCACGCGGGCGCCGCCGGAGCGCTCCTCGATGGCCCGGTACACCTCATCCAGCTGCGCCGGGAGCCCGGTCATGCGCGCGGCAACGGACTCCTTCCACGCCGCGGCGCAATCCGACTCCCGGCCGGCGAGCATGGCCGTGAGGAAACAGCCGGCGATGTCGCCGAAACCGATGTCGTTTCCGCCGATGGAGAGCGTCACCAGTTCCGTGGAATCCGTGAGCGCGTCGAGCTGCGCGGGAATGGTTCCGGAGCCGGTGTGCCGGGGCCGCAGGAGATCGGCGGTGACAGCCCCCTGGCAGGTGGCGTCGCGGCCGGTGACGCGGGCGTCGGCAAGCACGCCGGCCGGATAGTTGTCGCTGGAGCGCAGGCAGTGATCGGGTCCGGTGGTGTCGGCGGATGTGCCGCCCAGGGCGGCGTAGGAGTCGCCCAGGGCGACGTAGTCCCGGGCGACCTGGACGGGCGCCGACACGTCGACGGGGGCGGGAACGGCGGAGCCGCAAGCGGCCAATCCGAGAGAGGCGAGGACGACGGGGGCGGATGCCAGGGCGCTTCTCATCACACTCCACACACTAACGCCGCCGCTGGTTCAGCGGTATCCGGGCAACGGCTCCAGCGTCGTGCCCGGGTCGCGGAGCACGGCCGCCACGCGGGCGATGACCTCCCCGTACCAGTCCGCGGGGTCGGGGATGCCCACCCACATGCCGACGATCTCCGGCCCCCCCGCAGACAACGCGCAGCCCCGCACCGGAGCAGTTCCGGTGCGGGGCTGTTGCGTGTGCGGCAGGGCTTAGGCGTTGACGGAAACCTTCTCGTCGACCTTGACCAGCTCCTCGGCGACGGCCGCGAGCAGCTCGGCGGTGGTGTCGTTCGGGGCGAACTGGAAGTCGACGAAGTGCTCGTCGAAGACGAGGCTGGCCTGGGCCTCCAGCGGCTGCATGCCGACGTTGGCGACCACGTCGCGCCAGTGGTTGACCGCGCGGACTCCGCCGCCGCCGCCGTAGGAAAGGAAGCCGACCGGCTTACCCTCCCACTCCACCTTGAGGAGGTCGAAGGCGTTCTTCATGGTGCCCGGCATGGAGGCGTTGTACTCCGGGGTGACGAAGATGTAGCCGTCGAAAGCCTTGATGGTCTCGGACCAGGCGATGGTCTTCGGCTCTTCGTAGACGCCGGCCGCCATGATGGGCGGGGTGGCTGCGGTGAGCTGGTCGAGGTCCTGCTCAGCCAGGTCGATGAGCTCGTAGGTGTGGCCGTCGCCGCGGGACTGGAGCTGGCCGAGGGCCCACTCGCCGATGGTGCGGCCGTGGCGGCCGTTGCGGATGGAACCGACGAACACTGCGATCTTCATGTTTTCTTTGTCTCCTCTGATTTTTGATGTCATGGCCACACTAGCCATATATTGTAGATGCGTCAACATGTAAGTGTCCACATGTGTCACGATCCTTCATTACGGTGGTCCGGTGACCGGGCACACGGTTGAATGGGGGGCATGGACACGGGAAGTGCGCGCAGCGCAACACAGAAGGCCCACAACACCGCCGACCGGGCCGGGGACCATCCCGCGCTGACCACCCTCGCCCGGGGAGGGTTCATCGTCCTGGGCATCCTGCACATCATCATCGGCTGGATCGCCGTCCAGATCGCCCGCGGTTCGAGCAGCGAGGAGGCGTCGAACTCGGGGGCGCTGGAGACGATCGCCCAGGCCCCGGGCGGGCAGATCGCCCTGTGGGCCGCGGTGCTCGCCCTGGCGGCCCTCGCGTTGTGGCGCCTGACCCAGCTTTTCACGGGAGAGGACGCCAAGGCCAAGG
The DNA here is from genome assembly GCF_000835165.1 of Corynebacterium marinum DSM 44953. NCBI lineage: Bacteria > Bacillati > Actinomycetota > Actinomycetes > Mycobacteriales > Corynebacteriaceae > Corynebacterium > Corynebacterium marinum. The sequence continues at coordinate 1,785,393 of NZ_CP007790.1, forward strand.
CCAAGGGCGGCGTGATGACCGTGGTCTACCTGTCGCTGGCCGTCACGACAGCCACCTTCGCGGCCGGCGGCACCACCTCGGACGGAGAGACCGCCACTGACGTGACGGCCCGCGTCCTGGCCCAACCCTGGGGCGCGGTGCTGGTGATCATCGGCGGCCTGGTCGTGCTCGGCGTCGGCCTGTACAGTGTCGCGCGCGGCGTGACCAGAAGCTTCAAGAAGGACCTGGAAGCTGGCGCCGGATCAGGCGAGGTGGGTTCCGCCATCATCGCCGCCGGGACGGTCGGCTACATCGCCCGCGGCATCGCGTTCGCGGTGCTCGGCGTGCTCATCGTGTGGGCCGGCTGGGCGAACGACCCGGAGGAGGCGGGGGGCCTCGACGCCGCGCTGCGCGCCCTCGGGGAGCAGCCCGCCGGAAGCGTGCTGCTGCTCGTCGTGGGCGCGGGGGTGGCCCTCTACGGGGTGTACTCGCTGGCCCGGGCCCGCTACGTGAAGATGTAGCTAGCACTCCTCGCGCGGGCTGTCGATGAAGATGCCGCCCGGTTCGTGCAGTTCACCGAGGTTGTAGGCCTCGCGCAGATTCGCCTCCGTGAGCACCTGCGCCGGGGGCCCGTAGGCCACCACCCGCCCGGCCATGAGGACGACGTGGTCCGCCGCCCGCGCCTCGTCCAGGTCGTGGGTGGTGTGGACGACGGTGCGTCCCGCATGGGTCTCGTCGTGGATGATCTCGTCGATGATCCGCGCGGAGACGATGTCCAGGCCGGTGAGCGGCTCGTCGAGAAGCAGGACGTCGTGGTCCTGGGCCATTCCCTGCGCGACGTAGACGCGCTGGCGCTGGCCGCCGGACAGCTCGTCCAGGTGGCGCCGGGCCAGGGCGGTGACGTTCAGCCGCTCCATGACCTCTTCCACCCTGTGCCTGTCCCCCGCCCGGAAACGGCCGAACCAGCCCGTCGAGGGGTAGCGGCCCATGTGCACGACCTCACGGACGGACAGGGGCACGCCCTCCGGGTAGGTGACGGACTGCATGACGTAGCTGACGCGGCGTCGTGAGGCGAGCGCCGTGCCACCCAGGACGCTGAGCTCGCCGGACTGTGGTTCGATGAGCCCGCCGAGCGCGTGCAGCAGCGTCGACTTGCCCGAGCCGTTGGGCCCGATGATGGCCGTGAGCTTCCCCTGCGGGATGCTCACGTCAGAGGGGCGCACCGCGACGACCCGCTCGTAACCGAGCTGCAGCTGCTTTCCGACGGCGAAGTTCCCGCTCATGCCACCACCTCCTGGCGCACCACGGTGCCCCGGAAGCGGCGGCGCAGGTGCTGGACCTCCATGATGACCAGGAACGCGGCGATGGGCACGAGCGCCATGGTGGCGGCGGCGGCCGTCCCCAGGTGGAAGGACAGGATCAGCCCGATGAACACGGCGGATGCGCCGATGGCGGCGGAGACCACGATCATGGTGGGGATCGACCGGGTCAGCAGGGCCGCGGTGGCCGGCGGGGCCACCAGGAGGCTGAACACCAGCATGGTGCCCACGGCCTGGAAGCTGCCGATCACGCTGGTGGCGATGAGCACGAGGAGCAGGGCGTGCGTCAGCTTCGGACGCATGCCCAGCGACTCCGCCTTGACCGGGGAGAAGGACAGCGCCAGCAGCGGACGGTAGAGCAGGAGCGAACCGGCGATGACGACGACCGCGAGGATCGCCTGCTGCCCGATGGCCTCCCACGACACACCCAGGGCGTCGCCGAAGAGGATGCTGGTCAGCGAGCCGCTGTAGGAGTCGGAGCGGGAGATGATGACCACGCCCAGCGCCATCATGCCCACGAATAGCAGGCCGATGGCGGTGTCCTCCTTGAGGTGCGTGTGCCGGTGGATCACCTCCACCGCACCGACCATGAAGGCCGCCGCGACGGCCGCGCCCAGGAGGGGGTTGAAGTCGAAGACGACGGCCGCGGCGATGCCGGGCAGGACGCCGTGGACGAAGGCGTCGCCGAAAAAGCTCATGCCGCGAAGCACCAGCCACACGCCGACGGTGGCGCTCATCACCGCGGCGATGAGCCCGCCAATGAGGGCCCGCTGCTGGAAGCCCAGCAGGAACGGGTCAAGTATCCAGTCGATCACGAATTAACTGTAGTCCCCTTCTGGGATCAGGCCAGGGCGTCGACGATGAGACGCGCGTTCTCGCGCATCATGCCCTGGTAGTCGGCCGCCGGGGAACCCTCCGGGCCGACGGAGCCGACGTGGAGGGGGACGACCTTCACCTCCTCGCCGACCTCGGCGGCGAGCGCGTCGACGAGCCCCGGGTTGACCGCCGAGTTGGAGAAGATCGCGGGCACGCCTTCTCCCTCGATCACCCCGGCCAGGCGGGCCAGGTCCTGGGAGGAGGGCTGGGCCTCCGTGGATCCGCCCGGCACGACGACCCCCACGGAGCGGAAGCCGTAGGCGTCGTTGAAGTAGCCGAAGGAGTCGTGGTCGGTGATCAGCGCGCGGCGGTCCCCGGGGACGACAGCCAGGGCCTCGCGGAGTTCCGCGTCCAGCGCGGTCAGCTCCCCGGCGACCTCGGCGCCGCACTCGGACCATGAGGCGTCACCGGTCTGCTCGGCGACCTTGTCGCCGATCTGCCCGGCCGCGTCGGCCATGCGGGCGGCGTCGAGCCAGAAGTGCGGGTCGAGGTCGCCGTGCCCGTGCTCGTCCTCCTCCGCGTGGGCGGCGTGCTCCTCCGCGGTCTCCCCTTCGTGGCCGGGCTCCTCCTCCCCGAAGGGCAGCGGGTCGATCTTTTCCGCGACGTGGAAGACCTCGGTGCCGTCCTCCTCGACCTGGTCGAGGGAGGCGTCGAGACCGCCCTCGAGCCCCAGGCCGTTGGCGATGACGAGGTCCGCCTTGACCATGTCGGCGACCTGGGACGAGGAAGCGGAGAAGTCGTGCGGGTCCGCCCCGGCCGGCATGAGAGTGGTGGAGGCGCCCCCGGCGCAGGCGGCGATCTGGGAGGTGACGCTGCCCAGCGGGGTGGTGGTGACGACGAGGGAAATATCCCCGGGCCCGGCATTGTTGCCGCTGTTGTCTGCCCCGTCCGTACCATCGGCCGAGCAGGCGGACAGGGTCAGGGCGGCGGTGGCCGAGAGGGCGATGGCGATACTGGCCCGCATGGCGGAACCTCCTGGAATGTTGTTGAAAACCTAATGAAAACCATTATCAACAGTACTCCGATCCCGCGGGCCGGACAACTCTTCCGCAGACCCCGGCCGGCCGCAGCGGGCGGCCGGAGGGCCGGTCCCGCGCGAGATGCCGGGCCCCGACCACTTCGCGCACGCGACAGGCCCGGGCACCGTCGCGAAGCGGGCCGCCGAAGCTCTCGGCCAGCCCCGTTCAGGGGTGACGGCCAGCCACGGGCCGGACATCCCCATACTTCGGCTTCTCACCTTGCCGTATTCCGTCCCGCGTCCCCGATTAATCGGCCGGGATCCACCTCGCACACGAAATCCGCAGGTTTTACTTATGTAGCGTGGAAGGCGAAGGCATCACCGCATAAGATGCGCCATGGGTTTTAGGGCGGTCCCGGTCTTCATGGCCCGGCCACGTCGGCGGGCCCGGGAGCGTCATTGGAACCCCTTGAGAAAGGTATATGTGAGCTCCCCGTACGCAGACGCACCCCGTATTGACACCCTCTGGCTCTCCGAGGACGACATGATCCAGGCCGGCGTGACCGACTCCGCCGCCTGCGTGGAGACGATGGAGGAGACCCTCATCCTGCTCGCCGACGGCGACTACCGGATGGCGGGAGCCTCCGCGAACTCCCACGGCGCGCAGATCAACTTCCCCGCGGAACCCGCCCACGAGGGGATGCCCGCTGACGGCCCCGACCGCCGTTTCATGGCGATGCCCGCCTACCTCGGCGGACGCTTCCAGTCGGCCGGCGTGAAGTGGTACGGCTCGAACACGGAGAACCGCAACCACGAGCTGCCGCGTTCCATCCACGTGTTCGTGCTCAACGACGCCGTCACCGGAGCCCCGAAGGCCATCATGTCGGCGAACCTGCTGTCGGCGTACCGCACCGGCGCCGTGCCGGGCGTGGGCGTCAAGCACCTCGCCGTGGAAAACGCCGAGACCGTGGGCATCATCGGCCCCGGCGTGATGAGCCGCACCATCTTCGCCTCCGCCCTCTCCCAGCGGCCGGGCATCCGGCGCGTGAAGATCAAGGGCCGTTCCGAAGGTTCCACCCGACGCGTGGCCGAGGAGCTGCGGGCGAAGTACCCGGAGATCGAGGTCGAGGTCGTCGATTCCGAGAAGGCCGCGATCGAGGGCTCCGACATCCTCATCGCCGGCACCTCCACCTCCCCGGACGGGCCTTCCGGCTTCCCGTACTTCAAGCGGGAGTGGATCAAGCCGGGCGCGCTCATCCTGTGCCCCGCCGCCGCGCGTTTCGACGACGACTTCATCGCCTCCGACGACGCCAACCTCGTCGTCGACTACACGGGCCTGTACGGCGAGTGGTTCAACGAGAACGGCCCCGACATCACCTACGAGCAGCTGCTGGGCATCCCCGGCAACCGCTGGTGGGACATGACCGCCGAAGGAACCCTGGCCAAAGACCACCTGGTCAACATCGGCGACATCGCCGCCGGGCGCGCCCTGGGCCGGGTCGACGACGAGCAGATCTTCATCTACTCCATCGGCGGCATGCCCGTCGAGGACGTCGCCTGGGCCTACGACGTGTACCACAACGCCCTCGAACAGGGCATCGGCACCAGCCTCAACCTCTGGCACACCCCCGCACTGACCTAACATCCCCTACCCAGGAGCCCTGACACCCGTCGTGTCTTTCACAACCACCACTGACCTGATCACGTACCTGCGCGATGAGGAGGTGGAATACCTGGACATCCGGTTCACGGACGTCCCTGGCATTGAGCACGCACTGACTGTCCCCGCCTCCGCCCTCACCGAGGAATCGGCGGCGGAGGGCTTCGCCTTCGACGGTTCGTCGATCGCGGGTTTCACCTCCGTCGACGAGTCGGATATGACACTCATGCCGGACGTCTCGACCGCCTACCTCGACCCTTTCCGGCGCCGGAAGACGGTGAACATGCAGTTCTTCGTCCACGACCCGTTCACCCGGGAGCCCTTCTCCCGCGACCCGCGCAACATCGCCCGCAAGGCCGAGGAGTACATGCGGGCCAGCGGCATCGCCGACGAGTGCTTCATCGGCGCGGAGGCCGAGTTCTTCGTCTTCGACTCCGTGCGCTACTCCACCGACGTCAACCGTGCCTTCCACGAGGTCGACTCCGACGAGGGCTGGTGGAACTCGGACGCCAAGACGATGATCGACGGATCCCCCAACCTGGGCAACAAGATCCGCGTCAACGACGGATACTTCCCCACCGCCCCCTACGACAAGACCATCCCGGTGCGCGACGAGATCGCCCACAACCTCTCCCAGGTCGGCTTCGAGATCGAGCGTTTCCACCACGAGGTCTCCACCGGCGGCATCCAGGAGGTCAACTACAAGTTCAACACCCTCCTGCACGCGGCGGACGACCTGCAGAAGTTCAAGTACATCGTGAAGAACACCGCCGACGAGCACGGCAAGGTGGCGACCTTCATGCCGAAACCGCTTCTCGACGACGGCGGTTGCGGCATGCACGCCCACCAGTCCCTGTGGAAGGACGGCAAGCCGCTGTTCTACGACGAGGAGGGCTACGCCGGACTGTCGGACATGGCCCGCCACTACATCGGCGGCCTGCTCGCGCACGCCCCGGCGGTGCTCGCCTTCACCAACCCGACCGTGAACTCCTACCGCCGCCTCTACTCCGGTTTCGAGGCCCCGGTGAACCTGGTGTATTCCCAGCGCAACCGCTCGGCCGCCATCCGCATCCCGGTCACCGGACCCTCGCCGAAGGCCAAGCGCATCGAGTTCCGCGCACCGGACCCCTCCGGCAACCCGTACCTGGGTTTCGCCGCGCAGCTGCTCGCGGGCCTCGACGGCATCAAGAACCGCATCGAGCCGGGCGAACCGGTGGACAAGGACCTCTACGAGCTGGAGCCCGAGGAGGCCGCGAAGGTCCCCCGCGTCCCGCATTCCCTGGAGAACGCCCTCTATGCGCTGGAGAACGACCACGACTTCCTCACCGAGGGCGACGTGTTCACCGAGGACCTCATCGAGTCCTACATCGCGCTGAAGTACGACAACGAGATCAACCCGCTTCGCCAGGGCCCCACCCCGAAGGAGTTCGAGCTCTACTTCAACTGCTGACCCTGCCCTACCCCGCGGCGCCGAACAGCGCGCCCGCGAAGTAGGTCAGGGCCAGGCCCGCGGCGCCGCCGACCACCAGGCGCAGACTGGCCCGGAGCCGGGAGGTTCCGGCCAGCGCCGCGGAGATGAACCCTGTGAGCAGCAGGGCGATGAGGGTCACCACGGTGACGGTCACCGGGGCCCATTCCGCCGGCACGAGGAGCACCGCGATCAGCGGCAGCGCCGCGCCGAGGGTGAAGGCGACAGCCGAGGAGACCGCGGCCGCGACCGGGCTGGTCAGCTCCTCCGCCTCGATCCCCAGCTCGAGCTGCAGGTGGGCGGGCAGGGCGTCCTTCTGGTGGATCTCTGTGGCCGCCTGCGCGGCGGTCGCGTCGCTGATGCCGTAACCGGCGAGAATGCCCGCGAGTTCGGCGAGCTCCGCCGCCGGGTCCTCCGCCAGCTCGGTGCGCTCCTTCGCGACGAGCATCCGCTCCGAATCGCGCTGGGCCGAGACCGAGACGTACTCGCCCAGCGCCATGGAGACGGCACCCGCGATCAGGGATGCCACACCCGCCGCGAGGACCGCCCCCTCCCCCGCGCCCGCGGCGATGACGCCGAGCAGAAGCGCCGCGACGGACACGATGCCGTCGTTCGCGCCGAGGACGCCCGCGCGCAGCCAGTTGAGCTTCGATCCGTGGCCTGCGCCGTGGGGTTCGTTCGCGTGCCCTGCCAGGGCGGCTGAGAAGGTCATGGCCTTATTATCCCCGTTATCATCCCGGCTCCGCCGCGGCCTGCAGTTCCCGGAGGGTCCGCGCCTGTCCGCGGGAGTCGAAAACGTCCTCCACCAGGCGGCGGGCGTTGCGGACCAGCGGCGAGGCATCGGTGCGCAGCGCCTCCTCGACGGCGTCGGTGAGCGCGTCGACGTCGCCCGTGGGCACCAGCCAGCCCGTCCTCCCGGGGATGACCACCTCCCCCACTGCGGTGACGTCGGCCGCGACGCACGGGATGCCCCGGGCCATGGCCTCCAGGAGCACCGTGGGCAGCCCGTCGGCGTTGCCGTCCCTGCCGACGATGAAGGGGGCGACGAAGAGCCGGCGTGTGCCCAGCAGCCCGCTGACCTCGTCCTGGGTGAGCGGCCCGAGCAGGGTGACCGCGCCGCCGAGGCCCGCCCGGACGATCTGCCCCTGCAGCGCCGCGCGCAGCGGACCGTCGCCGGCGATCTCCGCGGTGACCGGCAGGCCGCGTTCCCGCAGACGCCGGACTGCCTCGATGAACAGCGGAAAGCCCTTCTTCTCCACGAGCCGACCGACGGCGAGCAGGCTGAGGTCCCTGCCCCGTTCCGGGCGGAAGGGGAACCTCCCGAGTTCCAGGCCGTTGTACACCAGGCGCATGCGGGCGGCTGATTCCGGAAAGCGGGCGCGCAGATGGTCGAGGTTGTGGCGGCTGATGGTGACCGCGTGGTGGGCGTCGGCGAACTTGGCCCGGAGATCCTCCTCCGCCACGGACTCGTGGAAGATGTCGGTGGCGTGGGCGGTGAAGGAGTAGGGCAGTCCCGCGATCCGCGCGGCCAGGCGGGCGACGGTGGTGGGCAAGTTGGCGAAGTGCGCATGCAGGTGCGTGACCCCGTTTTCCTGCGCCTCCGCCGCCACCTGGACCGCCTGCGCGGCGTCGTCCGGCCGGTGCCGCAGGAGTTCACCCAGGTGGGGCCCCGCCGAGGGGTCGAGCATGTCCCAGAGTGCAGCCGCGGAGTGCGGGTGCGGGATATGGACGGCCGCGGCCCGGACACGCGCCAGCTCGGGGTGGAAACGCGGATCCGTGCAGGGCCGCAGCGAAAAGATCACCACCTTCTCCCCCGCCGCCTCCCGGGCCAGGATCTCCGAGACGATGAAGGTCTCGGAGAACCGCGGGTACGCCTCGACCACGTAGCCGGTGACGGGGCGATTCCGCCCGGCGGCGTCCTGGGCGGGTGGGTGGTCCGTGGGTGTCATGGGTACCGTCCTCAGGGTCGGTTCGGCCGGGTTCACCCGCAGTCTAGGAACTGCGGGTGAACGCGCCGTGACGCGCACGTGAAGAGCTGCTGCGGTTCAGAGCGCCGTCCGAGCCCGGTACCCTGGCCCCCGTGGAGACTCCGGCTCAACTTTTCTGGCTCGTCCTCGCGACCCCCGAGGGGCCGGACCCGGCGGGCGTCGAGAAGCTGCGTCATCTGCTGGAACGCCACGGGCTCGCGGCCGGCGGCGGCGACGCCCTCCTGCGGACCCGGGACGGCCGGCTGCCCGTCTTCGGCGGCGAGGTCACCCCGGTTGAATCCGCGTGGCTCGGCCCCGGCGCGCACACCCCCTACCTCCAGGTCCACGGCATCAGCGCCAACCCGGCGCAGTGCGGCCTGCTTTTCGACGCCGCCGTCGCCGCCCGCCTGCTCATCGGCGTGGAGCCGGGGCCGCCGCACGCGGTCGTTTGCGGCGGTGCGCTGGATCCGGAGGATTACCTCGACCCCTCCCGACCGCCCGAGCTGGAGGTGTTCTGCCGCGTCGGGTCACCCGAGGAACTCCGTGACTGCCTCCGCGGTAACGCGGATGCCTACCGCTATGACCGGCCTGACTGACATAATAAGCGGCATGAGCGAAACGAACCTCCCACCCTGCCCCGAGTGCGGCAGCGAATACACCTACGAGATGGATCCCCTCCTGGTCTGCCCCGAGTGCGGCCATGAATGGGACCCCGCCGCCGTCGCGGCCCCCGCCGAGGCCGAGGGGCCGGTGATCAAGGATTCGGTGGGCAACGTGCTGGCCGACGGCGATTCCGTCACCGTCGTGAAGACCCTCAAGGTCAAGGGTGCCAGCCAGCCGATCAAGGCCGGCACCACCGTGCGCAACATCCGGCTGGTCGACGCCACCGACGGCCACGACATCGACGCCCGCGTGGAGGGCTTCGGCCAGATGAAGCTGAAGTCGAGCATCGTCAAGAAGATCTAGGCTCCGTTTTTCGGGGCTAGAGCTCCATCGTCTCTGAGCCGCCGCCGGCGCGTTCGCCGGTGACCCGCGACTTCACGATGCGCGCCAGGGCGGACATCTTCCCGCCCGGCAGGCCCCAATACTGGGCGGACTCGGAGTCTGCCCGGATCAGCCCCAGGGCGGGATCGTCCTTGCCCTCGAACCAGCCCTCGACGTCCTTGTTCCACAGCTCGTCGACCTTCGCCCGGTCCTCGACGAAATCGACCTCGGCCGCCACCGACAGCCAGGTGCCGGCCTCGGACACCGCAAGGTTGACCTGCGGGTTAGCCTTCAGCGCCTGCGCCTGCCCGCCCCGCAGCGAGATGAAGAACCACACGTCCGCGTCGTCGGTGACCTGCTGGGGAACCATGGGGTGGGACAGCAACTTTCCGTCCGTGTCCGTGGTGGTCATCATGACCCAGCTCGCGTCGCGGAGCTTGGCCACGACGTCTTCCTTCGTGATCTCATCGGCCATGGCGATTACCTCCTGTGTGAGAGAGTCCGCGGTGGGGTGCCGCGTCGTACGCCGCCCAGCATAGGTACGCCGCCGACTGTGCGCCAGGTCACTCGCAAGGCTGTCGGCCGGCCTCCCAGGTTCCTGCGGTTCTGCTACATCTGCCCCCGCTTGGTGTAGCCCATCCGCGGGCGGAAACCGGCCGGGTGCTTCATCTGGGCCACCGCGTCGGAGATGACCATGCGGAAACGCGGGCCGATCGGCGGCAGCTTCGAGATCTCGAACCAGCCGACGTCCATGGACTCCTCGTCGCCGACCGCCGGGGTGTCGTCGCCGACGACGCTCAGGCGCATGGCGGTGTCCATGTAGCGGGTGACGTCGCCGTTACCGTAGGTGACGGGCCCGGTGGCGCCGACGCCGAGGAGGGCCTCGACGCGGGCGTCGAGAAGCGTCTCCTCCTTGACCTCCCGCACGGCGGTGACGTGCGGCTCCTCGCCGGGGTCGCTGATGCCGCACACGGGGGTCCACTCGCCGTTGTCGGCGCGCTTGACCAGCAGCACCTCCGGGACAGCCCAGATCGGGGCGCCCGGCGGGACGTCGCGGACGACCACGGCGGTGACGGCGGGCAGCCAAAGTTCCTGGTTTCCCACCTTCTCGCGTAGGCGGAGGATGAAATCGGGAGTGGGCACTGGAAGGTTCCTTTCGTTTCTACAGCTCAGCAATGAGATCGGCGATAGCGTCCTGGCGGCGGTACCGGAAGCGCGACACCAGCCGGCGCCGGGGAGCGGCGGGATCGAGCCCGACGGCCTGGCTGGTGCGGCCCAGCGCCCCGGGGTCGGCCGGGTTGACCCAGGTGTCCAGCCCGGTGGCGTTGAGGACCTCCGCGATACCGCCCAGCCCCTCCCGGCGCGGGGTGGCGTGCTGGACGTCGAACCCTCCCCCGCCGGTGAAGGTGAGCCAGATGCGTTCGCCCTGGCCGATGCCGGCGGCTTCGAGGAAGCGACGGATGGTGCTGACGGTCGCGCCGGTGCGCGACATGGCCACGGTCTGCTCGCCGAGCGGGCTGGGCAGCGTGCGCTTGTCCAGCATGGGCACCTCCAGCGCCACGGCCACTCCCCGGGGGACGCCGGAGCCGGAGCCGCGGAGGTGGTCGGAGGTGACGGTGGTGAGCCACACCAGGTCCCCGCCGATGCGGTAGAGGCCGGGGGTCTCCTGGGGGTCTGCCTCGACCTCCTGGATCTCCTCCGCCCGGCTGACCTGGCCCTCGACGGTCTGGAACTCGGCAGAGGAGGCGTAGGCTCGCACGGAAGACTCCGCCACTCCGAGGGTGCCCACGGCCTCGTCCAGCAGGCGGTCGAGAGGGACCGGGCCGGCCTCGACGCGCCTGCCGATCCAGTCGGCCAGGTTGGAGTACTCCTCCAGCCCCCAGCCGCTCAACGCCCAGCGGTCGCGTCCGGTGCGGGTGATCCGCCCGTCGGCGGACATCGCGTTGGTCAGCGTCCGCGGGTTGATCTCGCCGAGCCGCCGCGCGATGTCCAGGCTGCTCAGCGGCTCGCCCTCGATGGCCAGCAGGGCGGCGGCGCGGTCCTGCGTGGAGCGGTCGCGGGTGAGGATGTGGTCGCCGTACAGGGTCTTGTCCTCCGCCAGGCGGTCCTTGAGCACCTGCGTGTCGACGCCCAGGTTGTCCGCCAGCGCCGGCAGGGACACCACGCCGAAGTCGTCGGCGAAATCGGCCAGCGCGGCGTCGAGGTCGTCGGCGAATCCGGCGCGCTGGAACCAGTCGCCGGAGATCTCCCACTCGTCGGCCAGCCACGCCAGGGTGTCCAGCACGGGGTTGCCCGGGACGGGGCCCTCGTCCATGAGCGCGGGCAGCTCACTGCGCAGGTCGGCCAGCGGGGCGAGCACACCGAAACGCCGGCCCAGCGCGTCGAGCACGAGGTGGATCGAGTCGGCGGGTTCCACCAGGCGGCGCTTGAGCCCGGTCTCCAACTGGCGGATACGTTCCCGGGTGACCTGGTGGCGGGAGCCGATCTCCTCGAGGGTCCGCTTCCCCAGGATCCGGCCGGTGAAGATGTCGAGGTCGCGGGCGTCGTACCCGATGCGTTCCGCCACCTCGGCGCGGGCGCGGTGGATTGCCGCGGTGGCAGGGTCGGACCAGTAGGTGTCCCCGGCCAGGGCGTCCAGTGCGTGAGCGACGGCCGGCGGGGCGGAATCCTGCGGGATGACCGGCAGGTGCCCGAGCAGGGCCAGCCACTCGACGACGGTTGCCACGCCGGTCTGCGGGGCCGGGCCCGGCTGGCCGTCGAGGTAGATGTCCTCGGACTCCACCGACAGGTAGTCCTGGACGTCCGGGGCGTCGAGCGCGGAGTGCACCACCGCGACGAGTGTCCGGTGGACGCGCAGGCGCCCGAAACCGGGGACGTCCGCGAGCTGGGTGACCGAGGCGTCGAGCGGCCGCGGGTAGAGGTTGAGCCAGCGCGCGACCACCGCGCCTGTGCGCGGCAGCGAGTCCGGCACCTCCGCCGGGTCGAGCAGCGGGGAGAGCTCGCGCAGGGGGACGTGCCGGTGGCGCTGCAGCCAGGCGCGGGCGATGTCGTCCGGGCCGGACGGTTCCGCCCCGAGGTTCTCCAGCCACGGGAAGACGCCGGTGTAGCGCGCCGGGGCGGGTTGCGGCGTGTCAGGGGTGCCCGGGGCTTCCGGGGCTCCCGGTGTCCCGTCGAGGGGAATCAGGTCGCGCAGCATGCGGGCGAAGGTCGTCTCGTCGACGATGGGGATGCCGTGATCACGGGCCTTGCGGGCCTTCCCGCTCATCGAGTCGGGGTTGGCCGCCACCAGCAGGGTGGTCGAACGGGTGACGGCGCCGGCCTCCAGCCCGGCGGCGCGTGCCCGCAGCTCCCAGGTGTCGCGTCCGAGGGCCAGGGCACCGGTGAAGGCCACGCGGCCGCCGGGGCGCAGGCCGGCGTCCTCCGCCTCGCCGTGGACGGGCTCGGCCAGCAGCGCGTCGACCGATTCGGGGTCGACGCCCAACTGGACGGCGATGTCGTGCAGCTGGGTGCGCTCCGCGACGGTGACCACACCGTCGGTCCAGGCCTCCACCGCGAGCTGCCGCAGGTAGTCCAGGTGGATGTCGGCGGCCTCCTCCCGGCTGAGCCCGGCCTGCTCCGCGGCGGCCACGAGCTGCCCGATCTCGGAGCGGGACAGGGAGGCGTCGAGCAGCGCGCCGCGCAGGAGCCGACGGTAGCCGTCGACCTCGGCGACACCGGTGGCGGGCACGTTGGCGGACAGTCGCTCGAGCCAGTGGTCGGACTCCGTCTCTTCCCGGCCGCAGAGCGCCTGACGGGGAAGGTCGACCGGAGACAGCCACCGCAGCGGCCCCGCCGCGCCCTGGGTGGCGCCGTGGCGGGTCGACAATGCCCGGTAGAGGTCCGCGGCGGCGGCCGCGTCGGCGAGGGCGGCGTGCGGGCGGTCGTTGCCCAGCCCGGCCGTGTCCAGGCAGTCGGCCAGCCGCTGCGGGGCGCCGGGCAGCAGCCTCCGGGACAGGACCCGCGTGCACTGGAACCACCCCGTGCCCGCGGGCAGTTCCACCCCCAGGCGGGCGTACTCGGCGGCGAGGAAGCGGATGTCGAAGGGAGCGTTGTGGGCGACGATCACGCGGCCGTCGAGAAGCTCCGCAAGCTCCGCGGCCACACCCGCGAACGTCGGCGCGTGCACCAGATCGGTGGCGGTGACGCCGTGGATGTGGGAGTTGTCGATGTCCCGCTCGGGCTGCACCAGCGTCTGCCAGGTAGCCTCCTGCCGGAGCTCGCGGTCGAGGAGGACCACGCCGATCTCGAGGATCCGGTCGGACGGCCCCAACCCGGTGGTCTCCAGGTCGAGGACGGCGACGGCGTGCGGCACAGAGGGCATGGGATCTCCCAGTTCAGAGGGTGGAAAAATCGAACAGGTCCAGACCTTAACCGGTGACCCCGACACGGGGTTCGAACCGGGCCCCCGGAACGACCCGGTCGAGCACGGTCTGGATCGCGGGCATGGAGGTGTAGGACATCGTCATCGGCCCGGCCCCCGGTTCGGTGCAGGCCAGCTCGCCGCCCGCGTCACGGGTGCCGGAGACGAGCCCGACGATGACGCGGCGGCCGTCGAAATCGGCGTACACCGGGCCGCCGGAATCGCCCGCCCGCGCGCACACCCGGGCGGTGGCGGCCACGGCGCGCAGCTCCACCCCGTCGTGGTCGGCGAGGATCTCCACGCCGGTCGAGTTGATCGGCTCGCCGCAGGTCTCGCCCGTGGTCACCCCGAACTTGCAGATGACCTCCGGCAGCTCCCCGACGCTCTCCGCGACGACGGTATCCGCCAGCGGGTCGGGCGAGGCCATCACGTACCGGGGGTTGGTGATCTCGATGACGCCGACGTCCAGGCGGCTGGACGCGGCGTCGTAGAGGTCGGAGTAGATGAACGTCCCCACCGGGGCGCTGAAGTCGGCGTTGACGCCGTCGACGGTCGCCCAGACGTGGTCGCCGGGCATCCCGCAGTGGGAGGCCGTCACCGCGTAACCGCGGTCGTCGGCGGTGAAGCTGTAGGCCACGGTGCACTGTCCGACCTGGATGGTCTCCCCGGGAACGGGCACGGTTTTCGTGATGGTCACCCCCGTGCCAGGCGCCCACGGGCTGGCTGCCGGGGCGCGCAGCTGCGTCGGCGTCTGCCGGGGCGCGGCGGCGGCCACCTCCGCTGCGGGGGTGGGGTTGCGCTCCTGTTCCTCCACGGACCAGGAGATGAGCGAGCCCACGCCCACGGCGGTCACCGCGGCCAGGCCCGCCCAGAGGCGGGTGTTCACTGCTTGTCGACGCCGTCTTCCTCGCCCGGCTTGTCCTCCTCGGCCGCCTGTTCCGCGGCCCGTGCCTTGATCTCGGCGGCGAACTTCTCGGGATCGAAATCCTCGAAGTACTCCTGGCTCATCTTGAATTCCTGGCCCATGGCGGGTGCTACACCTCCGTCGTGCGGATGGAGTCGACGATGAACTTCTTGACGGTCTCCGCGTCGTTCGGCAGGTCGGTGACGTGGCGCTCGGCGTCGAGGACGTCAGCGAAACGCTCCGGGGTCTCCGGCTGCCGCCCGGTGGCTTCCTCGATGGTCCCGGCGAACTTCACCGGCAGCGCGGTCTCCAGGCAGACGATCGGGGTGTCGATCCGGTCGCGCCAGTCGCGGGCGACCTTCACGCCGTCGGCGGTGTGCGGGTCGAGCATGACGCCGAGCCGCTCGAAGGTGTCGCGGATCGTGGCCACGCGGTCGGCGTGGGTGGAACGGCCCGAGGCGAAGCCGAAACCGGCGGGGTCGGTGGCGGCGGGGAAGGCCTGGTCGTCGGCGAGCGAGAATCCGCCGTTGCGGACCTGCACGCCGAAGTAGTCGGCGATCCGGCCGGCGTCGCGCCCCACCAGGTCGAAGACGAAACGCTCGAAGTTCGAGGCGCGGGAGATGTCCATCGACGGAGAGGAGGTTGCCAGGGTCTCGTCGGCCGGGCGCGGGCGGTAGTCACCGGTGCGGAAGAACTCGTCGAGGACGTCGTTTTCGTTGGTCGCCACGATGAGGCGGTCGATGGGCAGACCCATCTGGCGGGCGATGTGGCCGGCGCAGACGTCGCCGAAGTTGCCCGTGGGGACGGAGAAGGAGACCTTCTGGCCGTTGGATTCGGTGATCCGCAGCCAGGAGGAGATGTAGTAGACGACCTGCGCCATCAGGCGGGCCCAGTTGATGGAGTTGACCGCGCCGATGCGGTTGTCGCGCTTGAAGTCGGCGTCCGCGGAGACGGCCTTGACCACGTCCTGGCAATCGTCGAAGACGCCGTCGAGGGCGATGTTGAAGATGTTCGGGTCATCCAGGCCGAACATCTGGGCCTGCTGGAAGGGTGTCATGCGGCCCGCCGGGGTGAGCATGAACACGCGGATGCCCTTGCGCCCGCGCATGGCGTACTCGGCCGAGGAGCCGGTGTCACCCGAGGTCGCGCCGAGGATGTTGAGCGTCTCGCCGCGGCGGGCCAGCTCGTACTCGAAGAGTTCACCGAGCAGCTGCATCGCCATGTCCTTGAACGCGGCGGTCGGCCCCTCGGAGAGATGCCCGATCCACACGCCGTTCTCCAGCTCGGTCACGGGGACGATGTCCTCATGGGCGAACTTCGGGGTGGTGTAGGCCCGCGCGGCGATCGCCTCCAGATCCTCTGCCGGGATGTCGTCGATGAACAGCTTGAGCACCTCGGCCGCCAGGGCCGCGTAGCCCTTGTCGGCCAGCAGCGTCCGCCACCGGGTCAGCTGGTCATCGCTGATCTGCGGGTACTCGGCGGGCAGATAGAGGCCGCCGTCTGGAGCCAGGCCACCGAGCAGGATGTCGGTGAACTTGGCGGGCGTACGGGAGGAGTCGCGCGTCGAAATATAATCCACGGAGTCAACCATACGTTGCCGGATCGGACGAGCGCCCATTGTCCCCGCCCGGGCAGGCGAATTGCGCCGGGAAGCGGCGCAGGTGCCCGCCGCACGGTCTAAGGTGCTCTCTATGACCACACCGTTGCTCATCCCCCACCCCCGTGAACAGGTGACCCGCAAGGCGCTCATCGTCTGGGTAACCGCAGTGCTGGTCTACGTGGTCGCCATCACCGGGCGCACCTCCTTCGGCGTCGCCTCGGTCGACGCGATCGACAGATTCGACGTCGACGCCTCCCGCATCGCCGTGTTCACTGCGGTCCAACTCGGCGTGTACGCGTCGGCCCAGATTCCCATGGGCATGCTCATCGACCGCTTCGGGCCCAGGAAACTGCTGTTCTTCGGCGCGCTGATCATGGCGGCCGGGCAGGTTCTCCTCGGCTTCACCACCTCCTACTGGGTGGCCATCGGCGCGCGCGTGCTCATCGGCGCCGGTGACGCCACGGCCTTCCTCTCGGTGATGCGGATCCTCCCCTACTGGTTCCCGCTGAAGAAGACTCCGCTGTTCACCCAGATGACCGCGGCGCTGGGCCAGGTCGGCCAGTTCCTCTCCGCAGTGCCTTTCCTGGCGCTGCTGCACGGCCCCGGCTGGAGCACCGCCTTCCTCAGCCTCGGCGCCGTGGGCGTGCTCGTCGCCATCGCCGCCGGCGTCGCGGTCGCCGACTCCCCCGAGACCTGGGCCGCGGCCAAGGCGGCCAAGGACCCCGACCACGTCCCGGAGAAGAAGGACCCGGCTGAACGGATCCCGCTGGGGCGGCTGCTCCTCATGGTGCTGAGGGAACCGCTGTGCTGGCAGGGCTTCTTCAACCACTACTCGGCGATGCTGCTGCAGATCGTGTTCACCCTGCTGTGGAGCGCGCCGCTGATCACCCTGGGGATGGGGCTGCCCACCTCCGCCATCGGCATGGTGCTGACCGTCAACGTCCTCGCCTCCATCGCCGCCGGCCCGATCCTGGGCCCCGTCTCCGCCCGCCTGGGGCGCAATCGTGTCCTGGCGTCGATCACCTTCTCCGGTTTCATCGGCCTGGCGTGGATCATCTTCTTCCTGCCCGCCGAGCCCCGCGGCATCACGGCGCTCATCATCGTCAACATCGTCATGGCCTTTTTCACCCCGTCCTCGAACTTCGGCTTCGACGACATCCGCGAGGACCTGGACCGCCGCATCGTCGCCACCGCCACGGGCATGGCGAACATGGGCGGATTCCTCGCCGGAATGTTCGCGGCGCAGGCCGTCGGACTCCTCCTCGACCACTCCTCCAACGGGCAGGCCTACACCTGGGTGGACTTCCGCTACGCGTGGTGGGCCGTCATCGTGACGTGGGGTATCGGCATGACCGGCCTGATCACCTTCCGCATCGTCGTCTCCCGGCGCCGCGCCGCCCGCTCCCGATCCGGCCGCGGCGGCGTCCGCGTGGTGGACAGCTCCGAGGATTAGCCGCTCACCCCAGGATGTAGCGGATCGTCCCCTGCGGATCCTCGAGGAACTCCCGCATGGCCAGGACGGCCTCGGCCTCCTCGAAGACGGTCTCCGAGATGCCCTGCTCGGTGATCTCGATGATCGAGGCGTCGGGGATGGCCATCATGATCGGCGAATGCGTGGCGATGATGAACTGCCCGCCCCGTTTCACCGCCTGGTCGATCTCCGCGACCAGCGCCATCTGACGCACGATGGACAGGCCGGATTCGGGCTCGTCGAAAATGTACAGCCCCGCACCCTCCATCTGCTCCGCCAGGACGGACATCACGGACTCTCCGTGGGACATCTCGCGGCGGGGCGACTCCGCATCCTGGAGGGTGTCCAGGATGGTGACGGTGTCGTAGTGGGTCTCTGCCCGCAGAAAATAACCCCGCATCGGGATCGACCGGCCGCGGAGGCTGAGCCATTTCGCCAGCGACGACTCTATGCTGCTGACCTGCCCCCGGAATTCCTGGTCCCGCAGAGGCCCGCCGGCGGAGTCGAAGCCCGCAGCGACGGCGACGGCCTCGACGAGGGTCGACTTGCCCGCGCCGTTGTCGCCCACGAAGAGGGTGACGGGCGCGGTCAACCGCAGCGCGCCGAAGGCCGCCAGGTGGCGGACCACCGGGAGCCGGCGGATGTAGGTGTCGTCCTGGATGGCCTCCAGCCGCACCGAGGTGATGAACATGACTACATGTTAATCCCGTTGCCACCTGCCAGTTGAGCCCCGAGCGCCATCCCCGGGGGTTCGACCTCGGCGGGCGCCAGGCCCCGGACCTCGTCGATGGACCGGTCCAGGGACTGGGCCACGGCCACCCCGCCAGCCAGCGGCAGCGTGGCCAGGAGGGCGGCGGCGACGGCATGACGGATCTTCATGGTGTTCATGAACGCCGAGACTAAGGGGCGGAGCTTTCATGGCCATGGCAACGCCCTGGGAATCCGATTCACTCGTTGCGACGCGGCGGCTCCTGGCGGCCGGTGAGGATGTCGATGACGCTGCGGATCGCGGCGTCCCCGATCGGCCCCGCCTGGCTGCCCCAGTTCCCGGAGCTGAAGGGCCCGCGGTTGGCGCGCGCGTCATCCCGCGGCCCGTGCTCCGCGGCGGGGGCATCCACCACCTCGACGCGCTCGGCGGTGTCGTCGGCGGTGACGATGAGAGTGGTGTCCTCGAGCACGAGGGTGACGTTGTCGGAGACGCCGGCGGTGCGGGCCGCATCGACCAGCGCGCGGAGGTCGGCGAAGGTGGCGTCGGTCAGGTCGATGGACAGGGAAACGGCCATGGTGTCGGCCTCCTTGGAGTGGGTGCGGATGGTCTGGCCCCAGCCTAAGCGTGGCCGAGGGGGCCTGTCACCACCCTTAGGGGACGTGCCTGACCCCGGCTCAGGGCTCCATCGACTGTTCCCCCCAGAACACCTCGTCGACGACCTGCCGCGCTTTCCTGGTCAGCCGGAGATACTGCTCCAGGTAGCCCTGGTAGTCCTCGGGATCCCAGCCGGCGGCGCCCGCCACCTGCGCCAACGCCGGGCCCGGACCCGGCAGCTGATCCATACGCCGCCCCTTGACCAGCACCAGCGAGTTGCGGGCGTTGGTGGCGAACAGCCACGCCTCCCGCAGGATCCGCACCTGTTCCGGCGGGATGATCCTCTTCTCCGCGAGGACGTCGAGGACCTCCAGGGTGGAGGTGTTGTGCAGTTCCTCGTGGTCGTGGGCGTGCATCATGGTCAGCAGCTGAACGGTCCATTCGATGTCGGTGAGCGCGCCTCTGCCGAGTTTGGTGTGCGTGTTGCGGTCGGCGCCGTGCGGCAGCCGCTCGTCGTCGATGCGCGCCTTCATGCGCCGGATCTCGCGGATGTCGCTTGTCGACGCCCCGTTCTCCGGGTAGCGGAACTCGTCGATCATCCGCAGGAATCGGGTGCCCAGCTCCTCGTCGCCGGCGACGACCGTGGCCCGCAGGAGGGCCTGGATCTCCCAGACCTCGCCCCACTGGCGGTAGTAGCGCGCGTAGGAGTCGAGGGTGCGCACCACCGCGCCGGACCTTCCCTCGGGCCGAAGCCCCAGGTCGACATCGAGGGGTGGGTCGCCGGAGGGTTTGGCCAGGCGCGTGCGCATCCCGTCGCAGATGCCGATGGCCCATTTCACGGCCTCGGTGTCGTCCACCCCCTCGGCGGGTTCGCAGACGAACATGACGTCGGCGTCCGAGCCGTAACCCAGTTCAGCGCCGCCGAGCCTGCCCATGCCCACGATGGCGATCCGGGCCGGGGGCTCCTCCAGACCGTTCTGCTCCAGGCTCCACCGCACCTCGGCCAGAAGGCTGGCCTGCAACACCGCGTCCCACACCAGGGAGAGCTCCAGGCAGACCTGGTCGACGGGCATGAAGCCGAGGAGGTCGGCCGACGCGATCCGGGCGAGTTCCACCCGCCGGAGCGACCGTGCGACGGCGACGGCCCGGTTGGGGTCCGCGTGACGTTTCGACGACGCCACCAGCGCCTTATTCACCTGGTCGGGGGCGGGATCCATGACCTTGGGCCCGGCGGTGCCGTCGCCGAGCTGCTTGACGAAGTCCGGCGCAGAGATGATCAGGTCCGACGTGAACGGCGATGTCCCCAGGATCCGCATCAGCCGCTGCCCCACCACTCCCTCGTCGCGCAGCATCCGCAGGAACCACACCCGGTCGTAGGCCGCGTCCGAGAGTTTGCGGTAGTTGAGCAGCCCGGCGTCCGGGTCCGCTGTCTCCGACAGCCAGGTCATCAGGGTCGGCAGGAGCATCGCCTGCAGCTTCGCCTTGCGCGTGCCGCCGGCGGCCAACGCCGTGAGGTGCTCGAAGGCGCGGGCCGGGTGGCGGTAGCCCAGAGCGGCGAGCTGCAGCTTCGCCGCCTCCGGGGACAGCGTGAGCTCACCGACGGAGAGGTTGACCACGGTGTGCAGCAGCGGGCGGTAGAACAGCCGCGAATGCAGATCCGAGATCAACAGACGGATGTGCCGCAGCTCCCGCTGCAGCGCCTCCACCGCGGTCTTCTTTCCGGAGGCCTGGAACCCGGCGGTGCGGGCCAGCCAAGACAGGTTCCGGTGGTCGTCGTCCGCAGGCATCGTGTGGGTGCGGCGCAGCCGGTGCAACTGCAGGCGGTGTTCCAGCAGGCGGAGAAACTCGTAGGCCTCGATGAGCTGGTGACCGTCCTCGCGGCCGATATAACCGCCGACGACCAGCGCGGACAGGGCGTCCACCGTCGACAGGACCCGCAGGGAATCATCCGACCGGCCGTGCACGAGCTGGAGCAGCTGGACCGCGAACTCCACGTCCCGCAGACCGCCGACCCCGAGTTTCAGCTCGCGCTCCCGCATCGCCTCCGGCACGTTCTCAAGGACGCGACGCCGCATCGCCTGCACGTCGTCGACGAAGGAGTCTCGCTGTGAAGCGGTCCACACCATCGGCGCCAACGCCTCCAGGTAGGCGCGCCCGAGCTCCATCGCGCCGGTCATCGGCCGGGCCTTGAGAAGTGCCTGGAACTCCCACGTCTCCGCCCACCGGCGGTAGTACGCGACGTGGCTGTCCAGGGTCCGCACCAGGGCCCCGGACTTGCCCTCCGGCCGGAGGTTCGCGTCGACGTCGAAGAACGCCTTCGAACCGGTCCGCATGAACTCCCCCGCCAGGCGGGTCGCCTTCTGGGTGGGCGGCTCGGCGACAAAGATGACGTCGACGTCGGAGATGTAGTTCAGCTCGCCCGCGCCGCACTTGCCCATCGCCATGACCGCCAGCCGCGTGTCTACGCCCCCCTCCTCCCCGTAGACCCCGGCCACCGCGACGGCGAGGGCGGCGGTGAGCGCGGCGTCGGCGAGCGCGGTGAGCAGGCCGGTGACGGTGGTGAACGTCAGCTCGGGCTGCTCGACGCCCTCCCCGCGCCGGGCGACGAACGTGCCCGCGAGATCGTGCGCGGTGATGCGCATGATGAGGGTGCGGTAGGTCAGTTTGAGCGTGGTTGCAGCCTCCGCGCCGGTGAGGCGCGCGCGGTAGGTTCCCGGCGTCCGCAGGTCCGGGGTGGCTGTGTCGCCCACCTCCTCCTGCTCGTCCTCGACCTGGAACTCCGCAGGCGCCGCACCCACGCAGCCGAGCAACTCCTGCATGAGCTCCTCGGGCGTGGGCAGTCCGCGGGCAAGTTCCCGCCACAGGTGCGGATTGGCGGCCAGGTGGTCACCCAGCGCGGTGGAGCCGCCCAGCAGCGCGAACAACCTCACCCGCAGGGCCGCGTCGCCGCGCAGCGCGCGGTCGAATTCGGCGCGGTCCTCGCCCAGCGCCGTCATCACCCGGACGAGCGTGTTCAGCGCCAGGTCCGCGTCGCCTGCCCCGCTGAGCGCCCACAACAGGTCGGAGGACTCAGGGTTGTCCCATCCCAGCCAGGCGAGGTCATCGGCGGCGCGGTGGCCGGTGAGGCTGAGTACGGCCGGGGACGGGACGGTCGTGCGGGCGCGCGGGGTGGTCATGCGGGTGGGCTCCTCGTGGGTCAGTAGTCCAGGTTGGAACGCAGCTCCCAGGGCGTGATCTGCTCCTGGTAGTTGTGCCACTCATTCCATTTGGAGCGCAGAAAGTACTCGTAGACGTGCTCGCCCAGAATATCGGCGACGAAATCAGATTTCTCCAGGATCCGCAGCGACTGGTCCAGCGACGCCGGGAGGTCCTTGTAGCCCATCGCCATCCGCTCGCGGCGGGTGAGGCGCGAGATGTCGTCCTCCGCCGGGTCCCGGAGCTCGTGCTCCTCGCGGATGCCCTCCAACCCGGCGGCGAGAAGGACGGAGAACGCTAGGTAGGGGTTGGTTGCCGAGTCCGGCGACCGGACCTCCACCCGCCGCGAATCCGCCTTGGTCAACCGGTAGGTGGGGACCCGCACAAGCGCCGAACGGTTGGACACGCCCCAGGTGGCGGCCGTCGGTGCCTCGTTGCCGAACACGATGCGCTTGTAGGAGTTCGGCCACTGGTTGGTCACCGCTGAGATCTCCGGCGCCCGGTGCAGGATGCCGGCGATGAAGTGCTTCGCCGTCTTCGATAGCGAGATCTCGTCGTCCGGGTCGTGGAAGGCGTTGGTGTCCCCCTCGAACAGCGAGATGTGCGAGTGCATCGCCGAACCGGCGTGTTCGGTGAAGGGCTTGGGCATGAACGTGGCGCGCACGCCGTTGGCCGCGGCCACCTGTTTGATTAGGTAGCGGAAGGTCATGATGTTGTCCGCCATGGTCAGCGCGTCCGCGTGCCGCAGGTCGATCTCCTGCTGGCCGGGGGCGGTCTCGTGGTGGGAGAACTCGGTGACGATGCCCATCGCGTCCAGCGCGGTCATCGCTTCGCGACGGAAGCGGGGCGCAATGTTGTGCGACGCCTGGTCGAAGTAGCCGCCGTTGTCGGTGGGTTCGATGCTGCCCGGATCCGCGCCCGGCTGGAAGAGGTAGAACTCGATCTCCGGCGAGATCATGCACGTGAATCCCTCGTCGGCGGCGAGCTTCACCTGCCGGCGCAGGATCTGCCGAGGATCAGACCAGGAGGGTTGCCCGTCGGGCATGGTGATGTCGCAGAACATCCGCGCGGTCTGCAGCTCCGGGTGATCCGTGTCGAAGGGCAGGATCTGGAAGGTCGAGGGGTCGGGCAGGGCGATCGTGTCGGATTCCGAGATCCGCGACAGCCCCTCGATCGAGGAGCCGTCGAACCCGACCCCCTCCTCGAACGCGCCCTCCAGCTCGGACGGGCTCATCATGACGGATTTCAGATATCCGAGGATGTCGGTGAACCACAGCCGGATGAAACGGATCTCCCGTTCCTCGACGGCACGCAGCACGAATTCCTGTTGGCGATTCATGCCCCCAACTCTAATTGCGCACCCGACACGGCCGGTCCAAACCAGGTGTCCCGGCACCGTAAACGGGTGCGGGCGGGGGTGGTGAGCCCGGCCCCTCCCCGCAGTTCGCCAGGGCTCGCGCCGCCGGGCGGGGGTGCCTATGTCGGGCCCCCGTGATCCACTGATCCCGAACGAACACATCGAACACCTTTTCCCACGAACGGAGCCAGACCATGACCCCCTCCATCCTCCCCGCTTTCACCGACGCCTTCGCCTCCTACGACGCCGCCATGGCCGAGAGCCTCGCTGACCCCGAGCACGTCCGCCGGGAGGAACTCCAGTGGACCATCGTCGACCGGCTCGTTCTCGCCGCCTGCCGGGGATGGACGCCCGACGATGTCCGCCACCTCCTCGATTCCTCGGTCGACCCGTTCCTGGCTGCCGCCCATCACCGGGTCGCGGCCGTCGCCCCCGACACCGTCCGCGCCGCGTGGCAGCGCCAGTGCCGGCAGCCGGGCAACAGGCGCACCACCGAATGCGCGACCGGAAGGATGGAGGAAATCGCCGACCGCCTCCGCATCCTGCCCGACTTCAACGACACGGAACTGCTCACCGACCTCCCCCTCCTGCAGGAACGCGACACCGGCCCGGCCGGGCTGAGCGTCGAACAGCGCCGCGCCCTCCAGCGGATCACGGGCCTGCTGAAGAAGGCCGAATCCACCACCTTCGCCGCCGAGGCGGACAGCCTCGTGGCCAAGGCCCAGCAGCTGCGTCAGCGTTACCGGATCGACAACGCCTGCCCCGGCGGCCTCTCCCCCGCGCCGGGCGACCTCGTCAGCGTGCGGATCAGGCTGGCGGCCCCCTGGGTCAGACAGCAGTTTCTGCTGTTGAGCAGGGTCTCGTTCGCCAACTCGTGCCGTGCCGTCCTGTTCCGGGGCATCGGGATCGCCAGCCTGATCGGGCACCCGGACGACGTCCGCCATGTAGCCGAGCTGTTCAGCAGCCTCAACCATCAACGCGTCTACTTCATGCGCACCTCCCCCGGCGCGCGCGAGGCTGCGCGGGCGGGGCAGACCTCGGCCTACCGGCGCGCTTTTCTCTTCAGCTACGCAATCCGCGTCGGCGACCTGCTCACCTCGGCCGCCGACGAGGTTTCCCTGACTCCGCACGAGGCGGAGAACGCTCTGCCGGTCCTGGCCCGCCGCGACGAGGTCGCGGGGGTGGCCGCCGACCGTCTCTTCCCGCGGACGACCGGCATGGCCTTCGGTCACGGACATCACGCGTCCGGATCTGCCGACGGTGTCAGAGCCGCCGAGCGCTCCCGCCTTGAACCCGGAGGCAGGTCCGTGGAAAGTGCCTGACCCGCCGCTCGAACCGCTTCCTGTGGCGGTAGGTTGTAGGCATCAGGTGTCATTCCCTGAGCATTGTTCTCGCAGCGCAGATTCCGGAGGAACCCACCATGTCCACCCGCACTTTCCTAGAGGTAGAAGCAAAGTTCGCCGTGGTCGACACCGCCGTGGTGCCAGACCTGACACGGCTGGCGGGGGTGGAGGCCATCGCCTCGACCAAGACCCACCGGATGTCCGCCATCTACTACGACACCACCGACCTGCGCCTCACCCGCTCGCGGATCACCCTGCGCCGCCGCGAAGGCGGGGACGACGACGGGTGGCACCTCAAGCTGCCGGCCGTCGCCGGCCGCCTGGAGGTTCACGCCGACCTGGGGGAGCCCGTGGACGGTCTGTACCAGGTGCCGGAGGAGATCCTCTCCCAGGTCCGTGCCCTCGTCCGGCGGGAGGAGTTGCAGCCCATCGCGCAGGTGGACAATGAGCGGGTGGAGTCGGTGCTCGCTGACGCGGAAGGCCGTCCGCTGGCCGAGTTCTGCGACGACCACGTCTCGGCCTGGTCCCTGCTGCCCGGCGGTTCGCCCTCCTCCTGGCGGGAATGGGAGATCGAGCTCGCCGGGGAGACCCCCGGCACCGAGCAGGGGGAGAACATCCTGCATTCCGCCACCCAGCTGTTCATCAGCGCCGGCGCCCGGGTCTCCTCCTCCCCCGCCAAGCTGGTCATGGCTCTCGGCGACTCCGTCCACCAGGCTCCGCTGCCGCCCTTCCTCGTGGACGCCGACGTCGATCCCGATTCCCCGGCCGCCGCGGTCGTCGCGGCGCTCAAGCTCAACCGGGACAAACTGCATGAGTACGACCCGAAGGTGCGCCGCGACGAGTGGGACTCGGTCCACCAGATGCGCGTGGCCACCCGGGAACTGCGCAGCCACATGGAGACCTTCAACGGGATCCTCGGCGGCGAGGAACTCGAGTACATCGAGTCCGAACTGAAGCTCCTGGCCAGCATGCTGGGTTACGCCCGCGACGCGGAGGTCGTGGAGGAACGTTTCCTCCGCCTGCTGGACTCGGAGGATTCCGACATCCTCGACGAGACCACCCGGGGGCACCTCCGGGAGGACATGGGTACGGAGTACCGCCGCGCCCACCGCCGGGTCATCGCCACCCTGAACTCCGACCGCTACCTCGATCTGCTGGACGCCATCGACAGCCTCCTCGCCGATCCGCCGGTCGTCGGCGCCCACGCCGCCGGCCCGGGCACTCCCGAGAAGGTGGATGAGGCTGACGATACGGAGCAGCCAGCCGCCGACCTGCCCGCCGGGGATGAGGCGGAGACCGGGGAGCCCGTCGCCGAGGTCGCCCCCGAAGAAGAAGTTGCCGAGACCGTTGCACCGCAGCCGCAGACCGCGGAGGAGGTCGAGGCGATCCTCTCCGAGCATCTGGAGGAGGCCTACCAGCGGCTGATAAAGCGGCACCGCAAGGCGGTGGAGAACTGGGAGAACCCCGAGCTCACGCTGCACCAGCGCGAGGACTACTTCCACGACATGCGCAAGTCCGCGAAGAAGCTGCGCTACGCCGCGGAGGCCGTCGGGGCGGCAACCTCGCTGAAGACCAAGCGCCTGTACAACGCCTGCAAGCAGATGCAGTCCAGTCTGGGCGATTTCCAGGACGCGGTGACCTCCCGCGACAGGCTCGTGCAGATGGCGGACGCCGCCCGCCGGCGCGGGGAGGACACCTTCGGTTACGGGCTGCTCTACCAGCGCGAACGCGCCATCGGCCTGAAGTCGCTCGAGGAGTACTCGGAAGAGGTCAAGGCCATCAGGTCCGCGTACGAGCGGCTGACGAAGAATGCCAAGGAGCAGGCCAAGAAGAAGAACCGGAAAGACCGCAAAGAGGAGAAGAAGCAGAAGTAGCGCAGGTGGCCCCGCCAGCCGGATTCCCGGACGGCGGGGCCACCTGCTCGGGGGCCTGCGACGGAGCTACTTCGTGGTGGGATCCCAGGCGGCGGGCTTGCCCCAGTCGTCCTCGGCGGCGTCTTCCGCGTCGGCTGCTGCCCGGCGCGCGGCGGCCGTCTCCAGGGCGTGGGCGGCTTCCTCACGGGTGTCGTAGGGTCCCATGCGGTCGTCCCAGGCGCCTTCCTTGCCCTGGGTCACTCGACCGGTCTTGGGGTCGAAATACCATTTCTCGTCTTCGGGGGTCATGCTTTCCTCCTTCGGTGAGACTGTCCGATTGATGCATCCCAGGCTACCCGCCCTCAGTCCAGCAGGGCGGGGACTAAAGTGAGGGATGACACGAGTGTAAGGAGCACAACCACCATGCCGATGTGGCCCACAGCCGAGACTTCCGCCGCCGACCGTGCGCGCGCCGCCCACCGGGAAGAGGTGGGAGCGGATCCCGACCGGGTGGCCCACGCCCCGGCGACGTGGCTCCTCATCGGCGAGCACGTGGACCACTCCGGTGGCGTGGTGCTCGCCGCGCTGGCGGAGCCGGAGGTTGCCGTGGCGTTATCCCCGCGCAACGACGATCTGCTGAAGGTGACGGTGAACCGGACCACGCCCGGCGGGGTGCGGCACAGCGATGACCAGGTGAGCATGGGAGTCGTCGCGGAGCTGGCCGCCGCGCGTCAATCGGGCGTCGACGACCGCGGGCGCCCGGACGCGCCGCCCGCCCCGGAGACGGGGCCCGCGGTCCGGTTGGGGGGCATCGTGTGGACTCTGATCCACCGCCAGCTGCTCTCCCGGGACACCGGCGGCCTGGACGTCACCGTGGTCACCGACATCCCGGACGGCATGGGGCTCGGCGATGAAGCCGCCCTGGACGCGGCCTTCGTGCTGGCTCTGCTCGGCGACGCGCCCGACCTCGACGACGCCCCCGTGCGCACCCGCCTGGCCGAGGTGTGCAGCCAGGCGGCGGAGATGTTCTCCCCCGCCCCGCCGCTGCGGGCCCGGCACACCGTGGCGCTGCGCGGGTCGCGGGATGCGGTGTCCGTCATCGACTACGCCGACGGTTCCGTCACCCAGGCCCCCCACCCGCAGTCCGCGGCCCTCGAGTTCTTCGCCATCTCGGTGGACGGCGCGCGGACGAGGCGTTCGGGTGAGATCGCCCGACGGCGGAGTTTCATGGAGGACGCCTGCCACGCCTTCGGCACGGAGTCGTTGCGGCTGCTTCCCGACGCCCCGCAGCGCGTCGTCGAGTGGCTGACCGCGGTCCACCGGGTGCACGGCACGGAGGGCACCCCGTCGGTCGGCGAGGCCGCGGCGTGGCTGGCGTTTGAGGAGCACGAGACGGCCCGGGCGCAGCAGCTGGCGCGCGCGCTGCGTTCGCGCCGGATGGCCGACGTCTGGCCGCTGCTCGCCCAGTCCCAGTCCGGTCTGACCGGCCCGTACGGGTTGCCGGGTTCAGAAGCGATGGTGCAGCTGTGCCTGATGCGCGGTGCGCTGGGCGCCCGGGCCGCGTCGGCGGGCAACGTCGAGGGCGTCATCGCCGGTGTCCAGGGCCGGCACGCGGAGAACTTCGCGCGCGACCTCTCCGAGGACGGACTCGTCCTGGTGCGGTTGGGGCGGGGCCGGGTCGCGGGCGTCGAGAAGCAGGAGCCTTAGGGCTCAGTCCGCCGGCCAGGCGAAGGCCACGTCGCGGGTCCCGACGTCCGCGCGGACGAGGGAGACGCTCGTGGTGGTGCCCTGCTCCGGGTGGCCGAGGGCGTTGGCCAGGACAGGGGGACGGGGGACGAAGATCCGGGCCTGGTCGCGCTCGGCGTCGGAGGTGAGGATCACCGCATCGAAGTTGTGCCCGACCCAGGGCGCCAGGACGGTGGCTTCGGTCAGGTCGAGGCACGCCCGGTCGACGGTGCCGGCCAGCTGGGAGGTCCGCTGCATGGACTCGATGACGTCGCCGGCGCGCTCGGTCACCCAGGCCGGGATGTCCTGACCTGCGCAGATGGCCAGGCAGTATTCGGTGGCGAAGCGGTCGACGAGGCGGCGCAGCGGTGCGGTGACGTGGGCGTAGTGGCCGCCGATCCCGGCGTGGACCTCAGCTTCCCCGTCGGCGAGACTGACGTAGCCGGAGCCGCGGAGCAGTTTCTGGGCCTCGCGCATGACGGCCATGCCGCGGGCGTCGGTGGCGTCGGCGAGCTGGAGGAATTCACCGATCTCAAGGTCGTCGGAAAGCTCGTAGCCCAGGGCGCGGGCCTCGGCGCGGAAGGTGTCCTCGGATTCGGGGGTGGCGGGCCGCAGGGTCCGCAGGAGCCCGGCGCCGTGCTCGACCATGAGGGAGCCGGCGCACATGCCGGTGAGCAGGGAGATCTCGGAGTTCCAGTCCATGACCTCGTGCCGGGGTTCGACGGTGAGTTCGTAGGTGCCGTCCCCGAGGTCCCGGACGCGCTGGGCGGGCAGGCGCAGGTTGATGGCGTGGCGGCGGAGCGCGGAGACCTCCCGGAGCTGGCCGACCTCCGGGAGCAGTGCTAGGGAGGGGTGCATGCCGCCGGCGAGGTAGTCGGCGTGGACGTCTTCGTAGTTGAGCCGGGCGTGCGAGCGGACCAGGGCCCGTTCGACGTGGAATTTCTCGACCTCGCCGGCATCGTCGAGGTCGAAGGTCCACAGGACGGCGGGGCGGTCGACGTCCGGGAGCAGGGAGGCGGAATCCTCGGACAGCTCCGCCGGATGCAGCCGGGCCGGCTCGTCGGGGAGGTAGATGGTCTGCCCGCGGCGCAGCGATTCAGCTTCCAGGCGGCTGCCGGGTTCGATGAAGGCGGCGACGTCGGCGATGGCGTAGAGGACCCGGTAGCCCCTGGCGCGGCGCTCCAGGTACAGCGCCTGATCCAGGTCCATCGAGCCGACCGGGTCGAGGGTGACCAGGGGGACGTCGCGCGCGTCCCGGCGCACGGCCCCGAACCGGTCCCCCGCGGCCCCGGCGTCGGCGCGGAGCTCCGGCGGGAATTCGGTGGGCACGTCGAATTCCTCGGCGATGCCACGGAAGTTCAGGGGCGCTGCATATAGCTTCATGACGCCCCATTCTTACACAGCCCCGCTTTTCTCAGGATGCGAACAGTTCCGCCAGGTTCCGGTTGACCTGCTCCATGTAGGAGGGGACAAAACCGAAGAGGCCGAAATGTCCGGCGACGTCGTCGATGACGCGCAGCTCTCCGTCGGGGATCAGCTCCGACTCGGCGGCGCAGTCGCGGACGGGGAAGAACATGTCCTCGCTGATCGGCATGGTGAACACCTTCGCCTGCACCCGGCCGAGCGCCTGGGCGAGGTCTCCCCCGGCATGCTGGGACACGTCGCCGTGCTGCCATTTCTGACCCATGACCAGCAGGGAGTTCGGGTCGAGGGCGGCGAAGATCGGCTCGAGGAACTCCTCGACGGTCTGCTGCGGGGTCTCGAAGCCGAGGGCACGCCACTCCTCCTGCTTCCACCACTCGGTGGACAGCCCCATGACCGCCCACACGCGGGCGTGGTGTTTGAGGCCCGCGACGACCTCTTTGTTGCTGGCGTACTCCCCGCCGTTGAATCCGGGGTCGGAGGTGACGGCGTCGATGAGCACCTGGGTGAACAGGAAGTCGTGCGGGGTGTTCTTCGCGGTGCCGGCGATCGGCGCGGCGCGGCGGACGCGGTCGGGGAAACGCACCGCCCACTCGTAGGCCTGCTGGGCTCCCATGGACGCACCGACCACGGCGAAGAGTTCGGTGACGCCGAAGTGCTCGCGCAGCAGCCGCTCCTGGGCGACGACGTCGTCGCCGATGGTGACGAAGGGGAAGCGGGACATGGCGATCATCTCGTCGCCCGTGTTGTGCGGCGAGGTGGACAGGCCGTTGCCGATCTGGTTGACGATGACGATGAAGTACTTCGACGGATCCAGCGCGTGCTCGGGGCCGATGTAGGTGTCCAGCCACGCCTGGTGCGTGCCGGTGAACCAGGTGGGGATGAGGATGGTGTTGTCGCGCGCCTCGTTGAGCGTGCCCCGGGTGGCCACGGCCAGCTGGCAGTCCTCGATGGAGCCGCCGTGCTCGAGATCGAGCCGGCCGATGCTGATCAGCTCGTGCTGGCCCTGGACTTCGGGGGTGTAGAAGGGGTTGTGGTACACGGTCGGGTTCTCCTTCGGCGCGCGCTGACACGGTCTCCAGTCACGGAATGTGACATGACACACACCTTACGGGTCTGCGCCCGGGCCGGGTACGGTATTGCCCCATGAGTTCCGATCAGCCCGCCGACACCTTCCCCCTCCGCCTCTCCGACACGCATCTGGCCCAGCTGGAGATGCTGGCCGACGAATCCGGCCGCTCCCCCGACCAGGTCGTCGCCGAACTGATCCGCCGGGAGTGGGAGCGCTACTCGGCGCGGCAGGGCGTGTGCACCGCGTCAGACAACATCGAAGCGGCGCGCGGGGCCGTGGAACGGCAGTTGCGGGCCGCCGCGGCGGGGAAACACACTGAACAGGGCGAATGAGTCGGCCTGTAAGCCGGATTCTGTACCCCTTGACGGGGCGGTGATCATCCATCTGGGCGGGCCATCGCTGACCGCCTCAAGCAGCTACCTTCGGACTCGGGCGAGCAGCCCTCGAACGTCCGATCCGGCCTGCGGCGTGGCAGGCCATGATGCCTTGCTCCCGGTGGGGTTTACCTGGCCGGGACAGTCACCTGCCCCGCCGGTGCGCTCTTACCGCACCCTTTCACCCTTACCCGGCCGCCGGAGCGGCCTGGCGGTCTACTTTCTGTTGCACTTGCCCGCGGGTCACCCCGGGTTGCCGTTAGCAACCACCGTGCTCGGTGGAGTCCGGACTTTCCTCGACCCCCTCCTGCCCCGGTCCCGGGGTGGTGAGGGGGCCGCGATCACCCGGCCGACTCATTCGCGAGGCCCAACCTTACTCCGCCCGCCCGCGTTCCGGAAGAGCCCAGGTCAGACCGCCCTTCAGCGCAGGTGCGCGGTGTCGTTGAAGATGCGCAGCGTCGACCCGACGCGGGCCTCCTCGCCGAAGAACTCGACCACGCTGAGTGAGGCCAGGTCCAGGAACATCCGCGACACCACGTGCGGCCCCGCGTCGAGTGCCTGCCGGATGAAGGACTTGATCGGCGTGACGTGGCTGACCACGAGCACGGTCCGGCACTCGTAACGCTGCTGCAGTTCCCGGCGCACGCCGCTCACGCGGTTGTGGAGGATCTGCAGGGACTCGCCCCCCGGCGGGGTGACGGTGGGGTTGGACAGCCACTCCTCGTGCAGGTGGGGGGACATGGCGTGGGCCTCGTCGAAGGTCCGCCCCTCCCACTCGCCGAAGTCCTGCTCGATGAGCTCGTCGATGATCTCCACCTCGAGGCCGAGCAGGTCCGCGGCGGCCCGGGCGGTCTGCACGCAGCGGGTCAGCGGGGAGGTGACGATCGCGTCGATGCCCCCGCGCCCCTGCAGCATCCGGGCCGCGGCGGCGGCCTGCTGCAGGCCCACCTCGGTGAGCGAGGGGTCGGAGTGGCCGGAGTACTGCTTCGCCGCGGACATCTCCGTCTGGCCGTGGCGCAGCAGGACGAAGCGGGTCGGCGGGGAGGTCGCGCCGGTCCAGTGGGAGGGGGTGCCGGAGGTCGACTGGGCGGTGGCGACGATCTCGCAGTCGTCGGCGCCGCGCTCCCCCGACTCAGGGCCAACCGGCTCGGCGTCAACGGGTTCGGAAGCAACCTCGGCGCCGCCCACGATGCCCGGCTCGTGGCCGGCGGCCGCGGCGTCCATGGCGGTGTTGGACAGGGCGTCGGCGGCGGAGTTCTTCGCCCGCGGCACCCAGGTGAAGGTGACCCGGTCGAAGCCGTCCACGAGGCGGCGGGCCTCGAGTGCGAGCGCCTGCATGTCGGGGTGCTTGATCTTCCACCGGCCACTCATCTGCTCGACGACGAGCTTGGAGTCCATGTGCACGTCGACCGTGCGGGCGCCGAGGTCGCGCGCGGCCTCCAGCCCGCGGAGCATGCCGTGGTACTCGGCGACATTGTTGGTGGCGCGCCTACCCACGACGTAGACGATCTCGCGCAGAACGGTGCGCCCGTCGGCGGCGTAGACGACGGTGCCGGAACCGGCGGTGCCCGGGTTGCCGCGGGAGCCGCCGTCGGCGTAGACGATCACATGGTTATGGTCCGCCACTAGTCCTGCTTCCGGATGAGGTAGGTGCCGCACTCGGGGCAGTGGGGCAGCTCGTCGGCGGGGGCGCGGTTGACGCGCTGCTGGTCCATGCCGGAGAGCACGATGTAGCAGCCCCCGCAGGTGCGTCCGTTGAAGTCGGCGGCGCCGACGTCGGAGTCGTTCTTCTGGGCGTCGTACTCGGCGAGGGCGTCCTGGGGCAGCTGGGCGCGCAGTTCCTCGATGTGGGTCTGCGGGTCCTTGATGGCGGCGGCAGCCTCGTTGGCGGAGTCCGCGGAGCGCTTGGCAGCCTCGACCTGGCGGGTGAGTTCATCGGACTGGGCGCCGTGGACCTCGCGGTTGTTGCGCAGGGCGTGGACCTGGTTGTGGCACTCCGCCAGCTCGCTCATGAGGTCCGCGATCCGTGACTTCGCGGAGTAGCGGTCGTGCTCGAGCTCGCGGCGGCGTTCGGGGTCGGTCTCGGCCGCCAGCTGGGCCTTGTCGTCGCGTTCGCGCTTGCGCAGCTTGCGCTCGTCCTCCTGGATCCGCAGGATCTCCGCCTCCATGTCGTCGACGGCCATCTGGGCGGCCGCCGAGGCGTTGAGCATGCGCTGCTGCTCCTGGACGAGGCGCTCGTACTCCTTCTGCTCCCGGGTCACGAAGGCCCCGTCACCCACCACGTCCATGGATCGTTCGGTGTTGGCCAGCTCGAGCAGGACGGCCTGCTGTTGGGGGTCGAGTTTCATGTTGTTCCTTCTACTTGCTGGGGTGGGCGTTGCTTGCGTGGGCGGACAGGGTCCAGGGGTCAGTGCGCAGGTCGATGACGTGCGTCTCGACGCCCGCCTCCCCGCCGACGATCCCCGCCGCCTGCGCGGCCCACGGGAATTCGCTCGCCCAGTGGGCGGTGTCGATGACGGGCGGGCCGCCGGCCCGGAGGTACTCGTCGACGGGGTGGTGCCGCAGGTCGGAGGTGACGTAGGCGTCGACGCCCAGGCCGCGGACCGCGTCGAGGAAACTGTCGCCGGACCCGGAGCTGACCGCCACGGTGCGGATGACCGCGTCGGGGTCGCCCGCGGCGCGGACCCCCCACTCGGTCTGCGGCAGGGCGTCGGCCACCTGCTGGGTGAAGTCCCGCAGGGTCATCGGTTCAGGCAGCTCACCGATTCTACCCAGACCCGGGGCCAGGGCGGTATCCGAGGTGTCGGCCATCTCGAGGATGTCGAAGGCCGGCTCCTCGTAGGGGTGGGCGGCTCGCAGGGCGTCGATGAGGGCGCGGCGTCGCGAAGCGGGGGCGACGAACTCGACCCGCAGCTCAGCCGCCCGGTGCGGCACCCCGACCTCGCCGTCGGTGGGGTCGGCGCCCTCGACGGGCGTGAACTGGCCGGTGCCCTCAATGTCGAAGGCGCAGCCGCGGTAGTTGCCGATCCCGCCGGCGCCGGCGTCGAAGAGCGCCGCCTTCAGCGCCTCCGCGTCGGCCGGGGGAACGTGCACGCCCCACTTATCCACGGCGGCGCCGGACTTCGGCAGGATCGGCCGGCCCGGAGTGATGCCGACCAGCTCGGCGAGGCGGTCGTTGACGCCGGGGCGGGCCGAATCCGCGTTGGTGTGCGCGCTGAACAGCGCCACCCCGCCCTTGATGAGGGTGTGGATGACCTTCCCCTTCGGGGTGTCGGCCGCCACGGACGTCACGCCGCGCATGAGCAGCGGATGGTGGACCACCAGCATCTGCGCGCCGATGCGCACCGCCTCCTCGGCGACGGCCTGGGTGCAGTCCAGGGCGAAGGCGACCCGCCGGACCTCGTCGGCCGGGTCGCCGCAGACCAGGCCCACGGTGTCCCAGCTCTCCGCGAGCGAGGGCGGGTAGGCGGCCTCGAGGATCGTCCGGATCTGTGCGACTGTGCTCATGGCTCCTCAGTGTAGACGGGCAGTTTCCCGCCCTGTCTGGCACATTGGGGGCGGTGAGCATTCTTCTTCTCGACGTCGACGGCACCCTCATCGATTCCCTCCCCGGCATCCAGCGTGGATTCCGGCACACCCTCGACCTGCTCGGCTGGCCCCACCCGGACCAGGAGTTCACCGACCGCATCGCCGGCCCGCCGATGGAGACCACCCTGCGCTCCCTGGGCATGAGTGAGGAGCTGGCGCAGGAGGGCCTGCAGATCTACCTCGAGTACACCCGCCGCGGCGGCTGGGCCGACGCCGCCACCTTCCCCGGCACGCTCGAGCTGGTGCGCCGGTGGAAGTCCGCGGGCCTGACGCTGGCGACCGCCACCTCCAAGGGGGAGTCCTTCGCCCGGCAG
Organism: Corynebacterium marinum DSM 44953; assembly: GCF_000835165.1. Classification (NCBI taxonomy): domain Bacteria; kingdom Bacillati; phylum Actinomycetota; class Actinomycetes; order Mycobacteriales; family Corynebacteriaceae; genus Corynebacterium; species Corynebacterium marinum. Next base: position 1,820,524 of record NZ_CP007790.1, read on the forward strand.
ATCCTGGAGCGCGAGGGCTTCCTCGAGCACATCGACTTCCTCGGCGCCGCCCAGGAGGACGGGCCCCGGCGCCGCAAGTCGGCCGTGATCGAGCACGTGCTCGCCACGAACGGTTGGCGTGTTGACACGTCAGATATCCTCATGATCGGTGACCGTTCCCACGACATCGAGGGTGCCGCCGAACACGGCATCGACACCGTCGCCGTCGCCTGGGGATACGGAACCCCCGCGGAGTGGGCGACCGCCGCACACACCGCGCACACGCCCGAAGATCTGGAAGGGATCGTCCATGACTGGCTCGCCTAACGAGGATGAGCGTTACCACGTCAACTTCGTCTGCACCGGAAACATCTGCCGCTCGCCCATGGCCGAGGTGATCTTCCACGACGCGGTGGAACGCTTCGGCCTCGCCGCGCACATCCGGGTGTCGTCCTGCGGCATCGGCGGCTGGCACGTGGGCAACGGCGCCGACAAGCGCGCCGTCGCCGAACTGCGCGCCGCGGGCCACGACGGCTCCGAGCACGTCGCCTCCCAGCTGGGCCCCGAGGACATCGCCGCCGATCTGATCGTCGCCCTGGACACCGGGCACGTCGCCGAGCTCCTCGCCCGGGAGGTGCCGGAGGGCAAGATCCGCCTGCTGCGCAGCTTCGACCCCACCGCCCCCGAACAGGCCTCCGTGGCCGACCCCTACTACGGCGGGCCGGAAGGCTTCCGGCAGACCCGCCGGGAGATCGAGGCCTCCGTCGAGGGCCTGCTCAACTTCGCCCGCGGGGCGATCCAGGTGAGCAACCGGGCAGTGTAGACACGGCGGGTACACTGTCCTTCTGATGAACACGACACGGCAGCGTTACGGAAGCGTCCACGGGCGGGGTAGGAAGGGTTGGAGGACCTTCCTCAAACCGGGCTGGGTGTTCATGTTCCTGGCCATCATCGCGTTCTCCTACGCCGCCTTCTCCTTCCTCGCCCCCTGGCAGTTGGGCAAGGACGACCAGATCGTCGAGCGCAACGAGCAGATCGAGGCCGCCTTCGAGGTCGACCCCGTGCCCGCCGAAGAGGTCTTCGGCCCGGGCGGCTCAATCGCCCCGGAGGACGAGTGGCGCCGCGTCATCCTCGAGGGCCGCTACCTCACCGACGCCGAGGTCCTCCTGCGCCTGCGGCCGGTCGACTCCTCCCCCGCCTTCCACGCCCTGACCCCCTTCCAGCTCGACTCCGGGGCGACGATCCTGGTCAACCGCGGTTTCACCGTTCCGCTGGACGGCAACGTCCCCGACATGACCGACGCCCCCGCCGGGCCGGCCAGCATCGTCGGCCACGCCCGTTTCAACGAGGCCGTCCCGCTCTCCGAGCCCATGACCGACCAAGGCTACCGACAGGTCTACGGCATCAACACGCCGCAGATCTCCGAGGTCGTGGGAGTGGACCTCGCCGAGGGCTACGTGCAGCTCTCCGCCGACCAGCCCGGCGTGCTCAACGCCATCCCGGTGCCCAAGCTCGACCGCGGTTCGCACCTGTCCTACGGCTTCCAGTGGATCGCCTTCGGCATCATGGCCCCGCTCGGCCTGGGCTACTTCATCTGGGCCGAGATCCGTGAGCGCCGCCGCGTGCGCGACGAGGAGCAGGAGCTTGTCGGCGCCCCCGGTGCCCCCGTGGAAGCGGAGACGGCGGCGGTGCCAGAGGTTCCGGCGGCGTCGAGAAGAACGCGCGAGCGCTACGGCGACGGCCGCTGACAATCCTCAGGCGAAGCCCAGGAAAAATTGTCTGTGGAGGGATAGGCTGGGAATGTCACCCCGACTAGTTTCCGCAGGATAGGAATCATGGGCTTCTGGAACCGACTGATCGGAACTTCCGGCGCGGAGCGGATCGTGGACGCTCGCGCGGCAGGATCCCGCACACCCCGCCACTGGCGGGCGGATGAAAAGCATGCGGACCTGTGCTGCGACCCCCGGGTGGCGGCGCAGACCCTGCTCATGGCGATGGACAACGCCGCCGAGCTCGGGTTCGTGCCGCGGCGGGAGATCACGGTCGACGACATCGACTTCGACTTCTACAACGGCGCCGAGGGTTTCCGCCTCGAGCACCTCAGCGCTCTGCTGCGGCTGCGGGAGGACGACGGCACGCCGGTGTTCCCCCGGACCGTCCACTTCGACCCGGAGTGTGTGGAGTCCAACGACGCTTACGTGAACCTCCTGTGGCGCGTGGCCGAGGCCGCCGGAAGCACCGACCGCTTCACGCAGGTCCACAGCGACCTGCACTTCGGGCCTTTCTTCAGCAAGCAGCCGGTCGGCGAGCTCCATTACCACCTCGACGGCGAGCCGGTGCGTCTCGACGTCGCGGTGGAGGGCGAATGGGCCGATCCCGAGGTCGTCCGCCAGATCTGCAAGGACGCCACCCCCGAGGGGCACCGCTGGGTGGCCACCGGCGACTTCGCGGTGCACGTGTGGGTACCAGAGGAGCGTGCGGACGAGATCGCGCGTATCTTCGCCTCCGAGGACACCGCCGCCGAGGCGCGCCTCGCGGGCCTCCTCTACGAGGAGCGCCACCACGGACCCCACCGACACCACGAACACGCAGGAGCAGCCCATGAAGAGCCGGAAGAAGCAGCGCAGCAGGACCCGGAAGGTCGTCGAGACGACTCCGGCCCCCGTCCAGACTGACCTGGACCTCCTCGAGCGTAGCCTGTCGACCCTCGCGGCCTACGACTTCCGGCCCTCCGCCGCGATCTCGCCCGGCGACCTCGACGCCGACGCTTTCCACCGCCGCCCCCTCTCCACCCTGCTCACCCACGTCGACGAGGACGGCAACCCCCTCTTCGGGCGCGTGCACATCGACGAGGACGAACTGACCCGCACGTCCGTCACCGACCTGACCTGTTTCGCCGCCACCGTGGCCGAGCACGCCGGCACGGCGATCAGCGAACCCGTCGTCATGACCGACCCCGGCTCCCCCACCACCGGCAGCCTGCGCTACACCGTGGACCAGACGGTCCACGACCACACCTTCCACATCGACCCCGACTTCGGCGACGACCTGGTCGAGGCCGACATCCTCGAGGGCGTGGCCCCCGAGGGCTACGACGCGTTCACCTTCTACGCCGTCCCGGCCATGAAGCCGGTCACCCTCTGGCTTCCCGCCGACAGCGACGACAAACTCATCGAGGCGCTCGCCGCCGAGAACCCCGAGCCGGCGGCTACCGAATAGAAGAAGCCGCCCGCCGGGACTCCGGCGGGCGGCTTGCTGTGCGCTCTGACGGGCTCGAACCGCCGACCTACTGGGTGTAAACCAGTTGCTCTTCCAACTGAGCTAAGAGCGCTGGAAAGTGACCGGCAGGAAGTGCCTGCCGGTCACGCTTCCGGAAACTTTAGCACGCTGATCCGGAACGACTTACTTCTGGGGTCCGCTGGCCACGAGGCAGGAGCCCTGCCAGTTGCCCAGACGGGCGGCCTTGGTCTGCACCAGGCCTGCGAGCTGCGCGGATTCGGAGATCTCGCCGGGGGCGATGGTCCCCGCTTTGCCGGCGCCGGGGGTCAGGAGCCAGATGCGGCCGTTGTCGGCCAGGGGCCGGATCGCGTCGACGAGTCCGTCCACCAGGTCGCCGTCGTCTTCGCGCCACCAGAGGAGGACGAGATCGCAGAGCTCATCAGTGTCCTCGTCGAGCAGCTCCCCGCCGACGGCGTCTTCCACTGCCTCGGAGATGTTCGAATCACAGTCGTCGTCCCAGCCGACTTCCTGGACGGTCATCCCTTCACGGACACCGAGAACCTGTGCGTATTCCTGGGCGTCTTTGTGCACCACGCCCGGAGCGTCCACCACTGCGTTTTCCTCCTTGTTGTAGGCCGATTCCCCTGTGGAATCGACCTGAATCGGTTACTGCTAGGCAGAATACAAGGTAACCGCTGGCTTTTCATCATTTCGTAAAGGTCACACCAGGTTATTCCGGCGGGGGTGGACCGCCCGATTCGCAAACCCAGGCTATCTTTCCGGGCTACGGAGTCCGCGTGCGACAAGTGAGCACGAGATACGGGCACGAGGGGGGCGTCGATAAGCACGGCGGTGACGGCACCGTTTTCTTCACAAGGTTGGCAGGTACCCTGCCGGGCCTTGGCCGATGAATGCACGTATCCTTGATGAGACACTCGAGCCCTTCCGGAACACCTGACCGGCAGGACCGATGCTCCACCTCACCACCACAAACCTGGAGGCTAGACATGGCAGAAGACCTGAACGCTAACGGCGCCAAGGACGACTCCAATTTCCCTTTGATCCGCGACGGCGTCGCCTCGTACCTGAACGACAACGACCCGGAGGAGACCCGCGAGTGGATGGATTCCCTCGACGGCCTGCTCTCCGAGTCCTCGCCGGAGCGCGCCCGTTACCTCATGCTGCGTCTTCTGGAGCGTGCCTCGGCCAAGCGTGTCCCGCTGCCGAACCTGACCTCCACCGACTTCGTCAACACCATCCCCACCACCATGGAAGTCGACTTCCCGGGCGATGAGGACATGGAGAAGCGCTTCCGCCGGTGGATCCGCTGGAACGCCGCCATCATGGTGCACCGCGCCCAGCGCCCCGAGATCGGCGTCGGCGGCCACATCTCCACCTACGCCTCCGCGGCCCCGCTCTACGAGGTCGGCTTCAACCACTTCTGGCGCGGCAAGGACCACCCGGGTGGCGGCGACCAGATCTTCTTCCAGGGCCACGCCTCCCCCGGCATGTACGCCCGCGCCTTCCTCGAGGGCCGCCTCAGCGAGGACGACCTCGACGGCTTCCGCCAGGAGGTCTCCCGCGGCGAGGGCAACGGCATCCCCTCCTACCCGCACCCGCACGGCATGCCCGACTTCTGGGAGTTCCCGACCGTCTCCATGGGCCTGGGCCCGATGGACGCGATCTACCAGGCACGATTCAACCGCTACCTGCACAACCGCGGCATCAAGGACACCTCCGAGCAGCATGTCTGGGCCTTCCTCGGCGACGGCGAGATGGACGAGCCGGAGTCCCGCGGCCTCATCCAGCACGCCGCGCTGAACAACCTGGACAACCTCACCTTCGTGGTCAACTGCAACCTGCAGCGCCTCGACGGCCCCGTCCGCGGCAACACCCAGATCATCCAGGAGCTGGAGTCCTTCTTCACGGGCGCCGGCTGGAACGTCATCAAGGTCATCTGGGGCCGCGAGTGGGACGAACTGCTGGCCAAGGACAAGGACGGCGCCCTGGTCACCGTCATGAACACCACCCCGGACGGCGACTACCAGACCTTCAAGGCCAACGACGGCGCCTACGTCCGCGAGCACTTCTTCGGCCGCGACGAGCGCACCCTCAAGCTCGTCGAGGACATGACCGACGAGGAGATCTGGGCCCTGCCCCGCGGCGGCCACGACTACCGCAAGGTCCACGCCGCCTACAAGCGCGCCCTGGAGACCAAGGACAAGCCGACCGTCATCCTCGCCTTCACCATCAAGGGCTACGGCCTGGGCCACAACTTCGAGGGCCGCAACGCGACCCACCAGATGAAGAAGCTGACCGCCGACGACCTCAAGGCCTTCCGCGACAAGCAGTCCATCCCGATCCCCGACGAGGTTCTCGACGCCGACCCGTACCTCCCGCCGTACTACCACCCCGGCGAGGACGCCCCGGAGGTCCAGTACATGAAGAAGCGCCGCGAAGAGCTCGGCGGCTTCATCCCGGAGCGCCGCAGCACCTACACCCCGCTGCAGGTCCCCGACCTGGACAAGCTGCGCTCCGTGCGCAAGGGCTCCGGCAAGCAGGAGGTCGCCACCACCATGGCGCTCGTGCGTTCCTTCAAGGAGCTCATGCGCGACAAGGAGCTGGGCAAGCGCGTCGTGCCGATCATCCCGGACGAGGCCCGCACCTTCGGCCTGGACTCCTGGTTCCCCACCCTGAAAATCTACAACCCGCACGGCCAGAACTACGTGCCCGTCGACCACGACCTCATGCTGTCCTACCGCGAGGCCACCGACGGCCAGATCCTCCACGAGGGCATCAACGAGGCCGGTTCCATGGCCTCCTTCATCGCCGTCGGCTCCTCCTACGCCACCCACGGCGAGCCGATGGTCCCGCTGTACATCTTCTACTCGATGTTCGGCTTCCAGCGCACCGGCGACAGCATCTGGGCCGCCGCCGACCAGATGGCCCGGGGCTTCCTCATCGGCGCCACCGCCGGCCGCACCACCCTGACCGGTGAAGGCCTGCAGCACATGGACGGCCACTCCCAGATCCTGGCCTCCACCAACCCGGGAGTCGTCTCCTACGACCCGGCCTTCTCCTACGAGATCGCCCACCTGCTCCACGAGGGCATCGACCGCATGTACGGCCCCGGCCGCGGCGAGAACGTCATCTACTACCTCACCGTGTACAACGAGCCGGTCTCCCAGCCGGCCGAGCCGGAGAACCTCGACGTGGAGGGCCTGCACAAGGGCATCTACCTCTACTCCCCGGCCTCCGAGGCCGGCGTCGAGGGCCACGAGGCGTCCATCCTCGCCTCCGGCATCGGGATGAGCGCCGCCCTGAAGGCACGCGACATCCTGGCCGCGGACTACAACATCCAGGCCAACATCTTCTCCGTCACCTCCTGGGTCGAACTGGCCCGCGACGGCGCCGCGAAGAACAAGGAGCAGCTGCGCAACCCGGGTGCCGAGATCGAGACCCCGTTCGCCACCAAGCAGCTCAACCAGGTCGACGGCGAGACCTACGTGGCGGTCTCCGACTTCGCCACCGACCTGCAGGAGCAGATCCGCGCCTTCGTCCCGGGCGAGTACATCGTCCTCGGCGCCGACGGCTTCGGCTTCTCCGACACCCGCCCGGCCGCCCGCCGGTACTTCAACATCGACGCCGAGTCCATCGTCGTCGCCGTCCTCATGGGTCTGGCCCGCGAGGGCAAGATCGACATCTCCGTGGCCGCCCAGGCCGCCGAGAAGTACCAGCTCGACGACCCGACCGTGGTCTAGCCTTTCCGGTTGGTCGCAGCCGCCCACCACGCCTCCCCCTCGAGGGGTGGCGTGGTGGGCGGTTTCTCGTGGTCGGGCTGGCCTTGCGCAGCCTGGCCCGGGCCGCGGGGCGGGCCCCGCCCATCCACTTCATGCCCCCTTAAGAAGTCCTCGCGGTGTTTGCCCGGGTCTTAAGGGGGCGCGGAGTGTCCCCGTCTCCCGCGGTGGCGGGCCCGGGCCGCGGGGCGGGCACCGGCCATCCACTTCATGCCCCCCTTAAGAAGTCCCTGCGGTGTTTGCCCGGGCTTTAAGGGGGGCGCGGAGTGTCCCCGTCTCCCGCGCAGCCTGCAAAGCCCCGGGTCCGGCCCCCGTGGGGTTATCCTGAGGGGAGTTCTACTGAAGGAGACCTCCCCCGATGAACCCCAGCATGAACCGTCCCCGGCAGCCCCGCGACGAGGACCGCGAGCAGCTCCAGGCCGACCTCACCCGGCTGGTGGGCGCGGGGCGTCTGCAGTTCGAGGAGTTCGACCGGCTCTGCAATGTGGTGTGGTCGACGCAGGACAAGGGGGTGCTGGACCGGATCCGGGCGCAGTACCTGACCCACTACGCACCCCAGCAGCCCCAGCCCCCGCAGCACCAGCAACCTCCCCAGCAGCCGGTGCCCATGGCCCAGCCCGGCGCGCAGCACGTGATGCCGGTGGAGGGGCAGCCGGCGGCCTCCACGATGGGCAACATCCGGCGTACCGGGGAGTGGACGGTACCCGAGTATTCGATGTTCAAGTTGACGGGGTCGACGCTGCACCTGGACCTGCGGCGGGCGAACGCGGCGGCGCCGGTGTGCACGTTCGAGATTCAGGCGGCGATGTCGTCGATAGAGATCGTCGTGCCGCCGGGGGTGTACGTGGAGAACCGGATCAAGGATCTGTTCTCGTCGGTGAATATCCAGACCACCCAGCCCCTGCCGGGGGCGCCGCGGGTGGTGCTCACGGGGTCGATCAAGGGGTCGGGGCTGAACGTGACGACGAAGCAGGCGCCTCCGCAGAACAGCCTGTGGAGCCGACTGATGGGCAGCTAGCCGGCCAACTCTTCCCAGATCGCGGCGTTGGTGTCGGACCACAGGGGTTTGGCCCAGTCGCCGAAGGGGCGGTCGGTAAGCGCGACCATGGCGCGGCCGGTGTCGGGGGCGACCCAGATGTAGGTGCCGGACTGGCCGAAGTGCCCGAAGGTGTCGGCGGGCATGTTGGGGCCGGTCCAGTGGGGGTCCTTGGCGCCCTTGATCTCGAAGCCGAGGCCCCAGGGGCAGGGTTTCATCATGCCGTAGCCGGGGACGATGCCGGCGAGGTCGGGGAACTGGATGGTGGTGGCCTCGGCAAGCGTGGAGGGGTGCAGGAGGGTGGGGTGCATCAGTTCCAGGAGGAAGGTGATCAGGTCGTGGGCGGTGCCCTCGGCCTCCCAGCCGGCTGCGCCGCGCAGGCGGGTCCACTCCATGCCGAGGGGTTCCATGACGCCCTGGCGGAGGTATTCGGCGAAGTCCATGCCGGCGGCTTCGGAGACGGCGTCGGCAAGGATCTGGAAGCCGTGGTTGGAGTAGATGCGGCGCTCCCCCACCCCGCGCACGCGATCGCCCTCGTTGAAGCCGACGCCGGAGGCGTGTGCCAGGAGGTGGCGGACAGTTGACCCCGAAGGGCCCAACGGGGTGTCCAGCTCGAAGATGCCCTCCTCCACGGCCATGAGGAAACCGAAGGCGCTTAAGGGTTTGGTCACGCTCATCAGCTCGAAGACCTTGCCCAGGTCGCCGATGCGGTGGATGTCATCGCCGTCGATCACCGCCGCGGCATAGTTGTCGACGGGCCATTGCTTCACCAGATCCAGAGCCTTCACAACACCTCACTCTAGCCGGAGCAGGAGCCGGTCGATCGCGGCGTTGAGGATCTCGGGTGCCTCGAGGGGGATCATGTGGCCGGCGTCCGGGGCGGTCTGCAGCCAGGCTTCGGGCCAGATCTCGATGAGCCTTTCGGCCTGGCCGAGCGGGGTGACGTTGTCCTTTTCACCGGCGATGACGTAGCCGGGGATGCCCTGCAGGTAGGGGCCGGCGGCGAGTTCGTCGTGGACCTGGAGGTCCTCGAAGAATCCGACGAAGGTCTCCAGGGGAGTCTCGTGGATCATGGCGGCGTGGAACTGGATGATGTCGTAGTCGATGCGCCGGTGGAAAATGGCGACCGCGAGCGTCGGCGCCAGGATCGCGGCGGCCTGCTGGCGGAATTTCTTCGCCTCGTCGGGCTGGGTCTCCACGGCGTTGTAGACCTGGTCGGCGACCGGGGAGGCGAGGAGCTGAGGCAGGCCCTGATCGGCCAGCGCCTCGATGGAGGTGGACACCAGGACGATGCCGGCGATCCGGCCCCAGAGCTCCGGTGGGCAACGGCGCACCAGGTTCAGCGCCACCAGCCCGCCGAGGGAGTGGCCCACCAGGATGACGGGTCCGCAGACGTCGCGGGCGCGCAGGACCGCCAGGGCGTCGTCGGCGGCACCCTCGACGGTGCACCGGGCGGGGTCGACGCGACCGGTCTGGCCGTGTCCGCGGGTGTCCAGCAGCAGGAGCCGCGCGGAGGGCCAGCGTGCACGCAGATGGTCGACCTGGCGGTAGAAGGATTCCGCGGGGATGGAGAAGCCGTGGAGGAAGAGCACGGTGGGGGCGTCGGGGCGCACGGGGCCGTACTCGTACCAGTGGATGCGGATGCCGTCGCTGTCGACGGTGCCGGTGCGGTCGATGCCCGTCAGGCCCGGCTCGCGGCTGCCCGAGTGCAGCGCGCCGATCTCCAGCGCCAGGCGGCGGCGGCCGTTCGGCGTCAGCTGCAGCGCCCAGCTGCGCAGGCGCGACAGGGGGCGCGCCAGGGGAAAAGTCATGGGCATAAACGCTACCTGTTCGATACTTCCTGAGTGTCCGCTGCCCCAGTCAGGTGAAGTCACCTTTCCGGGGTTCGTCGGATTCTTCCGTCGTTCTGCTGTGGAGTTCCTTCTGCTCTCCATGTTTTCCCAGCGACGCAGCTGTGGAGAATAACCACCGATCGTCCGCGCCACGCTCGACGCTAACTCCTTCAGGGGAAACTATGACCCTGATGGGTTCGTCGAGCTTCTCGGTAGCGATGACCGTTACGGCGAGCCATGCGTCATGCAGAGCGCGGATCCGGCGAAACTCTGCGGCCAAGAGAACTAGTTCCCGGAAGTCATGCGCCCTCTCACCGAGATCTCCCTTTGCGTCCGCGACACGCGGCCAGAGGAGCGGACCCACCAGTTTATCGGCAACTTTTTTCATCAACTTGGCCGGTGAACCTGGCCCTTCATCCAGGTCCTCGACTGGCGTGGAGACCTCAAGCTCAGTGCTGGGGAACAAGGTCCTCTGAAAATCTTTCTCAGATCTGATCGATTCCAGCAGACTCTTTTCAGATGAAGTGGTTGGCTTGGATCTGGTAGTCGCCAGTGACTCAATTGTCGGCTCTTCAATCAACTGCTCAATGAATTCAACATTCAGTGAATGCCCTGGCAAAGCTTTTTGGACCAATCGCTTAATGTGAATCTCATCGTTGTAGAAGAGGGCACGGAACTGGTCTGCAAGCAACAATCGCATAGACCGGAAGGAGTCCCTGACAAGGTCAAGGTCATAGAGAAGCGTGTGCGGCAGTGTCACTTTCTTGTTGGACACCAGCACATCTATCAAAGCATCGACTTCCCGAACCAGGTACTCCGAGCTACGAAGGTCAAGACCGTTTCCTTCGCGATGGACCCTCCCCCATCGTCCCATCATTTCTGTGAGCCACTCGATTCTCTGTGCCTGTTCGTGAGAAGTCTCAACAAACTTGCGCTGCTGGCGGAGCTCCCAGGTCTGCCAGAGTGCAGCTCCCGAATCTGCGATCTGCAGCGTACAGCTGAGTGGCCCAGGGATGGGCATATGCGGTGGACGAGGCGCCGGCGTGGGATCCCCTCCCCCAGGTCTGAATCCATCGGATCTGCCTGAGAGCGCGTTCCATGCGATGGTGCCCCCCTGGTAGACGACCTCCCAGAAGCTTCCGTCGTCTTTCTGAACGATATGAACAGCCATTATTCTCTAGCCTCTCGGTCTCGGAGAAATTTCCAGACTACCGGTATCTCTTCCCTGCTACGAAGAGAAACTAAGGAGGACGACAAAGCAGCAGTCTGGTGGACCAAATGTCATCCGGATTTTTTCCGGCTAATTCATTCTGGTCTGATGGTTCTACTCCTCTCCTGTTTTCCTCCCGACTGGGGCGAGTTAAAAAGATCCTAAAAGCCCCATCATCTAGGATCGTGGTCATGATCTCTCCCGAACTGGCCAGCATCATTGAGGAGGCCTCCGGACTGGAGGCCGAGGCACTCACCCCGGACGCGAAGCTGCGCGAGCTGGGCATCACGTCGCTGTCGATGATCGAGATCGCCGTGCGCGCGGAGGACGCCTTCGGCGTCCGGCTTTATGACGACGTCGTGTACAACCTCCAGACCGTCGGCGACCTCGCCGCACACATTGAGGCTGAGACAGACTCACCGGACGGGGCTTAGACACCATCCCGGTCGGCGGCCATCGGGATCACTGGATCGGGAACGTCTGGGTGCCAAGGTCGTCGTCTGCGATGAGCTCGACGGGCGTCGTCTCATCGGTGAGCTCATAAGCGACGGCGTTGGAAATAGTGCCACCCGGCTTGATTTCCGCCGACTGGGTGTCCTGGGTCGCCGGGTCTGGATGCCCTGCCACATCTAGTTTGTTCACGATGTTCGGATCGTTGTCCTGAACAGCATCGAATGCGAAGATCCATTTCGAGTTGGCGGTCACTCCCTCATCCGATTTGTTGGTGATGTCGTAGAAGAACGCGATGACGGGCGTATCTCCGTGTTCATTTCCCGGCTCGCCTACCGCGATCTTCCGCACGTCGGTGATCCGGATCGTCACGTCGTCCCTTTCGAGGACGCCATCGACGAAATACTCTGTCGCATCCGTGTTGGCGGCCGGAACCTCAGCAGATGTTTCTGCGCTCGCTGTCGGAGTTGTGGAAGGCGAGATTTCAGTTGTCGTGCTCTGCTCCTCAGCCGTCGCCGGCCCGGCCGATTCAGCGCCGTCATCCCCACACGCACTCAACGTCAGGGCAAGTCCCGCACTCGTAGCCAAGACGAATATCCGTCGCGAAAATTTCATAGTGATCTCCAAGTAACGTGTTCAGAATTGAAAGGACAAATAGTTTCCGGCTCAAGCTTATGACATGCAGTCTGGCCCCATGCGCCCTCCTCCACTTTGACGCGCACGATCCGGCGTAACGGAGGACAATGGCGGACATGACCGCCAGCATCAGCTACCTGACCGACATGGACGGCGTCCTCATCCGCGAAGGCGAGATGATCCCGGGCGCCGACCGCTTCCTGCAGGCCCTGCGGGACAACGGCATCGAGTTCATGGTGCTCACCAACAACTCGATCCACACCCCGCGGGACCTTTCGGCACGTCTGGCCGCCACAGGGCTACGGATCCCGGCCGACCGGATCTGGACCTCGGCCACCGCCACCGCCCATTTCCTGGCCAATCAGCGTGAGGAGGGCACGGCCTACGTGGTCGGCGAATCCGGACTGACCACCGCCCTGCACGCCAAGGGGTGGATCCTCACGGACTCGAAACCGGAATTCGTGGTCCTGGGCGAGACCCGCACCTACTCCTTCGAGGCGATCACCACCGCCATCAACCTCATCCTGGGCGGGGCGCGCTTCATCTGCACCAACCCGGACGTCACCGGCCCGGCCCCCCAGGGCGTGCTGCCGGCGACGGGTGCCGTGGCTGCGCTGATCACGGCGGCGACGGGGATGCGCCCGTACTACATCGGCAAGCCGAACCCGGTGATGATGCGCTCGGCCCTGAACACCATCGGCGCCCACTCGGAGAACGCGGTGATGATCGGCGACCGCATGGACACCGACGTCAAGTCCGGCCTGGAGGCCGGCATGCGCACCATCCTGGTCCGCTCCGGCATCTCCGACGACGCGGAGATAGACAGGTACCCCTACCGCCCCACCCGCGTCATCGATGACATCGGGCAGCTCGCGGACCACGTGCTGGACCCCTTCGGGGACGGGCACTACAGCACTGAGGTGTAACCGGCTCGTGTCAGGATCAAGCTGATCCTTCCCTCCCCCGCCCCCTGACGGACCCGCCCGGGCGAGTTTCAGCCCGTCCCCGACACGGCGTGCGGCCGATCCCCTCCTCTGCCAGACTGAGCCCCATGAACCAGGTCGGGGGGCCGCTCATCTGCACCACTGGTGCGTCCGTCTCAGCGCAACGCAGGCTCTACCGCGGGTGGGCGGCTGGCGACTACCACAAGCTGGCGCCCGGCCACTTCATCGACGCCCGGACCCACCGCGAGCTGTCCGCCACCGCCCAGGTATGGGCCAGGATCACCGCGTACGCCTGCACGGCACCGAAGACCTACGTCATCGGAAGCTCGGCGTCACTTCTCTGGGGATTCCCCGAGCAACGCAGCCACGGCCAGTGCCTGGGCGCTCCCGTGGAATTGGGCAGGTCGGCGGGACGCACGGTCCACAAGGGGAGCGTCCACTACCGGGCGTTACGGCGGGAGCACTCCTCCCGGACCCGCCTGATGGACACGGGTTTCGGCATCGTCCAAGTGACCGACCGCCTGACCACGTGCCTCGACCTGGCCCGCTGGAACAGCCTCGACGATGCCGTTCACGCTCTCGATCACTGCCTGCAGAAGAAATGGTTCACTCTGGGGAAGGTGGATAGCCGGGTGCAGGAAATGGGCGGTGCCAAGAGAATCGACGACATCCGGCAGGCGGCACTGCTGGCCTCCGCGGGATCGGAGAGTCCCCGGGAGACAAAGCTCAAGTTGCTGATGTGGCGTCTCGGGCTGCCCGTCCCGCTCCAGCAGGTGAACATCACATCGCGCCGGGGCACGTGGCTGGGCCGGGTCGACTTCTTCTACCCCGGCCTCGGGCTCATCATCGAGTACGACGGCCAGGGCAAATACGACCTTCCCGCGACAGACGGCAGGTCTGTGAAGGAGAAGGAATACGACCAGACCGTGGAGTACCTGGCCAACGGGCTGAGCATCGTCCGGGTGCGCAAGGAGCACCTGTCCAATGGGTTGGCGGCGGAGATCATCGTCGAGCAGGTCCGGACGCTCTCCGGTAAGGGCCTGTCCTACCCGGATCACCTGTGGTCCGGCGGCGTGCCCGCCTGGCGGACCGGGTGAGGGCGGCAGGGCGGCAGGGCGGCAGGACGGGAGTGTCAGGATCAGGCTGATTCTCCCCGCCACCACTCCCCCACAGCCCCTCCCTGGGCAAACGTCAGCGCGACCCCGACACCCATGCCACCCACACCAACCCGACCCACCACCCACACCAGTCACCCGAACCAGCGAGTCTGGGATTCCGCCCACCGACTGGCTAACATGGACCGCACAGGGCTGCCCCCGCCCTCCGATCACTTCAGAGCCCTTTCAAGCTCTGCAATCCCCGGGGGCATTTCCCGTGGTGCAACAGGCAGCACAACCGACCAGCAGGTGGATCCAGGTTCGAACCCTGGCGGGAGAGCGTGACCACTTCAACCCAGACCGTCAGCACCCCTGTCCACTACCAGCCGGGCGACATCCTCGACTCCGTCGACTGGAACCACATCCCGGACCAGATCGACATGGACATCTGGAACCGCCTCACCACCAACTTCTGGCTGCCGGAGAAGGTCCCGGTGTCCAACGACGTCAGCTCCTGGCGCCACATGACCGCGGCTGAGCAGACCGCGACGATGCGCGTGTTCACGGGCCTGACGTTCCTGGACACCATGCAGGGCACCGTCGGTGCCGTGAGCATCCTGCCCGACGCGGTGACCCCGCACGAGGAGGCGGTGTACACGAATATCGCCTTCATGGAGTCGGTGCACGCGAAGTCCTACTCCAACATCTTCATGACTCTGGCCACCACCCCGGAGATCGACGAGTCCTTCCGCTGGTCGCGTGAGAACGACAACCTGCAGTACAAGGGCCGCACCATCATGGAGCAGTACCGCAACGGCACCCCGCAGCGCAAGAAGATCGCCTCGGTGATGCTGGAGTCCTTCCTCTTCTACTCGGGCTTCTACCTGCCGCTGCGTTTTTCGTCGATGGGCAAGATCACCAACGCGGCGGACATCATCCGCCTCATCATCCGCGACGAGGCCGTCCACGGTTACTACATCGGCTACAAGTTCCAGCAGGCCGCCAAGCTGCAGACCGCGGAGGAGCAGGAGGCGGACAAGGACTTCGCCCTGGAGATGCTCATGGATCTCTACGACAACGAGGCCCACTACACCCAGGACATCTACGACTCCCTCGGCTGGACCGAGGACGTCAAGGCTTTCCTGCGCTACAACGCCAACAAGGCGATGATGAACCTGGGCTTCGAGGGCATCTTCCCCGCAGATTCCTGCCGTTTCAACGCCGGCGTCATGACCTCCCTGGACCCCTCCGCCAACGAGAACCACGATTTCTTCTCCGGCTCGGGTTCCTCCTACGTCATCGGCACCGCTGAGGAGACCACGGACGACGACTGGGACTTCTAGTCCGCTTATCGACGCCCGACTGCACCCCGCCACCGCTCAAGCGGTCCGGCGGGGTGTTTTTTGTGTTGTTGCGCGCCCCCGGCTACTCCCCCGGTTCCCCCGGAAGGTTTCTAGTCCCCCAGGGTGAGCTCGGCGGTGAAGCCGTGGTTGCGGGCGAGGTTCTCCACGACGGTGCGCAGGCGGCACAGTTCCTCGTCGGTGCCCGTGATGAGCTGGTTGCAGGCGATGCGCGGGCCGTCGCCGGCGTCGTCGCAGCGCCGCCAGGCGGTGAACCACTCGGCGGTGAGCGGATCGGCGTCGGCGTAACTGATCTCGGAATCGCTGGGGATGCAGACAACCATGGCGGTCTCGACGCGCGAGCGCACGGCACACGGCATACCCGTGATGTTGAGCACGGCGGTGCGTGCGACATCGGACGCGAACGCCGGGTAGGCGGGTGCGTCGGGGGTCTCCCACGGATGGTCCGGTACCGAGGAATCGGCGGCGCCCAACCAACGTGCGAGCGTAGGTGCAAGGGTGGTCATGTCGAAAATCCTTCGGCAGTAAAACGACCACCGCCCTGGATCAATTCAGAAAATCCGGAACGGCGTAAGACGAGGTTCGTCTTCCCCAACGGCCTCGTTTGCACTTCCCTCAGTGTCAGCCCCTGGAATCACACCTGCAACTCTAAACCCCCACTTCAACCCCCGTTTCTTCAAGTTGAAGTTGAGAGTTATGGGTCAAGACAGGTGGCCACAATGAAACCGCTCCCGGCCGGAGGATCGGCTGGGAGCGGCTCGGGAAGTAGAGGCGGGGGACTTCGAGCCCCCCCCACAGCAGGAAAGGCCTTAAAGGCTGACGTTGAACACCAGGGGAACCAGGGTGTGCAGGACGATCATGATCAGCACCAGGGAGATCATGTTCAGCCACACGCCGGCCTTCACCATCTGCTTGATGGTGATTTCCCCGGACCCGAAGGCCACGGCGTTGGAGGGGGTCGCGACCGGGAGCATGAAGGCAGAACAGACGGCCAGGGTGACGGCGATCGTCATGATCAGGGGGTCCATGCCCACGCCCACGGCCACGGCGCCGAAGATCGGGAAGAAGGCGGCCGCGGTCGCGGTATTGGACGTCAGCTCGGTCAGCGCCAGGCCGACGAGGATGACCACCAGGACGATGACCCAGTTGGGCAGATCTGCCAGGCCGGACACCTGGGATCCCACCCACTCCGAGAGCCCCGTGTTGGTGAACATCGCCGAAAGTGACAGACCTCCACCGAAGAGGAGCAGCAGCCCCCAGGGGACCTCGCGGGAAGTGGACCAGCTGAGCAGAGCAGGGCTTTTGGGGTTGATGCTGCGTTTTTCGGCGGGCACGATGAAACACGCCACAGCGGCGGCGATGGCGACCTGGGTATCAGAGATGGACGCGAGGAACGGCAGATACTCCTCCACCACGGCGATGTCTGCAATGAAGGGCACCGCCACCCAGAAGAAGATGGCCGCCAGGAAGATCAGGCCGACCCGCTTTTCCGACGTCCTCATCGCCCCGAGGTTCCGGTATTCCTCCCGGATCATCTCCTTGCCACCCGGAATCTCATTGACCTCCGGACGGAAAACAAACTTGGTCAGCACCAACCAGGCCACCGCCACCATGACCACAGCCCACGGCACACCGATGAGCATCCACTGCGCGAAGCCCATGTCGAAGTCCTGCGATTCCAGCAGGTAAGCCTTCATCAGTGCCATCGGCGGCTGGCCGATGACCGTAGCCGTGGAACCGATGGTCACGCCGTAGGCGACGCCCAGGAGCATGGCGGCGGAGAATTTCTTACCGGCTGCCCGGCTGTCCACCTTCCGCACCAGCTGGATGATGGACGACGCAATGGGCACCATGATCACCGCGGTCGCGGTGTTGGACACCCACGCGGAAATAAACGCCGAGGCGATCATCAGCCCGAGCACGATCTGGGCAGGCTTCGTGCCCACCGCCCTGATGGTCAGCAACGCCACCCGCAGGTGCAGGTTGGACTTCTCGGTGGCCAGCCCGAGGATTACGCCGCCCATGACCAGGAAGACCACGGAGTTGGCGTAGGGGCCGGCAACCTCAGCCATGGTCCCCGCACCGACGAGGGGGAAGAGGACCAGAGGAAGCAGTGAGGTCACGGGAATGGGCACTGCCTCTGTCATCCACCACAGCGCCATCCAGATCGCGATACCGGCGACGGCCCGCCCCCCGAAGGAAAGACTCTCCGGCAGCAGCAGCGTAATGATCACGGCAACCACAGGGCCGGCGAGGATCAGCCACCAATTTCGGTCGTTGCTGGAATCCATGGGGTCCTGGGCCCGCGGGGATGCGGTGGACTTTTCAGTGGCAGGGGAATTATTCGACTGGTCACTCATTGGTCACCTCTTATGATGCGGATCATGAGGGAGCACCTTACATGTCGCATCACACAAGAAAGCATTAAGACGACCGCCTCCCCCCGTGCCGCCGAGACGAGAAATCCCCGCCGGCCCGAAAACGGGCGGGCAGGGATTTGTGTGGGGCCAGCGGGACTTGAACCCGCGACCTACGGATTATGAGTCCGCGGCTCTAACCAACTGAGCTATAGCCCCCTGCATGTAACCCGGTCAGTATATCGGCACCCGGTAGCCGCCACGGCAATGACCTGCCCGCAAGCCTCACCGCGTCAAACACGGCCAGACTCCCCCACACTCGAAATGCTTTTCTAGCTGGCGATTTGGCACCCCAGGCAAGCTGCCTTATAGTTGTAAATCGTTGCAGGGAAGCGCGTGAGCGCCGAACAGCACGCCAAGTTAATCCTCCATAGCTCAGTTGGCAGAGCATTCGACTGTTAATCGAAGGGTCACTGGTTCGAGCCCAGTTGGAGGAGCAAAAGCGAAGGCCACCGGAGAAATCCGGTGGCCTTCTTTGCGTTCCCGGGGTCAACGCCCACTGCTAGCGTGGCGGCAGTAGCCCCCAACGGAAAATGGTGATCCCCATGGCCGAGAACAGGGTTAAGGGAAGAAATGTGTGCTTTTGCGGCGTGTCGGGTTAAGGGAAATTTCGTGTGCTCGCCGTCCCCGGCCACTGACCCCGGATAGTGGGTGTGAGCAGCCGGGACAGCTTATCTACCTAGCCAACCGCGGCGGATGCCCATAGAGTTCGTCGGTGTGGCATCGATACCGGTGTCATAGGTAGCCGGTCGACCGTCTTCACGGCCGACGTCAGGCTGCTGCTGGTTGATCAGGTCGGTGACTTTGGCGAGTCCGACCTTGCCCCACTGCTGCTGCCTGGCGATGCTGATCGGGTCGTCAGGCAGCTGCGTATGGGTGTACAGCCACCAGTCCACCGCGATGCGTTGATGTTCATCGAACATGCCGCGGTGGTGACGCGCCAACGCCTTGATCTGCGCGTTGACCCCGCCTTCCAGGCAGTTGGTCGTCGCCTTGACCGGGGTGGTGACCCCTTCCGGTGGGGTGAGGAAGGTGAACAGGTGACCGCTGGTGGCTAGTTTCTCCAGCAGTTTGTAGGCGCGGCGGTGTCGGTGGTGGGTGAACCACCAGGCCTTGTTGGTGCGTGCGAACGCCGGGACCTGGTCGGCAGGGACATCTGCCTTGTAGGTCTTCTCGTTCAACCAGGGGCCGTAGACGCCGTGGAACTGCTGCAGCAGCACCAGCCAGGTGGCGGCCTGTTCGGGCGTGGTCACCCGTAGAAGTTTCAGCGACAGCTGTCGTAGTGCCTTGCCGGCCGGTAGCTGGGGGCGGAGGGTGACGTGGGTCTGGATGTTGCGTTTGACGTGCACGATGCAGCGCTGGATGGTGGCCTGTGGCCAGGTGTCCCTGATGGCTTTGAGCGCTCCTTGTTGGCCGTCGGTGGTCACAATCAACGGGGCTGGGATCTGGTCGAACAGGCGGGTGTAGCTGTCGGAGTCCTCCCGGGTGCACCAGTGCCAGGCCACGACGTGTTCGGCGGTGCACACCACCAGCAGGCACGTGGTGTTGAAGTAGGTGCCGTCGATGAACAGCTGGTCGTGGACGCGGCGGGTATCGGTGTTACGCGGGACCTGGATGAACCAGTAGTCGTGAAACCAGTTGGTCAGTGTCCGGCGGCTGATCCCAAGCTGGTGGGCGAGGCTGGTGCGTGACTGGGAGTTCAGGATCCAGGTGATGAACAGGCCGAAGCGGTGGGCGTGCTGATCATCGGGGCGGGTGTTGGTGATGGAGGCGCCGCAGGTGGTGCACCGCCAGCGTGGGGAGCTTTTTGAGGTACGGCCGTTTCTTCTCATGGGCCCGGTGCAGACCGGGCAGGTGGGTCGTGTTCTGTTCACTCACCTGGTGTAGTCCGGTGGTGGGCACACGCGGTGTTCGGGGCCGGGATTTCCGTGCGTGGGGCTGCTTGTGTGGATGCGGAGACACAGAATGTTGGTGTTTGTGCTGGCTAGGTCAGGGATTTAAGACCCTAAGAGCACACATTTCTTCCCTTAACCCCGAGAACACCCCCGCATTGACCGCCGAGCGCACCGCGCCCTGGACCCTCACCGTGGACAACGGCCGCGGCGCGACGCTGCAGATTGGACTCTCCGGAGCCCCCGATTCCTTCTCCCCTGTCGAGCTGCTCCAGGCCGCGCTGGCCGGGTGCGCGGCGTTGTCCGGCGAGGCCCAGCTGGCCCACCGGCTCGGGGAGGATTTCGAACTCAGTTCCACCGTGGAGGCAGTCCACAACCCGGAGACGAACCTCATCGAGGTGCTGAGCAACCGCATCGTCGCAGACCTCTCCGAGCTGGACCCCGAGAAGAGGGAGAAGCTGATCGCGAGCACGCAGCGTTCCATCGGCAAGCTGTGCACGGTGAAGCGCTCCCTCGCCGAGGGGATCACCACGACGACCGAAGTCGGCCAGCAGGAAGCCTAGAACAACGTCGCCAGCACACCGGCGCAGGCGACCAGCAGCACCGGCACCTCGGCCATGCCCAGCCGGCGGGCGTTCCAGTCGGCACCCTCGTGGGCGGCCACCGGGACGTAGACGGCGCGCACCAGTGCGAGCAGCGCCGTGGTCACCATGAGCACGGCAGCGGCCCAGCCGACGGGCGCGAGCAACACCAGTCCGAGCACCGCGAAGACGGCCAGGACGTGGTAACAGATGGAGCCGGTGAGGTAGCGGGGATTGTTGCGCTCGCGGATCATGGATTTGACGAAGGGGATCGTCCCGGAGAAGTACGCCGCCAGGAAGATCATGCCGGCCCAGGCCGCAGCCCCCACAGAACCCGAACCGACGCCCACCAGCGCGGGATAGAGCAGAGCGGAGGCGACGGTGGTGGAGACTCCCGAGAGCGTCGAGCGAGACCGCCCGGCAACCGTCTCCCCCACGGCGATCACCACCAGCGGGGCAAAGGGCAGCGCCCACCACAGCAGCTGCGGCTGGAGCAGGAGCGCCACCGCGATGCCCACCAGGGACACCGCACCGTACACGTAGACCGGCCGAAGATACCTGGCACGCCGCCGCGGATTGCGGGCCTTGACGGCCAGGCCGAAGGCGAAGAAGGCGAAGTAGCCGAAGAACCACGCGACCAGCACCGCGAGAAACACCGGCAGGGCAAGCGGGGAACCATCGGCACGCACCCACGCGACCAGGCCGGCGATCAGGCCGAGGGCGGCGGGGCTGATGAGCATGGCCCAGGCGCCGTGCTGGTTGGGCACCCACGGGGAGATGCCCTTCCTGCGCCGCACCTTCTCCGCCGGGGCCTTCTGTTTGGTTATGGGCGTCATAGGTATCACCCTACATCAACCGAAAGTTGGATACGGCACCTCAACTTTCCACTGACACCGACCCGTCGGGCGCCACCGAAACCGACGCCGTCCAGGCCGCGGCCAGGTTGAGGCGCTGCCAGGAACCGGCGGGGCCGGGATCGTCCAGCGGCCCGCCGGAGGGCAGAGCGGTCTGGCGCAGGACCTCGGCACGCTGCCCGTAGGAGAGCTCGGGGTGGTGCGCGAGCAGGAGGTCGGGGGCGGCCGGCGGGACGATCATCGGAGCACCCACCTCCCCTACCGGAGGGAGCCCGAAGGTGAGGTGGCCGGAGTAGCGCTCCACGGCGGCGTCGGCAGGCACGGGGGCGAGGGGGCGGCCGGTGCGCCACTCCAGCTCGGCGCGCAGTTCCGCGGCGGCCTGCTGCAGGGCGTCGCGCATCTTGGGGTCGTTCCAGCGGTCGGCGGCCGCGGCGGTGCCGGTCATGCGGCCGCCGACGACGTCGAGCGGGAAATGCACGCCCATGACCACGCGGTGGTAGCCGGAGTCGGCGCCGCGGGCGAGGATCTGGGGGCCGAGCTCGGGAAGCATGAGGCCCAGCAGGGTGGACACCCACACCGCCTGGTTGGCGTGCCCGGAGGGGAAGGAGCGGCTCTCCCCTGCTGAGTCGTAGAACTGGTAACCCGGAAGGTCATGACGCACCACCGTCTCCGGCGCGAGCTCGAAGGGGCGCGGGTAGCCGTGGAGGATCTTGTCGAAGACCAGGGAGCTGGCCAGTCCCCCGGCGCGGGCGGAGTAGCCGTTGCCCAGGAGGAACTCGGTCTTGGGCAGGCGCTTTTCGGCGAGGGCGTCGCGCATGGCGGCGCCGAGCTCGGGACCGAGGGCATCGGAAAGCGCGAAGAGCAGGCCCTCGGAATCTGCCGCCGAGTCCAGCTGCGCCCGGGCGATCAGCTCCGGGGTGGCGGAATTGTTGGCGGCGAGGGTGAGCTCGAGGTTGCGGGCCATCAGCTCCTCGTTGGCGCGCAGCGCGGTGAACCCGGCGGTGACGTCGTGGTAGGTCAGCAACCCGTGGGAGGAGACGTCCGAGACGTAGCCGACCAGATAGTCGGGGGTGAAGGGCACGGGGACGGGGGCGCCGGGATGGAACACGGGGGCACTACCAAGCGAGGAGCCGGCCACCTGCACCTGCGGCACCCCGAAGGGCGAGGCGGCGGCGGTGGGGGCGGAAACAAGCAGTGCGATGAGAAGGGCGGGCACCCCGAGGCGGGAGGTTGTCACGTGCCCAAGGTACCGCTCAGGGGGTGTCCGCACCGGACTGCCCCGCCGCCGCGCCGTGCCAGCGGGCGGCTTCCCCGGCGACGTCGATGTCCCCCA
Organism: Corynebacterium marinum DSM 44953; assembly: GCF_000835165.1. Lineage (NCBI taxonomy): Bacteria > Bacillati > Actinomycetota > Actinomycetes > Mycobacteriales > Corynebacteriaceae > Corynebacterium > Corynebacterium marinum. The sequence continues at coordinate 1,843,162 of NZ_CP007790.1, forward strand.
GGTTGGCGTAGATCAGCGCGGTGAGCGCGAGGGTGGCTGAGGCGTGTCCGGACAGTTGTCCCGGGAACTCGCCGTTCATCGCCACCTCCCTGCCCGCAATGTTGGTATTACGAACCTAGCGCATCTCATGGCCGCTGTCCCGTGAATAGGGTGGGCACCATGAGCAAGCCGACCCACACCCCGCTGGAGAAGTACGCCCTGCTGTCCGACATGCGCACCGCGGCGCTGGTCTCGGAGGAGGGCAGCATCGACTGGTTGTGCATGCCGCGCTTCGATTCCCAGGCGGTGTTCACCGCGCTGCTGGGAAATGAGGAACACGGGCACTGGCTCATCGACGCCCCCGGCGGCCACGTCTCCGCCCGCCGCTACGTCAGCGACTCCTTCGTCCTGGAGACCACGTGGACCACACCGACGGGGGTTGCCACCGTCACCGACTTCATGCCCATCGATGGCGAACTCGAGGGGGAGGAGAAGCGGGCTTTCGCCTGTACCGACCTTCTGCGCGTGGTCCGCTGCGTGGAGGGTGAGGTGGATATTCGCAATATCCTGCGGCTGCGTTTCGACTACGGCCGTGCCACCCCCTACTACCGTTACCGGGTGACGGCCGCAGAGGACAACGTCGGTGAAATTCTCTGCGTGGCCGGCCCCAACTCTGTCCATGTGCGTGGCCCCTACCTCACCCTGAATGAGGACACGAACTCCCACCGGGGCTTCTTCCACATGCGTGAAGGTGATCAGCTGGAGTGGGTGCTCACCTGGTTTCCCTCTCACCGGCAGATCCCGGCCCCGCCGGATTATTCGAAGGCCAAGGAGATCACGCGGCGCGCGTGGCACGACTGGGCGGAGTCCTGCAACTACAACGGTGAGTATCGCCAGGAGGTGAACCGTTCGCTCCTGGTCCTCAGGGCGCTTACCGACGCCCAGACAGGCGGCATCGTCGCCGCCCCCACCACTTCCCTACCGGAGGAGTTCGGTGGGCAACGCAACTGGGACTACCGCTACGTGTGGCTGCGCGACTCGGCCTGGACCATCGAGGTGCTCGTGGAGTCCGGATACACCGAACGGGCACACGCCTGGCGCAACTGGCTGCTACGCGCCATCGCCGGCGACTCCAAGCAGCTGCGCATCATGTACGGCCTGAGCGGTGAGCGGCATCTGCCCGAGTTCGAACTCGATCACCTGCCCGGCTATGAGAATGCTCGCCCGGTGCGCATCGGCAACGGCGCTGCCGAGCAGTATCAGGCGGATGTGGTCGGCGAGGTCATGATCGCCCTGGAGACCCTGCGTATCGCCGGCATCGACGATGACGAGTTCTCCTGGGACCTGCAGAAGTCCATCCTCTCCTTCCAGGAAGCAGTGTTCGACGCCAAGGACCACGGCATCTGGGAGATGCGCAGCGCACCCGCCTACTTCACCCATGGTCGGGCGATGATGTGGGCAGCCTTCGACCGCGGCATCAAGGCCGTGGAAAACCACGGCCTCAGCGGCCCCGTCGAGCGCTGGCGGGAGCTGCGCGAGGCGCTTCGCGACGAAATCCTCACCCACGGCTGGAACGACCAGCTCCAGTCCTTCACCCAGACCTACGGCAGCACCGCCGTCGATGCCTCCCTCCTCCAGCTCGCCCAGGTCGGTTTCCTCCCCTACACCGACCCCCGCATGCTCGCAACGGTGGACCGGATTGAAAAAGAGCTTCTCGACGATCACGGTTTCCTCCACCGTTATCCCACCGGCACCGGTGTCGACGGTATCGCCGGCGAGGAATATCCTTTCCTTCTGTGCTCCTTCTGGCTCATCGAGCAGTACGCCCACTCCGGGCGCCTCCACGAGGCCTGCGAAATGATGGAACGTATCCTCGCCGTCTCCTCCGATCTCGGCCTGCTCGCCGAGGAATACTCCCCCACCCACGGGCGTCTCGCCGGTAACTACCCCCAGGCCTTCTCCCACCTCGGGCTCATCCGCGCTGCCGCCGCCATCAGTCACCCGGAGACACCCGTCGACCCGGAAGCATCACGGTAGGCTGGTAAAAGTATTTTCTACACGTTCTTTTACCATTGAGGAGCAGTACCCCACATGATCCAGTTGGTCATCGGAGCAGCCGCCGGCTACGTCCTGGGCACCAGAGCCGGACGTCGCAGATTTGAACAGATCAAAAAAGGCTACGAAACGGCAGTCAACTCGCCGGCGACCAAAACCGCGATTAAAGCGACCCGCAAGGCTATCGCCGACCGGCTTGACCCGCAGCCGCGAATGAAAAAAGTCAAAAACCTCAAGCAGGAGGACGGTACCGAAATCTTGGAACCTGACCAAGACTGAGACTCGGATCCGGCCTCAGGGCAGGTCACGACAAGGATTGGTGATCCAGAATTTAGCGAAGCCTGCAATTTCACGGCTAGTTTGGTATAGAATTCGTGTCCAGATGATTCTCTCGAGGGGTACGACCACAACTTCTAAGTTGGTACATTTATTAAATATTGCTTGCACTCGCCGAGTATGAGGACGGTGAGTTAAGACTGTGATGTTCGACCAATCCTCTTTTTCAGCAAGTTCCCCCACAGCCATCGCTTCACCCGTAGTGGTGACAGGATCAGGTTCGAGACACCAAACCCCCGTCGCGGTCTCAGGCCGGCTCACCCCGCGGCAATGTGCCGTGCCAACTTTATCTAGTTCTTTGCGTGGGTTGGACACGACGAAGTTCTCAGCGTCCCCTTGGTCCACCATCTGAGCCCCCAACTGATGCCGGCCATCTGCACTGCCAGCTAGCACCACTACCGCATCACTAGAAACAGGGGTTCCCTCCGGAGGGAAGAACAACCAGGTAAACACTCCCAGCGACAGAAACAGGCATACGAGGCCTACACCTCCTAAGCACTGCTTCCGCTTCTTGCGGCGTAACCGTGAAGCGGGCCCCTGTTTGAAATGCATAAACACAGTGTAGCTAGCGCTCAATAGCCGAGCAGGGGGCCAAGACTCCTAGTGTCCTGCGCCGTTAATTCGTTGTAGGTATCGGGCGATGGATTCGAGAATTTCCTCAGCCGTTTTAGTCCAGATGAACGGCTTGGGGTCCTCGTTCCAGGCCTTTACCCAGTCGCGGAGGTCTTTCTCCAGTGCCTGCACGCTTCGGTGGTCGCTGCGCTGAAGGAGCTCTCGGGTCACCTCGGCAAACACCCGCTCCACCTGGTTGAGCCAGGAGGAGTAGGTGGGCGTGAAGTGCATGTGGAACCTGAGATGCTTTCCCAACCAGGACTGAATCGTTGGGTGTTTATGTGTGCGGTAGTTGTCGCAGATGACGTGCACGTCCAGGCCCTCTGGGATGGTTTTGTCGATCTTGACCAGGAATTTCTTGAACTCCACTGCCCGGTGCCGGCGGTGGATCGAGGAGATCACCGTCCCATCGGCGACGTTGAGTGCGGCGAACAGGCTGGTGGTGCCGTGGCGGACATAGTCATGGGCACGCCGCTCAGGTGTCCCCGGCAGCATCGGAAAGGCCGGCTGGGACCGCTGTAGGGCTTGTACCTGGCTTTCTCGTCAACGCACAGCACGACCGCTGACTCCGGTGGGTTCAGATACAACCCGACGATGTCATAAATTTTCTCGGTGAAGAAGGAATCGGTGGAAAGCTTGAACCCCTCCTCCAGGTGGGGCTTGAGGCCGAAAGCCTTCCAGATCCGGCCGACCGTGGACTTCGACAGTCCGGATTTCTCGGCCATGCTCGCTCGTGACCAGTGCGTCGCATTCGCTGGTGTGGATTCCAGGGTGTCGACGATGACCTGCTCGACCCGGTCGATACCGATGGTCGCGGGCCGGCCTGGCCGGGGTTCGTCGACCAGTCCGTCGAGGCGCTTGTCGATGAAGCGGGCCCGCCACTTGCCCACCGTCGGCAATGAGGTACCCAGCCGACGGGCAACCTCCGAATTCGATGCCCCGGTTGCGCATTCCAGTACGATCCGGGACCGGAGCGCGAGGTCCTGCGCGGGCTTTCGTGGTGACGTCCGTTAGCGTGGTGTATCTGTAACTGCCGGTGAGGACCCCATGAACGATGTGGGCGACCACCGCAGTACCTTTCGAATCAACTCCTACATCTCCTCGAAAGGGACACCACGATGGCCGCTGGCCCCCATTCTATCGACCCCACCACCTACCTCGACGACCTGCTGTCTCAAGCCTCTCCGGACCTGATGAGACAGATGCTGCAGAATTTCATCAACCAGATCCTGTCCACCCAGGCCGACCAGATCTGCGGCGCCGATTACGCCACCACATCCGAGTCCCGCACCAACGTCCGCAACGGCTACCGCCACCGAGACCTCGACACCAGAGTCGGCACCATCGACGTCGCCGTGCCGAAACTACGCACCGGTTCCTTCTTCCCGGACTGGCTGCTGGAACGACGCACCCGGGCCGAACGGGCCCTGACCACCGTGATCGCCACCTGCTACCTCAAAGGCGTGTCGACCCGCAGGATGAACGACCTGGTCGCCAGCTTGGGGATCAACAACCTGTCGAAATCACAGGTCTCAGAGATGGCCAAAGATCTTGATCAGATGGTGGAGGATTTCCGGACCCGCCCGTTGGATTCTGGCCCGTATCTGTATGTTTCCTGCGACGCGTTGACCATGAAGGTCCGCGAAGGCGGGCGGGTGGTCAAGACCTCCGTCCTGCTGGCCACCGGCGTCAATGCCGAAGGCTATCGGGAACTACTCGGTATGCAGGTCGCCACCTCGGAGTCGGTGGCCTCCTGGACCGGTTTCTTCCGCGATCTCAAGGCCCGGGGCCTGGACCAGGTGTACCTGGTCACCAGCGACGCGCACCTGGGGATCCAGCACGCCATCGGCGAGGTGCTGCCCAACGCCTCCTGGCAGCGGTGCCGCACGCACTTCGCTAAGAACCTCTCCGGGCTGGTGCCCAAGACGCAGTGGCCGACGCTGTCGGCGATGTTTCAGACGATCTTCCAGCAACCCGATGCCCAGGCTGTGTGGGATCAGGCACGGGAGGTGGTGGGCTTCTGTGAGCAGAAGTTCCCGCATGTCGCGGACTACCTCGAGGAGTCCCTCGACGAGCTGCTGGCTTTCACCCACGCCCCGAAGGCGGTGTGGACGAAGGTGTGGTCGAACAACCCGACCGAAAGGCTCAACCGGGAGATCCGCCGGCGCACCGACGTCGTCGGGATCTTCCCCAACCGCGACGCCGTGGTCCGCCTCGTCGGTGCCGTGTTGGCGGAGCAGCACGATGATTGGATCCAGCAGAAGCGCTACATGTCGCTGACGAGCCTGGAGCAGACGAAGGCGATGATGGCTGCCGCCGTCATCGATGCCGGCGAAGCCACTCAGGAGGTCGCATGAGCCAGTCTCACCATCGGGCTCGTGCCGGTCCCTGACACCGTCATGCTGCTTGTTTTATCGAAAGGCAGATACACCACTCCCGCGGACTTGACCGCTTTCGTCGCCGGACCCAGCGTTCCAGTTGCTCGCGTTCACCATCGGTCAAGGTCAGTTCGGCTGTACTGACCGGGGACGTTGGTCGAATCTGTGTGAACCGCTGACATGACGAAGACCTCCCGTGTGAAATGGAACGTGCTACCGACTCCACCACCACACACAAGAGGTCTTCCATGTCCCATGCTAACGCAGCCCTGACCCCACGTCACCGCCTCAAGGTCGCGAAACTCGTCGTCGACGACGGCTGGCCGATTGCGGAGGTCGCCGCCCGGTTCCAGTGCTCCTGGCCCACCGTCAAACGCTGGGTAGATCGCTACCGGGCGAACGAATCCATGCAGGACCGCTCCTCCCGACCGCACACCAGCCCTCACAAGACACCGAAGAAGGTCGTCCAACGGATTGTGTCCCTGCGCCTGCGCAAACGCCTCGGGCCACTCCAGTTGGGTGTGCTGTGCGGGGTCGCCCCGTCGACCGCGCACCAGGTGCTACGCCGGTGCCGGATCAACCGGTTGTCGTACACCGACCGGGCCACCGGTGAGGTCGTCCGCCGCTATGAGCACGACGGGCCCGGTGATCTCCTCCATGTCGATGTCACCAAATTCGGCCAGATCCCTGACGGTGGTGGGTGGCGCTTTGTCGGACGCCAACAGGGTGACCGCCACCGGGCCGCCACCGCCGGCAAATCGAAAAATCCTTATCGCAACCCGAAGATGGGGCACTGTTTCGTCCACACCGTCATCGATGACCATTCCAGGGTGGCCTACGCCGAGATCCACGACGACGAAAAAGCCGTCACCGCAGCAGCGGTGCTCCGTCGGGCTACGGCCTGGTTCGCCGGCCGGGGGATCACCGTCGAGCGGGTGATCAGTGACAACGGCTCCGCCTACCGGTCGCGGTTGTGGGCTCAGACCTGCGGGGAGTTGGGCGTCACGCCGAAGTGGACCAGGCCGTACCGGCCGCAGACCAACGGCAAGGTTGAGCGGTTCCACCGGACGATGGCTGATGGGTGGGCCTACGCCCGGCATTACCTGTCGGAGTCCGAGCGCAGGGAGGCGTTGGGCCGGTGGGTCCATGACTACAATCACCACCGGCCCCATTCCGCGTGCGGAGGTCAGCCACCGGTGAGCCGGTTAACCAACCTCCCCGGTCAGTACATCTAGAGTTCGATTTCCCTGCCCAGAAATGCACCTCACAGGTGCAAGTATCTCACACTCCCAAAGCACTGCCCGTTTCATTTGATGACCCTAACCTCGTGTCGACCGCCGGCCTGGTCCCGGTCATGCGCCTGGCCGATGCCGCAGGGCTGTCGGCTCTGGCGCAGCAACGAATGACCGTCGCAGGCGACAAGGGTGCGCATGCCGGGGCGAAGATCACCACACTGATCGCCGGCATGGTCGCCGGCGCCGACTCCATCGACGACATGGACCAGCTGCGCCACAGCGGCATGAACCGGCTCTTCGATCGGATCTACGCCCCCTCGACGCTGGGTTCCTTTCTCCGGGCCTTCACCTTCGGCCATGTCCGCCAACTCGATGCCGTTGCCTCCCGCTTCCTGACCAACCTGGCGACGCAGTCACCGAACCTGGTGCCCGCTGACACCGGCGGATATGTCTTCATTGACGTCGACGACACCATCATCGAAGTCCACGGACACACCAAACAAGGCGCCGGCTTCGGTTACTCCGGTATCCGCGGACTCAACGCTCTGCTGGCGACGGTCACCACGAAGGATTCCACCCCGGTGATCGTGGCGCAGCGTCTGCGCAAAGGCTCGTGCGGCTCCCCGCGTGGGGCAGGCCGGTTGATCGCCGATGCCATCACCACCACCAGGAGCCTTCCCTCCATGACAGGGAAGAAAATGCTGATGCGGGCAGATTCTGCCTTCTACGGCCGCCCCAGCATCAATGCTGCACTCACCGCCGGGGCAGATGTGTCGGTCACCATGCGGATGGACCCCAACGTGAAACGAGCCATCGCCACCATCGCTGATAATGCGTGGACAGCAATCCGGTACACCGACGCACTCTTTGACGAGGACACCCAGCGCTGGATCTCCTCGGCGGAGGTCGCGGAAGTACCGTTCGTTGCTTTTGCCTCGAAGAAGAAGGCCGACCAGGTGCCCGGCCGTTTGGTGGTGCGCCGGATTTCGGAGTTGAACAACAAGGACGTGGATCAACCTGGCCTGTTTGATCTTCATCGTTTCCACGCGGTGTTCACCACCGCCGACCCCACACTGATGGATACCGTGGCTGCGGATAAGACCCACCGCCGGCACGCGATCATTGAGCAGGTCAACGCGGATCTGAAGAACAGCGCCCTGGCACATATGCCGTCAGGGAAGTTCACCGCGAACGCCGCGTGGCTGGTATTGGCGGTCATGGCGTTCAACCTCACCCGCACAGCCGGGGTCATTGCTGCGGGGGCGATGGGCAGGGCCACCACTGCGACGATCCGCCGTCAGGTCATCGCCGTTCCCGCCCGGATTGCGCGTCGGTCCCGGAGAGTGATCCTGCACCTGCCGAAGGGCTGGAAATGGGAAACCCAGTGGACCCGACTGTTCACCCACGCCCATTCCCCGCCGGTGGTTGTCCCTGCCTGACCACCTGAGCTGAAGCCTCGGCCCGAGATACTTTCAATTCGTGGAACACCCAGACGAAGACGTGATCTGGGGATCACTCCTGCCCGAAAGCCCCGACGGTGCCCGCAGCCGAGATCAATCGCCTACCGAGGGCACATCAGTGGATCGAGGTTTAAGGATATAGAATAATTTTCACACTCTCCGCCGATAAAGGGCTTCGCGATACCCTATAATCACAGCTCAAAGGAGCTTTCGACCCCGGTAAGGTAGCATCATTTTCCCTACCGGGGATCCCCCACATTAGGGCCTTTACCTCCCACCATTCAGAAAACAACGCTCATAACGAGCGAAAATCTTACCCAGCGGTATGCTGGGAAAGCAGTTTACGACAGCCCCATCGGTACAGCACACCCGTCTCGACGATGTGTACCCTAAAGCCGCGCTGGAGAGGCACGCGTCATGAACTGCAAACATCGCCTCGCTTCCTCCAGGAAGTCGATCTGCTTTACATGAGTTTCGTCGCGCGTGGACTCACTTTAAAGATCTAGGAGACTAATGAGCACCCATAGAATTTCCGACACGCATATCGCGGTGATCGGACTCGGTTACGTCGGATTACCCCTCGCAGCAGCCTTCGGCCAGCATCTTCCAGTTGTGGGCTACGACATCGATGAATCTAGGATCGCCGAGCTGAAACAAGGCCATGATCGAACCCTAGAGGTCAACGACGAGGAACTCTTCCAGGCGATCAACCTCGAATTCACCGCAGATGCTGAGGATCTCCGGAAAGCCAACGTCTACATCGTGACTACTCCTACACCAATCGACGAGCATAAATCGCCCGATCTCGGGGCAATTCGGGCTGCTACCCGAACCCTCGCGGCCACCCTTACACCCGGGGACGTGGTAATTTACGAATCCACTGTGTACCCGGGCGTTACTGAGGAAGTATGCGTGCCACTACTAGAAGAGGTCAGTGGACTTAAATACAACGACGAGTTTTTTGCGGGCTATAGTCCCGAACGAATCAATCCCGGAGACAAGGTGCATCGTGTCACTAATATTGTGAAAGTGACCTCCGGTTCTACTCCAGAAATTGCTGATTATATCGATGATCTATATCGTTTAATCGTATCCGCGGGCACCCACTCGGCCCCGAGCATTAAAGTGGCAGAAGCCGCAAAAGTGATTGAGAACACCCAGCGCGACGTCAATATCGCATTGATGAATGAGCTTGCGGTTATTTTCAATAAAATGGATATCGATACTCAAGATGTCCTTGAGGCCGCCGGAACTAAGTGGAATTTCCTACCCTTCCGCCCTGGACTAGTCGGCGGACACTGTATCGGAGTTGACCCCTACTACTTAACCCACAAAGCCCAGGCAGTGGGCCACCATCCAGAGATTATTTTGGCAGGACGTCGGCTCAATGACTCAATGGGACAATACGTGGCCAGCCGACTCGTTAAAACCATGCTGCACCATATCCCAAAGCTGAGCGATGCTCGAATCTTGGTTATGGGACTCACTTTCAAGGAAAACACTCCGGACATTCGGAACACGCGTGTGGTAGATGTGGTCCGAGAGCTGCAAGAATACGGAATAACCGTCGACGTGCATGACCCCTGGGCCAGCTCTGAAGAAGTCGAACGCGAGTATGACATCACGTTAGTAGATACGCCTTGCCCGCAAAACTACGATGCGATCATTATTGCGGTCGCGCATCATCAGTTTGCCGAGCTCGGCGCGGAAGGTATCCGATCCTACGGAAAATCTGACTGCACCATTTACGATCTTAAGGGTGTGCTTCCGAAATCCGCAGCACACCTGCGCCTCTAGCAACATACGTTCTACAACAGGAGTACAGAAATGAAAGTCCTTATCACCGGCGGTGCAGGCTTCATCGGGTCCAACCTCATAAAGCAGCTTCAAAAAGACGGAGTTTCGCATATTGCTGTCATTGACGATTTTTCAACCGGTTTTCGCGAGAACCTGCAGGGCCTAGACGTAGAACTTTTCGAGGGATCTATCCTAGATCAAGACCTGCTATCACAAGCAGCACATAAAGCCGACGCAATCGTGCACCTAGCGGCTCGACCTTCAGTTCCTCGCTCCATTCAGGATCCACTCGCGTCGCATCATGCGAACGCGACTGGCACCATGCATGTTTTGGAAGCCGCGCGGAAATGGGGAGCCCATGTCACACTGGCATCTTCCTCTTCTATATACGGCTCGAATCAAACTCTGCCTAAATCGGAGCAGCTTCGCCCCATGCCCATAAGCCCCTACGCAGTTAGCAAACTGGCGACTGAAACTTATGCTCTCGCTTATAACGCAGTTTACGGATTAGAAGTTATGCCGTTCCGTTTTTTCAACGTTTACGGCCCAGGGCAGGCTGCTGGCCATGCATATGCCGCCGTCGTGCCCGCGTTTGTCGATGCCGCACTCGCAGGACGTCCCCTACCAATCCATGGAGACGGAGAGCAAACCAGAGATTTCACTTTTGTGGAGACAGTGACAGAGACGCTCTCCCTTGCTGCACGAGAGAGGATCAACCCAGGAGATGCGGTAAACTTAGCATTCGGCACCCGCAGCTCCCTCTTGGACGTAGTTACGGTAATGGAAGAAATCCTTGGCTTCCCGTTGGAACGAGATCATCAAGAGCCCCGCGCTGGGGACGTAAGGGATTCTCAAGCAGCGAACGACGTACTCATTGACCTGTTTCCTGCCGTCCAGCCCGTTGCTCTGGGTGAAGGCCTCGAGAAAACAATTGAATGGTTTAAGAGCCGGAGTTAGGGAAAGCAAGCTCAAACACGACGGATCCATTCACTGAACCCTCGCTTTGACCCGGTACGCTTGGCTGCAAGCCCTACCGTCCGCCTTCGACTCTAACATCCATAATCAAGGCTCACGAGTCGAGGATTTTAGAACTTTTTAGAGCATATCGCTACTGAACTATTCTCTGCATCTACACCGGAACGCACGGTCGCTTCTGTAAGGTCATGCTTAAGCAAGGCGGGAGCAAAGGGCCTCGCGAGATTGACCCGGCACCGACCCACGCAGCTTTGGCGAGAGAGAACTGGCTCTCTAGGAGTAAACCAATCAGCGAGAATCTACTTATCCTCTGAGCTTACAACGCCTATTGTGTTCATGTTCCCCCGAAATGAGAAACGATATGTCTAAACTTAAAGTTTTCTACGACCACTCGCCGCTTTTCTTTCAAAATTTCATGGTTCAAGTTTCCGGTTCGATCAAGGCAAAACAACGTTACGGCGCAATCTATGCTCAGCATAGAGCTTGGCTAAAAGAATATGACACGTGGAGCATAGAACGTCAACAAGACTATCAAGCAGTGCTACTCCGTCAGTTTTTAAGATTTGCGTCCCGAGAGAGCCCATTTTACCGTGACTTCTACTCAGAGCTTGACATAACGAAAATTAGAGAAGTTGATGATCTCCCTCAGCTCCCTTTACTAGAAAAGGACACCCTGCGCCGTGAGATCGAGAAAGTATACACTGTTTCCTCCCGAAAATCTACCCAAGCACACACTGGGGGAACGACAGGTAAATCGCTAGTCGTTCGCTATACTCGTGAAGACGAAATGCGACGAATGGCCATGCTTGATCATTTTAAAAGCCGTCACGGTTTTGAAAATAGAAAGATGAAGCGAGCCACGTTCAGTGGAAAACATATCGTTCCACCTTCTAGCACAAGTCGCGCCTTTTGGAGGCATAATCGGGCAGCAAACCAAGTTCTTTATTCCACTTTCCATCTGAGCGAAGAGAACTTGGCCCGGTATGTTGATCATCTCAATGAATTTAGGCCGCATGCGCTTGATGGCTACTTCACCCCTCTGTGTGATATCGCAAGTTTCATTGAACGGAATGCAATCAAGTTAAAATTCAAACCCGTTGCAATCTTCCCAACTGCAGAGACCCTAACGGAACGGGGCCGGGACCTCCTAGAACGCGTATTTGAGACCAAGGTATATGATCAATATGCGTCGAGTGAGGGGGCACCATTTGTCACTCAATGTTTTGAAGGCTCGATGCATCTGGAACTCTCTACGGGTGTCTTCGAGACTCTCCCTGGAACCAACGAGATATTGGTAACTAGCTTTCAAACTCATGGCACTCCGCTCATCCGATATCGGATCGGTGACTCGATGGACTTGGAGGATTCTACCCATCCTTGTGCCTGTGGATTAGCCACCCCAAGGGTTAGTAAGATCTACGGAAGGTCAGACGACTACTTGTTGAGATCCGATGGCGCGAAAGTTAATAGCGTTCATGTTGCGAGCTTGCTTAAGTACATGCCCAGCTCAATGATTCAGGCTCAGGTTCGACAAGAGAATCTAGGAGAGATCACTATTCTACTCGTGGTGGACTCAAAAGAGTATGCGACCACAAACGATCAGATGTTGGTAGAGAAGTTCAAGCAGTCTTTCGACCCTTCCACCCACATTGCCATTCGACACGTCGAGGAGATCCCTAGAGAGAAAAGCGGAAAACAACGTTTGATAAAAAACACTATCTCCTTCTAGTCTGATCTCGCTGGCCCGCCGCTGGTATCGAACAACCGTGGATCGAAGTAGTGTTTTCACGTACTTTTGACGAACTTAAGATACCAGGATTTACTTTAAGTTGATGGCCTATAGAAGTTTAGAAATGTCTCGCTTCGAGCCTTTCCCTAACCAGATTAGGTGTTCTGGTTTGAGCACCCTATTTTTCAACGAGATTGAAAATATATTGCCTATTGAAGGGTTCACATGAAAGTCGGCTTTTTCCATGATGCACCGTTGATTAACCATGAGGGGGTCTATTATTCTCGTGGTTTCGGTAGCGAAATCTGGCGGCGGTATTTATCCGTATTTGACGAGATAGTAGTTTCCACCCGTGTTACCAGCGCCAGCCCAAGCGGGATGTCTGTTTCCAGTTGTGATGGAGCTTCATTCAACCCTATATTTTCATACAAAGATCCACGCAGTTTGCTCACCAATTTCACCGGAATCTATCGTGAAATCTGTGACAGACTCCGAGATGTGGATTGTGCGATCGTGCGCTTACCCAGTGTGGTGGGATGGATTACTTGTGCGGCCGCCGCTAAGTTGGGCAAGCCCGTCCTTATTGAAATGGTAGGTTGCCCTTGGGACTCCTACCGTTTTCATGGCTGGAAGGGAAGTTTAATCGCTCCATTTGCATTCTTGGCCACCCGGGCGGCGGTTTCACGTTCTCGCTTTACGATTTATGTTACTCAACATTTTCTACAGGAGAGGTACCCTACCAAGGGTAGAAGTGCAGGAATTTCCAACGTTAATATCGAGTCTGACTCCAGTCGATTAAAACGCCGACTTTCGAGCATCCCAGTTAACAAAGACAAGCTCACACTCGGCAGTATTGGCAAGGTAGATCTTCGGTATAAGGGTTACGAATCCGCTGTTGACGCCGTTTCCTTCTTGGCCGATAAGGGTTACGATATAGATTATGAATTGGTCGGCCCGGGTGATCAAAGACATTTGCAACAGCAGATTGATCGCTTGAATCTGAGCGATCGAGTAAGATTAAAAGGCCCTTTGCCATCGTCTGAATTGGGCAAGTGGTTCGATTCTATAGATATTTATATTCAGCCCAGTTTAAGTGAAGGACTTCCTCGGTCTGTGGTTGAAGCAATGTCTCATGGTTTGCCCGTTATCCTTTCTGATGTAGGCGGGCATTCTGAGCTAGTGGGTGAGGATTTTTTGTACCCGTCAGGCGATTCCAGATCTCTTGCTAACCGTATCATTCGTTTCATGGACGAAGACTGGGAAGCAGTTTCCTCTAATAACTTTGAGAAAAGCACTGAGTACGAACAGTCACAGCTACAGCAGAGTAGAAATAGTATTTTGCAGGATTTCAAAAACGAAGTGTCGAAATCGTCGCTGGGATCGATTTAAACGCAATATATATCCTGGCTTCCCATTCGAAACCTCAAGAGGGGGCCTCGAGCTCTTGTGGCATGGTCTGAGTCGAGTTTTTCTTTATTATATTAGCCCGGATTTTTCACGGGTCTTGTCTCCAGTCCTCAGCACGGGGGTGACCGACTGCAGGGTCGGCGGAGTCCCGGCGGGTACTGGGCCGGGAAACCAGGGTCCGGTATGAGATCGTAGGGGAACTTCAGGACTGCAGTGACGAAAGCGTGCGGCTGGATGTGGCCAGGATCAGACGATCCGTCTGATCCTGGCCAGGCCGTGTTCCAGGAGCTGCCGATGCGGCGCAGCCTGATCGAAGCGCAGGCTGACCCGCCGGGCGTGACGCACCACGATCGCGGCGATCGACAACATCCTCGCCCGCAGCGTCTTCGGTTCCCATACCCACCACCGCGACCGCCGTTGCTGTGCCGCGGTACTGCCGGCAGCGGTGACCAACCCCGCCCAGGTGATGAGGCTCATTGCCAGGACCGCCACATGACACCACGCCTGATTCATCCGGAAACCCTCGTGCGGGAGTTTCCCCAACCCGCAGTCTTTCAGGTCCCGGATCCGTTGCTCGCACCTGCCCCTGCCGCGGTGCAGGACGTCGAGCCGGTTGGCATGGCCGGGGCGGTTGGTGACAAAGGCCTGAACCCGGCGGCCATCGACATCGGTGATGCGCAGCTGCGCCCCGGACGCGGGGTGTTCCACCCGGATGATGATCCGCATATCGTCGGGGTATTTGTCCAGGTCGGTGCCCAGGGGTTCCCCGGCCCAGGACCGCATCCGGGAGGTGATATCGGCAACGTAGCCGTCACCCGGGTCGGTGACGGTGCCGTCGGGGCGGATGATGCCCTGCTTGACGGGGTCCCCCAGGGTCGAGGCGATCTCCCCGATCTGCCAGGTCACCGGGAACCCGATGGAATAGGCCAGGCCCTGGTCGTTGAGGTGGTTGAGAAAGGATTGGGAACCACGGCGGCGTCGGTACGCACCAGCAGGCGTGTGTCCCACTCGTGTCCGTCGGCGTGCTCGGGAAGAGCACTCACCGCCTGGTCCAGCACGGTGATGTGGTCGGCGGCGGTGTTGGATCCGGCGTTGCCGGGGCGCAGGAGCACGGCTGCGGGTTCCCCGGTCAGCCCGTCGCCGTGGTCGATGATCGCTGCTAGGGGGTGGAATCCGAAGTGTTTCTTCCACGTCGGGGTGGCATGCTCTTTGTCGGAGTGGGAGAGGATTTCGGTGGCGTCCAGGTCGATGACCAGTGGATTGTTGGTGGTGGCCCGGGCTGCGGGGTTGCGGGTGCCGCAGGCGGCCCAGGCGGCTCGACGGGCCGATTTCATCCCCGCCAGGATCGCCGTGGTGCCGTCAGAACCCAGGCCGGCGAGTTCTGCGTGGCGGCGATGCACCGTGGAGTCTGAGGGCACCTGGTCGATCAGGCCGGTGGCCACCAGCGGATCCAGGAGGTCCACGTCATTTGCGTCGTCCCCACCGAGGGCAAGTGCCAGGGCGAGAGTGGTCATGGTGTGGCCGGTGGTGTGGACCAGGTTCGGGTTCTGCCGGTCCCCGAGTTCGGTGTCGATCGCAGCGGCCACCCCGACCTGATCAGCGGTGGTGGCCAGTAGCATGAGTCCGGCGTTCGAACACAGTTGGGAAGGTGCGGGGGTGCCGATATGGAAGCTGGTAGTATTCACCCTGAAGGTGATCCTTTCGACTTGGGTGTCTGGAGTCTAAGCAACTACCAATTTACCTGGTCAAGGGTCACTTTCTTCATTTCTTCAGCCGGTGTCCGGCTACTTCCCGTGAAAAACCCGGGTTAGGGGCTCTTCACGATTTAGAGTGCGTCTTGGGTTCTAGTGGTCGTTGCAACGCCCTGTCACCTGCAGGGAGCAACCCCATGACCACCCACGGTCCCTTCCACTCACTTTCCGATACGGATAAACAGGTCCTGACCGACCAGCTACGCAGCGGTGCCAGTGTGCTCCATGCGGCCAGTGAGCTGGGGCTCAACTACGGTCACGCACTCAACTACGCCCACACCCTCGGCTTCGGACACCAACGCCGGACCGATCAGCAGGCACTGGCCCGAGCCGTGACCATGGTTACCACAGGTAGTTCCCTCAGCCACGCCGCCGACCGGTGCGGTGTCAGCACCAGCGTTGTCTTCCATGCGGCGACCGATGCCGGTGTCCACCACCCGAGGAAAGTACCGCGTGGGGATGCCACCACCACCCGCCGGGTGAGGTACCTGCTCCTGCGTCAATCCGCCCTCAGCTGCACAGACGCCGCCGTCGCCTGCAACATCAACATCAGCACCGCACAGGACTACAACAAGGGCCTGGTCAAACCGAAAACTGGGCCCAGAGTGCGATTCATCCCCCAGGGCCCGGACGCGGTGACCTATAACAAACTCATGACCGCGCTGCTGACCACCTGAATATTCGTAGGTGTGAAGGCCACTCGATCGTGTGGTTGGGGGCCAGCGATAGTGCCTGCGGGGGCCGGCAGCCGTAGGGATGGGGGCCACCGGCCGGCGCTGGGGGTTCGTTCCTATTGGTTCATCGTGACGTGCTCCCGCATGTTGTGGGTGCCGGTGTCGACCCAGATGGGGTTGTGCACGATCCGGTCCATGATCGCATCGGCGTGCACCCCGGATCCGAGCCTCTGATGCCAATCCTTTTTCGCATACTGGGTGCAAAACACCGTCGACGCGGAGTCGTAACGACGCTCGAGCAGTTCCAGCAGCATGCTGCGCATGGCCTCATCCGGATGATCCAGCAGCCACTCGTCGATCACCAGGACCGTGAACGCGGCGTACTTCTTGTTAGGAACGGATAGTTTGAAGCGCCGTGGTAACCATCGTGAAGCACGATGGTGAGCTTCGTGAAGCGCTCAGGGCCGGTAGCCCCCAGACTTTCAGATGCCACACGACAACCCGGTCGTGTGGGAACCTGAAAGGACCTTCAACCGTGACCAACTACCGGTTGATCATGCAACTGCTCCTCGCGGGCAGTTCCTACCGAACAATTCAGGCTCGCTGCGGTGCCGCGCACGCTACCATCGCCAAAGCCGGAAAAGCCCTCGATCACCACCACATCACCACCCACGCCCAACTCGAGGGATTGCCTGACGACGACCTTGCCGCCCTGGTCGGCGACGGGCGGATGACCGTGGCCGGGGAATTCGTCCCCATCGACATGGACACGGTGATCGCTGCCCGGACCGGACGCAAGAAGACACCCCTGAATGTCCTGTGGGCCGACTACCTCACCCTGCCCGCGCCAGAGGGCCTTCGTCACTACAGCTATGAACGCTTCCGTCAGCTGGTGGGCCAGGAAGTCCAGGCCCGCGGGCTCACCGCTCGGATCCAGCACATCCCGGGCCATACGATGCAGGTCGACTGGGCCGTCACCAAGATACGCATCATCGACTCCGTCACCCGCCGGGCCACCAGCATCAGCGTGTTCGTCGCGACCTTGCCGTACTCCGGCATGGTCTTTGCCTACGGGTGTGTTGATGAACGCCAGCCGAACTGGCTGGCCGCCCACCGCCACGCCTTCGAGTACTTCCGGGGCGTGGCTGAGGTCATCGTGCCGGATAATGCCTCCACCGCGTCGAATGCCATCCGCACCGGGGACAAGGCACGCAGGGTCAACACCGCTTATGAGGAGTTCCTTACCCACTACAACACCGCCGCGCTTCCCACCCGGCCGGTGCGCCCCAAGGACAAGGGCAATGTGGAATCCGGGGTCAAGGTCGTCACCAACTGGGCGATCCGCCGACTCGCGGACCGGGAGTTCAGCAACCTTGATGACCTCAACACGGCCCTGCGGGCAGCTGTCGAGGCGATCAACGACCGCACTCCGTTTAGGGAGCAGCCTGTCTCCCGCCGCCAGATCTTCCAGGAAGCCGAAGCCGATCTGTTGGCGGCACTGCCTGATGAGCCTTTCCTGCCGACGGTGTGGAAGAAATCCAAGGTGAGCCCGGACTGGCACATCACGATCGCCACCGTGCACTACTCCGTTCCCTACCAGCATGTCGGCGACACCGTGGACGTGCGTATCCGCGGCGATCAGCTGGAGGTCTTCGCCGCTGGCGCCACCATCGCCACGCACACGGTGGGCACGCAACGCGGGGCGTATGTCACCGATGTGGTCCACTGCCCACCGGGGATGGAGAATCCGAACAATCTGTGGTCCTCGCAGTATTTCCTCACCCAGGCTTCCCGGGTGGGTCCGAACACGAGGACGGCGATCGCTGATCTCCTGGCGTCGCGACCGATTGTCGCTCAGGCGTATCTGCCGGCCCGCAACATCCTCGCCATGGGCAAAGGCGACAACAAGCCCATCCTCGAGGCGGCCTGCCTCCGACTGGTCGGCGATGCCACCCGTCGTCGGGCGATCTCGTACACCGCGGTGAAGAACATGATGGCCGCGGTCCGTAGCGACCAGGCGACACGACCGGCGACCACCCCTACGCCGCGGGCTCATGCACGTTCTACGTCGCCACCGCACTGGCACGGTGACCGCGGTGGGCTACTCGGCGGGGCCGGCCAGTTCAGCCTGGAAGCCCTCACCGGAACAGACACCAGCGACCACAAGGAGGAATCGAAGTGATGGACCCCAACCTCCACCTGGATGACACGTGGCTGGACACCTTCACCAAACTCCGGATGACCGCCTTCGGTCAGACGGTCATCGATATCGCCAACAACGCCGACTATGACGAGTGGACCTTCTCCCAGAAGATCGCGTTCGCGTTGGACAAAGAGGTCACGGCCCGGGCGGAGCGTCGTGTTGAGAAACTACTCAAGGCATCCAGATCACCACACCCCGATGCCTGCGTAGAAGACATCGACTACCGACCAGATCGCAACCTCAGCCGTGAGTTAACGACACGGCTGGGCAGCTGTCAATGGGTGGCCAAGGCCAGCAACGTCATCATCCTGGGCAAGTCCTCCGTAGGCAAGACCTACCTCGCCCTGGCGCTGCTCAATGCGGCGTGCCGGCGTGACTACACCGCCCGGTTCTTCCGTACCGATGACCTGGCCGCGCAGCTGGCGGTGATGGATTATCACGATCCGAAGCGTCTGCAGTTCGTCACTCAGATCACCACCACGGATCTGCTGGTCCTGGATGATTTCCTCACCACCCCGATCAGCCCGGACACCGCGAACATGCTGTTCAATATCCTGTCCGCGCGGGAAGGCCGGGGATCGACGTTGGTGACCTCCCAGTTCAACCCGGAGGAGTGGTACACCTCCATGGCGGACAAGGTCGTCGCTGAGTCCCTGCTCAACCGTCTTGTCGGTGGGGCGGAGATCATCAGCCTGGACGGGCCGAACATGAGACTCTCACCGACCATGGTCAGGTAACCCGCCGGACACCGAAGTGAGGATCGAGCACCGGGGTGAGCACCGCTTCACGATGCTCACCCCGGCGCTTCACTATCGTCACCACGCTGCTTCAAAATGCACGTTCGGAACATACTTCTTGAGGAACTTCGTCGTCCCCTGGGGTTTGTCCCGTGCTGTGGCCCAGGCTTCCTCCAGATCCGGCATCCGGATGTAGTGCGCCCGATACCGGTGCTGGCAGGCCTGTTTGGCCAGCGCGCACCCCAGATAGGATTTCCCTGACCCGGTGAATCCCTGGAACACGACGTTCTGGTGCCGTTCGATGAACCCACAGGTCGCAAGCGCGGCGATGACGCCTGCGTCCAAGCCGCGTTGCTCGACCAGGTCCAGTCGGCGCAGATCAGCCGCGGGGTAGCGCAGGCCGGCCCGGCGGATCAACCCGTCGACCTTGCCGTGGGTGAAGGTGGCATACGCCTCATCGACGATCAGACGGAGCCGTTCCTCGAACCCCATCCCCAGGAGCTCGTCTTCGGCATCGATGGCCTCCAGCAGGGCGGTCGCGCCCATGTCACGCAGCTTGCGTGTGGTTTCCATGTCGATCCCGCTCACTGGTTTCCTCCTGCGTAGTAGTCGGCACCGCGGACAAAGCCGCCTTCCTCGACCGGTTCCTCCCGCGGTGGGCGCTGCCGGGTGGCCTGATCCTGCCCGGTGACCAGGATCGGGTGCAGGTGCACATAGCGCGGGGACCGGACATGCCCGGCCAGGGCAATCCGGCAGGCGTCCTCGACCCGCTCGGCGGAATACCGCCGCGTCAACCGCAGCACCGCATGTGCGGCGTTCAGGCCCTGCTCGTCGACGGCCGCGGACTCGAAGATCCGGTTGACCACTCATGGTTTCGGCCGCCCCCGGGGCGGGTGGTCGACGGAGATCCATGTGGGTATCGACGCGGATTGCGGGGTGATGTCGTTTCTCATCACCCCAGGTCAAGCCGGTGATGGTCCGCAGATGGTGCCGGTGATCGAGAAGATCCGGGTTCCTTCCGCCCGGCGTGGCCGGCCGCGGCGTCGACCCGACCGGGTGCTGGCGGACAAGGCGTATTCCTCACGCGCCAACCGAAATTATCTGAGGTCAAGGGGCATCAAGGCGACGATTTCCCAGCCGAAGGACCAGCTCGCCCACCGCCGACACCGGGGGTCAGCCCGTCGCCGACCCCCTGCCTTCGACACCGTGGCCTACCGGCGGCGTAATGCGGTGGAGCGGGGCATCAACCGGATCAAACAGCACCGCGAGTGTGCCACGCGGTTCGACAAACTAGCGGTGCACTTCGAGGCCACGGTTCAGCTGGCGGTGATCCGGTACTGACTGAAACGACTTTCGTAACACCGCCTAACGCCGGGTAGGCCTAACCTCGTCACCGACAATGTCTTCATAATAATAAGTCTTGTGAACATCCCGGCTAAAGAGTTTCACTCAGGTTTTGTCCACGAAAAGCAATCAAAGCACCTACAGCAGTAAACACAAACATCCCTCCAAAACCCATAATCGTGCTAATCGCTGCACCATAGGCTCCGTACAAAGGTACTAAATATACCAGCGATGGAATCATTACTCCCAAGCCTACAAACCCCGAGGCGCTCGACCATCTGGGTTGGTTTAAGCCTGCCAGAACCCGAACCAATACAAGGTACGGACCTAAAAACAGTTCTGAAATAAGAAGAATACGAACGATGTTCGCCGATTCAGCATAGTCCGGGCCAAAAACAAAGGGCACTACCCACGGAGCTAAAATCCATAAAACACTTACGTAGAAAAACGTTACAAGGCTACTCGCACCGAGGAACCTTGCAAGGCCTCGTACAGTCAGTTTCCCGACTGCAGCTTGACGAAAAGCAACTTGACCGATGGAGTTAGAAACGACTTGCATCAACGAAGCCGGCGTGGAGGCTACAGCATAGAGCCCGACCTGAGAAGGAGTGGAAAGCAAACCAAGGAGCAGCTGATCGGCACGAAAAGTTAGAGTTTGTCCCAGCCCGACCCCCCAAAAACCAACTCCCTTCTTTAGCAAAGATCTCCGGCCATAAGACGAGCCCCGGCCTGGGGAAATGGCGGCTTTACGGATCAGGGTCAGAATGACCACGATCCGAGCCATAAAACCGAAAATATAAGCAAACGCCACGTTAGCCAACCCCGCGTCCGCAGTACCGATAAAAAAGAACACCAGAACCGACATAGTGGAAAAATGGCCGGAAATATTAGCGAAAGCAGAATAGCTAACCATTCCCACTGCGTTCAATACATCTAACAACTGGCTACTAATAAAGGTAAAGAAAGCTAATAGAGAAATAATCCACCAATATTGCCCGAGGTTAGAGGCGCTAACCAAAGAAAAGATAAAAACAATAGAGATGCTAATGAGAACATTGACCGCCAGTAGTACCGCACTTAACTGGAAGTAACTACAGAAACTAGCCCACGATTCCCTCGGCTGAAAAGTTCTAATTGCAGTATTGGTTCCAACCGCAGCTAGCAAATATGACAATGAAGAGATTATTAAAAAAAGAGCCAGCAAGCCCCGGTCATCGGGAGCTAAAATTCTCGCGGTGATAACGCCAGTGAAAAGGCTGAAAGCCATACCTACAAAATTCCAGGATATGGCCCCCAAAGACTCTCGAGCAGCAAAAGACTTAGAGAATTTCAGCACGCTTCATTTGCCTTTCAGATAACAACTTCGCGATTCCCACAAAAAGAATTCCCACTCCGAACCAAAAAGGAATAGGAGCAAAAGAATTTCTCACGTGCATTAGGAATAGAACGGTAATGACACCTAGCAACGCCAGCACAAGCGCAGTTCTCGCCTTCAAGGTTAGAAATCCAATTAACACTCCGACAGCCAACAACACACACATAATTCCCAAGAATCCAAAATTATGGTGCGCCTCTCCAATTATCGAACCACCAATCTGGCCCACGCGCTCGCCAATTTCAATATTCATCAAACGATAGTCCGGTTGTCCCTCAAGACGATTAAAACCCAGAATCCCCTCGACAAAACGCAAAAAAGGCGCCATATAGGTGACGCCACCGTAAAACGGCTCATTTCTAATTTCGTGCCACGAAATAGTAGTATGTAAAACGCGCAGTGAGAAACCCATCTCTTCAACCGCAGAAATGGGAGAGAGTATGGCGCCAGTGAAATCGAATTCCCCCAGGCCGGTTTTCCTCAACTGGCGAACCAAACTTACGATCGACAAAACTCCTATTAGCCCGAAAACGAATATCCAACTATTTCGCACGCCTCTGAACTTAGCCCACATCGCAGCGGCCGCCACGGCGGGAATCAGGACATTATCTCTCATGCCTAGAAGTAGAGAGCAGACGCCAAAAACGGCGAAAATCCCGATTGAGAAGGCAAAAACCCTATGGTTCCGAGTAAACATACTAAGCAGCAACCCGTAGGAAATACCAATATAGGTATAGTTCAGGAGAGCACTATCATTAGTGAATGCGAGGTAGCTGCCGTAACTCCGAAGGAAGAAAAATGGGCCACCGCTGTATACTGATATAACCAGCCATGTCAACGTTGAGACGGTAAGAACAACAAATCCAACAAGGGCAAGATTGTTTCGGTAAACGGAATCCTGAGAACCAGAAACGTTATCTTCACCTGACACCGTGGCTGTCACGCCAAGGGAGAAGACTAAAGTTAAACCAGCGGAATAGGCGACTAAGCCTAGCAACACGTACCGGACAGCAATAATTGTAGCGTCACTGTAAAACCAAGTTCCGCTTCCTCCCACGTCAACTACGAAAGTGGGAAGTTGCCCGTTTATCGCCGGAGTTACGAAAAGCCCTAAATGGAACAGTGCCAGAATCAGGAAGGTCAGCGAAGGAACCGACCAAAATCTTTCTCGATATAAAAAGCTGATGGCAAGGTACAAGAGAGTGGCGGTGAGGATCGCGACGCGCGACACGTCTTGGAGATCTGCACCTTCGAACAAGGAGCCAGAGCTAAAAACTATGAGTAAGACAATATGAAGGAGAAATAGAGCAAACGCGAACTGTCTCCTTATACCTTCGCCTTCTACACCTTTTTGGGTGTAAGGTTTTTTCGTATGTTTGTCGACTATCACGACTTTCACTTTCTCCAGAGATCAAGATATCGTTCGACGGCCTTGGACAGTTCAAAAGGACTCTCCCGGAACTTTTGTACTGCCTCTAGACGATCCCGTTTCTCCAGCTTTCGGTCGAATTTCTGGAGGATTTTACACCATTCATCATCCGGACGAGTCGAATCAATCAATCGAATCTCGGGAAAATACTCTTTAAGGAACTTCACGCCAGGAAGATCGGTCGACAAGATTGGCAGACCAGAGGCCAAGGCTTCGAGAACTACGCCGGGGAGCCCCTCGAGCGTAGATGTAAAAAGGAAAACGTCCGAAGCTAACAGAAGATTCCGAACATCCGATCTCTCTCCCAAAAAGAGTACATTCTTCGAAATGCCCAATTCCTCTATCTGAAGGTCGAGCTTCGAGCGATTTGCACGCGCCTGCGATGCATCTTTTCCATCACGACCTACGAATACGAGTATGCTATTGTCGTTATAATTTCTAAAATATGTAGAGAAAACGGAAATCGCTTTAGCACGATTTTTAGTGGGAAGATCACCCCTTCCGACGTGAATGATAACGGTAGTATCTTTGTACCGGCCAAAGGGGGTGGGACTGGTGATTTCTATATTTTCACTATCCACGCCGTTGGGAACTACCTCGCATCGGGGGTCACTTTTCCACTTGGAAGTCCACGCAACGATTAGGTTCTCTGGCGTTAACCCAACAATCTTCGTTGACGAGAACCCAATAAGTTCCTTCAACAGGAGCCTTTTTGCTTTTTGGATAATGCTCAATCGATGATCGGGTACGCCGTCCGACTGAAATTGTGAAATTCGAACCGGTATGCGAGCCAATTTAGCTATCAGCAGCACCAATCCCGAGACATACATTAAGTTGGAATGCACCACGTCGAGAGAGTTATTTTTCAGGAAAACGTAAAATTTAAATGGAAAAAGTATACTTTTCAGCTTGAGATACTCCACCGAGGCTCCGGCATTTAAGTACCTGTCATCCAAAGTGCCTTTTCGACCGGAACTAACGCATATGTAATGCTGAACGTTTTTATCCGTACTTTGTTCGATCAGCTCAAGAGTACGCATCTCTACGCCTCCGGGGACAAGACGTCCAATCACATGTAGCACTTTTGTGGGTGCCGGTGTCGCTTCAATCGCTACCATCTACTCGCCCGACCTTTCTCGATTGTTCTCTCGTCCGGGTAACGTCACTATTTCTTTCTAAGGAGGCGCAGCACTCTGAAAAACTCCGGTTGCTAGAGGCCAGCCTGGGGCATCGCAGTTAGAACGTGTAGAGTTGCGGAGAAATATAATCAAGCCCGTCGCTTCTGATGATGACTCGACACACTCTAATTCTTTTTCACACAGCTTCTTACTGAGCTACCTATAGTTTTAAAGACCCTGGTGAAGAAACTTCATAGGGCGTCTTATTAGGCTCTAGAGGCATACCCTGTCGGCCCTACTGGGGTTTTCTTTTCCAGCGATGATTTCAGCGAACCCCTCCCAGATTCTTTCAGGATGAAACTCTTCGACTGTACGCTTTCTCGCTGCGTTACCCATTTGCTGCAATCTACTTCTATCCGCATTCAGGGCGTTTAAACGCCGCACTAACTCTTCAGAATCTCCAATGTCGATCAAATATCCGGTTTTTTCTGGGACCACTGAATCCACGGCCCCGGTTGCACGTGTAGTAATCACAGGCACTCCTGCTGCGCTAGCTTCGAGAACCACATTAGGAAACCCTTCTCGCAAAGTAGGAAGACAGAGGATATCCATAGCCGGTAAATAACCCCATACGTCGTCTGTCCAGGGAATGCGTTTACATCTGGAACCGAGTCCATCTGCTTCTTTGGCGAGAGATTCGTCCTCAACTGCGCCGATCAGTAACCCATGGATATTCTCTTCTAGTTTCGAATCTTGCAGTGCATCGAGAAGGGTTTTTACTCCTTTATCGGAACTAATGCGACCAACGAATCCGACCACTAAGTCGGTGGATTTGAACCCAAGTTCTGATCGGAGTTCATTCCGATCGATGGAAGCGAGTCGGGACTCGATTGCTTCTGAATCGACTCCGTTGCTACTGCCAGCCCCGACCGTCCATGACTTTTTTCGAGCGAGGAGTTTTCTTTTGGCGGCCTCTGCCGCCAACGACTTGCTCACGAACACAACGTCGGTAGCGCAATACATTGTAATGCGCTCCATCGTTGACAATGTCCACCGAAGGACCCCGCTGGTGCCTTCTACTCGAAGACCTCTTACGAGATAAACTCGCTTAGGTATTCTGAGCAACCAAGCTGCTATAGTCCCCAAAAGTGCTGCCTTAGGAGTCCCCACATTTACCGCATCAGGTCGGTACTTCTGCAATATCTTGATCCACTGAATTAGAGCCCTTATGTCTTTTATTGGCGCTATGCTGCGATCCATCGGCACACCAGCCAAGGTGACATTTTCCCTTTTAGCGGCTTGCAGTGCTTGTAAATCCGGAGTTGAAACTAGAATAACGTTCCAGCCATTCTGTTCAAACCACTTAAGCTGGCCGCGCAAGAGGGAGAGCGCGCTCACACCCACCGTTACCCCTACTACGAGGCTAGGTTTAGACGAGTTCTTTTCTTTAGGCATTCCAAACCCCTGGGACTCCCTTTACAATAACGTCAGGCGGTACGTTCTTCGTTACTAGGGCAGCGGCTCCCACGACTACGCCTCGTTCTACGGTGAGCTGCTGTAGAATAATTGCCCCCGCACCGACTAGCACCTCGTCGTGGATTCTTACTTCTCCCGAGATCACAGCTGCAGGATTAACAGAGACAAAATCCTCCAACGTAGCATCATGACCGATGGTTGCATGTGGGTTAATGTGTACATATTTACCGAATCGGACGTTTGTAGAAACTACTGCGCCTGCGCATACGACAGCGCCTGGTCCTAGGCTAGGGTTGCTGCCGATTTCTGCACTAGGGTGTATAGCAGTATAGGGCGTGAAACCTTCCTTTTCGAGTTTTCGAGCGATTTTCCGCTTTACTGATGGGCTGCCGATTCCTAATACAAATTTTGTATTGGTCGAGGGCCCTGCTAACCAGTGGTCCAAGGTTCCTAAATAGGGAACGTTTAGGTCCTTAAGCCTTCCCAGGTTGGACGCTGACGGGGCATCGTCGATTACCCCTGAGATTTCAATAGCCGCTCCGTCTTCTTTCATTGCCCGGAGTACGTCTAAACTCTCTCTCCCGAACCCCGATGCGCCGATCACTACTATATGCTCATCTTGTAGCATTAACTTCTTCATTCGTTATGAACCATTGAACGGAGTCATGGTGGCGTGGCCATCCTGACTGATGCCTTCTCGCTGCGCAACCGCTCGTACGGTTTGAAACAGAATTCTTAAATCGAGGAGAAAACTTCGTTGATCGACATATTCAATGTCGTAGCGGAAACGCTCCTCCCATGAGATTTTGTTACGGCCACGAACTTGAGCTAACCCTGTCACACCGGGACGCACTTCGTGTCGACGAGCTTGCTTTGATGAATAGTGCTCCAGGTAATCCACTAACAATGGCCGTGGGCCAACCAGGCTCATATCTCCTTTGAACACATTCCAGAGGGTGGGTAACTCATCGAGACTAGTCGATCGCAGAAACCGCCCTACCGGTGTCAATCTTTCTTCGTCGGTTATTTTTTTATCGTCGGACGCGTGCATCGTCCGGAATTTGATGAGCTCGAAAATTTTCCCGTCTTTACCGGGACGCTTTTGGCGAAAAAGAACAGGTCTTCCATGAGTCGCCAATACTACCGCTGCTACCCCAATCTGCAGTGGTGCAGTCATGATAAGACTTCCTCCGCTTGCGGCAACATCAAACACCCGCTTAGCGATATCAAATCGACTGTGGTCAGCGGACATGGGAAGCCTCCAAGAACTGCGAAACATTAGTAGACAGATAATCGATCTGTTCCTTGGTGAGAACTGATCCGCTCGGAAGTGATAAACCCGTATGAAACAATGCCTCACCGACCCCATCGGTAAATACGCGATTTTTTGCATATATAGGCTGTAAATGCATTGGCTTCCACAAGGGTCGGGATTCGATGTCGGCACTGGTCAAAGCAGCCCTTAACTCTGCAGCGGTAAAAGGAGCTATGGATGGATCGATTACAATCGATGTTAACCAGAAATTGTCTCGCGTCATCCCTCCATCGACACCGGAGGGTTCTCCGAATATGCGTACACCGGAGATATTGCTGAATAGTTCACGGTAACGCACCCGGTGACATCGACGTCGTTCAATCATGTCGTCGAGACGGGAGAGCTGGGCACGGCCTAGCGCGGCTAGGATATTCGACATACGGTAGTTGTAGCCGATTTCTGTGTGTTCATAATGGACTACCGGTTGGCGAGCCTGAGTCGCGAGATAACGAACATGATCTGCTAAGTTGTCGTCGTCGGTCAGCAGCGCACCGCCGCCCGAAGTCGTCATGATTTTGTTTCCATTGAAGGAAACTGCAGTAGCGATGCCGAATGCGCCTGCAGACTTGCCGTTCCGTATTGCGCCTAGAGATTCTGCTGCGTCGGAAAGCACGACTGCGCCGTAACGAGAGGCTATCTCATTTATACGTTCGTGATCCGCGACTTTGCCCAGCAAGTCAACCGGCACCACTGCTTTTACGGCCCGGCCTTCGCTCTGCAGAGTCCTGAAGGCTTTCTCCAGCAGGTCTGGGTTCATGTTGCCGCTCTCGTCGGCGTCTACGAAAACCGGCTCCGCGCCCGTGTAGACAATAGCATTGGCTGTGGCAGCGAAGGTGAGGGACGAGGTGAGCACCAGGTCCCCCGGCCCAACCCCTAGAGTCAACAGACCGAGGTGGAGAGCCGCAGTTCCTGAGGACAATGCTACTGCTCGGGAACGTCCACAATACTCAGCCAATTCGGCTTCAAATGCATCTACCTCAGGGCCAAGGGGTGCGATCCATCCAGAACGAATAGCGCGTACCAGTGCTTCTTCCTCCAGATTTGTCACATCCGGGGAAGAAAGATAGATCTTGTCATTAGTCATCGCATGGCTTCCTTTTCTGCGTGTTCCAGTTTGCCGAGCCGACTCATGAAACCTTCTTTATCCAGGTTTTCTGGAGCGAGAATATTCGCGGCAGCGTGTGAGATCTTGGGGTGGAAGGGGCGGTCTTCCTTTTCCCCTACCCCCACAAGTTCCTCGTGCAGTTTCTCACCTTCCCGGAGTCCCGTGAATACGACCTCAATGTTCTTACCTGACATCGCGATCATCCGCTGGGCAACCTCAAGGATGCTGACCGGTTCCCCCATGTCCAGGATGAGCACCTCTCCAGCTCGACCAATGCCGCCGGCTTGCAGAACCAATTGGCAGGCCTCCGGAATAGTCATGAAGTAGCGGGTGGCATCCGGGTGGGTCACGGTGAGGGGTTTGTCCTCTTCAATGAGACGAATAAATGTGGGAAGCATCGATCCCCGGCTACCGATGACGTTACCGAAGCGAACGGAAAGATAGTTCTTACAGGTTGTCTTACCGAACCACCCTGTGAGCTTCTCTGCTACTCGTTTCGAATGGCCGAGAACACTGGTGGGGTTTGCTGCCTTATCGGTGGAGATATTGATGAAGGTCTCTACGCTGGCGGCTTGTGCCGCCTTTAAGACATTGAGCGTACCGAGAACATTGGTCTTCCACGCCTCATTCGGGTATTGCTCGAGCATCGGCAGGTGCTTCAGGGCGGCCGCGTGGAAAACCACCTCCGGTCGACGGTCCAGGAAAATCTGCTTCAGGTTCTCAGGTTCACGGATGTCCGCAAGGACGACTGCGTCCGTGTCGAGAAGTCCGTTGCCATGAACGTTGATGAGCGCCTGCTGCAGTCCTGTCTCGTCCCTATCCAGCATGATGAGCTCAGCGGGACCATACTTCGCGATCTCGGTGCATAGCTGTGCTCCGATGGACCCACCGGCCCCCGTCACCAGGACTCGCTTACCTGTTAAGTACTGGGCGATCTCGGAGACATTGGTCTCCACCGGCTGTCTGCCCAGCAGATCCTCGATTGAGAGGTCCCGGAGGTCTCCTACGTGGACGCCGTTGGCGACCACATGTCCGATCGGAGGCATGACCTTGACAGAGAGTCCACTTCTGTCAGCGACATCCTGCACCCGACGCAGGAGAACAGAGTCGGCTGCGCTGATGGCAACGATGAGGACCTCTGCACCAGTACGCTCCGCTGCGCACTCGATGTCGGCGAACGTTCCAACAACTGGGACGTCGTGGATTCGTCTCTTGTGCAGGTTCGGATCATCATCAATCATCCCAACCGGGCGGAAAGGCGAGGACGGGTCAGACATCATCCACCGGATGAGGTTGGTCCCCACGTAGCCTCCGCCGAGGATCAATGCAGGCGAAGAACCGGGACCGGGCTTGCGGGAGTTTCTGACAATGAGGCGCGCAGCGAAGCGGACTCCCAGCATCAGGATTAGTGCGCCCGGAGTCGCAATGAGCATGACCCCACGGGAGATCTCCCACGCGCCACCGAAGACTAGGGAGACGATCCAGAGGATACTGCCCACTACTCCTGCGGCAAGGGACACAGCAAGAGTGTCCTCGAAACCTCCGGCGCGGAAACGCATTCCCTTGCGGTACAGGTGAAAGATCAGCCCGAATACCAGCTGGAGCCCAGCAGCCCCAGCAACGAAGCCCACGTATGCGTTCCAGCTGATCTCGTTGAAGTCGAACTCATACCTCAGGACTGCCGCCACGAGCATGGCCAGCATCCAGATGAGGACGTCGATGACGTAGAGGAGCCGCCCCACCGGGAGTTTCATGGACAATCCTTCACTTAACTGGAGTCTGGGAATCAGAGCCACATTCTTCCCCCGTCTGTTGAGATGACCACGTCATCCTCCACCCAGAGCAGGGTGGACGTACCTGATTGAGCGATTGCGGTATTTTCTGGGTTACTTGCATCAGCGGTGAGAGTGGTCTCGAAACATCCGTCCAGCACCGGCGAAGTGGCACCGCCGAGAGTCGTGAGACGCACGCCCTCACATGCTTGACCCCCCTTCTGTGCCACTACGTAGGAATCAGGAGAGTAGTTGATCGCCAAAGCATCAGTTACTCCCGCGGCCTCGGACCAGGTGATACCACGATCGATGGTGGTGACCACGGAGCCGCCGGCACACCGCACTGCCGCGCGATCTCCCGCTGCCGCAAGCTCGGCACCTTCACACGGCAGGGATCGAGGCCCGTCAGGAGCTCCCACCTGTGTGGGAGTGGATGGATCGAAGTACCAGGTGCCCACGACTGACAACGGGCCTTCCCAGGTAGTGCCGAGATCGGTAGAGCGGTAGACCTGCGGATCGCAGTTGGCGTCCAAAGCCACCACCTGAACCAGGGAAGGATCTGTGGGCAGTACACGCAGGATCTGGGTCGCCCCAGCTCCCGCGAGTGAAGCTGACTCGCTCCAGTTCTGTCCTGCGTCAACGGAAATCTCCGCGGTTCCCGGCGTCTCACATGTTCCGCTGGCTGCCCGCATGGCCGTGCTGCCTACCATCGCCAGCATGCGCTGTGAAGTGGAACTTGCAGTCTGATCCTCAGCAACTTCCGGCTCCGCTTGGGTAGGCGGCGCTGCCGCCTCTTCTGCGGTTGGGATCTCGGATCTGACCGGGAGTCCGGGGTGGTCGTTTGAACCAACACCCGTCAAAGCCACGTAGGAGAGGGCGAGCGCTGCCGCGCTAAGTATCGCGATAACAGCCACCGCACCCCAGAGGGGGAACCTCCTGGCTCGTCGAGCCTTTTTTGGAGATCTAGACATTAGAGAGCACCTTCCACAGACCGCCTCAGCAGGGACACCACTGCGTCAACCGCGGGCACAAGTTGTTGCGCAGAAGCTTCATGGACTTCCACTTCACGTTGAAAAGGATCAATCACGTCATCCGCGGCCGGATCGGTCAATGGCGGGAGGATACTGCGGCTGGCGGTTACCGCTCTAACGGCGGCACGCAGCCTGCCCACGGGAGATTTCTCAGCCGGGTCGATTTCCGAGGCAAGTACTTCGTCGGTGGTAACCTCCGCAAGCCGGGCGAATTCACGGATGGTGAACACACGACGCGTGACGCGGGGGCTCAGTTCCACAACGACACGACGCTGATCGCGAGTCATCGCAAGAATTAGATCCGCGGATTCCAGAAGTTCCTCAGTCACCTGCCGTGCACGATGAGTTTCGGTGTTCTCGACCCCATAAGAAAAGGCGATTTCCCGGGTAGCCGCGAGCATCGACTCACCTACCAAGGCTTCGATGCCGGCTGAACTGACGTTGACCTCCGGCAACTCCCGCAGCATGCCCTCCAGGAGCCGCTCGGCCAGAGGTGATCGACAGACGTTCCCGGTGCAGACGGTCAGTATGGAAAAACTATTTCGCACCTGCGCCCCTCGCCTGCTCGGCGGAGACCGCCTGCGGATGAACGGGTGCCGGCGTCGCATCGACCGGGGTAGCAGGAGCGCCGCCACCGTAGCCGTACCCGCCATAGCTGTAGGAGTCGGACCCCTTGGAAGGCACCATGGTTGCGACCAGCCCGAGCACATCGGTCCCGGTAGTTTCCAGGGACCCTAGTGCGTCCTCCAGCTCCTGCTTCGTGGTGGCATCGGCTGCAACGACCACCAGAAGACCAGCAGTCATCTTTCCCAGCACCGTCGCATCCGTCACCGCAAGAACAGGGGGTGCATCCACGATCACGTAGTCGAACTGCTCGCGAAGAGCCTCCAGGGTCTTCCCCATCTCTGCGGAACCCAGGAGCTCACTAGGGTTCGGGGGGATCCGGCCGGCCGGAAGGACGAAGAACTGGTCCTGCCCCCAGCGCTGGAGAACATCCTCGAGATCAGCTCGGCCGATGAGGACATCGGTCAGACCCGCACCGCCTTCGATACCCAGGTAATCCGAGAATTTCGGGAGCCGAAGGTCGCCCTCCACGACCGCCACCCGTGATCCCGCCTGCGCAAGTGCATACGCCAGGTTCAGGGACGTGGTGGTTTTACCCTCGCTGGGGCTGGGAGAGGTGACAACGAAGACCCGCCCCTTCGAACCGACGTTGAGGAACTGGAGGTTAGTGCGAAGCGCACGGAAGGACTCAGCCCGGGGGCTATGCGGCTGTGAATTGACAATGATCCGATTCTTTTCCACATTCGGATCATCAATGATGCGCCCCAGAAGCGGCTTATCCGTGATCTGTTCAATGTCCTGCGCGGAGTGGATCCGTCGATCCAGCACGGTCCGGAGAATAGCGATCCCGTAGCCCACGGCGAGACCAACCAGGAGACCCAGCGCCAGGTTGATGAGGACGTTCGGACTCACCGGTGAGCCGGGCACAAGGGCATTTTGTGTGGTCGTCAGGCTGACCGGACTCGCGCCATTCTCCGTCTCCGGCTCAAGCTGGGTGCGGACGACCTCCTGGAAGCTCTCCCCCACCGCGTCGGCGATCTGGGCCGCCTGCTCTGCTGAGGGGCTGGTGGCAGTGATGTTAATGAGTGCGGAATCCGCAGGAGAGGCAGCACTCACGTACGAGGCCAGCTCGGCTCCCGTCATATCCAGCTGCAGCTGCTCGACCACCGGATCCAGCACCACGCCGGTCTTGACCACGGCCACATAGCTGTTGACGATCTGGCGGGAGTAGTTTGCTCCCTGCACCAGCTCGCTGCTCGTGCCGCCGTCAGATCGCACGGAGACATAGAGCTGCGTACGGGACTGGTACTCGGGGGTCGCCAGGAGAGACGCACCCGCTCCCGCCCCGAGCCCAAGAATGGCAAATACTACGACGAGTACCCAACTCTTGCGGAGGATTGAGAGATACTCGCGTAGTTCCATGCTATTTAAGTCTTTCTTGTTATGGGATCGTAGCCTTAGGGAGACTAACAATAAAGCCTCAACCCTGCGACATTTAAAGGGTTTCCATTCGGGGACATGCCCCCTTTGAACTGCCCTTTCGCGGCGAGCACCGCCGCCACTTGCGATTAGATCATTCCTTTAGAGGCGGGGCTCCGAGTTCTTTCGGGGCACACGCCCATCGAAAAGCAGTCGCGCGGATGCTCCACCGCTGGTGAACACATCAAAACCGTTGTGATAGCGGTGCCAAGCTGGTTGAAAAGAAGAATGTTTACCGTATTAATCATTCCGGCAGTATGCCGCTTCACCCCTCCCCCCGTTTCGGGGGAAGAGTCCTGCGCGGCACAGGCTCTTATTCCGCCGGGATCCCCCGGAAAGCGCGGTCGTTGAGCTCCCTGCGGGCCTGCTCAAGCGCCACCAGGTCCGCGAACAGGGTGTTGTAGGCCTGCTCGTCATCCGAGGGGCGCATGCGCTGCAGCTGGCTCTTCAGCTGGGCGATCTGGTTGCCCACCTCGGCCTCCTGCAGGC
Source organism: Corynebacterium marinum DSM 44953 (assembly GCF_000835165.1). Lineage (NCBI taxonomy): Bacteria > Bacillati > Actinomycetota > Actinomycetes > Mycobacteriales > Corynebacteriaceae > Corynebacterium > Corynebacterium marinum. Next base: position 1,876,987 of record NZ_CP007790.1, read on the forward strand.
GGGAGAGCACCGAATCGGCATAGGCGGGCAGGTGGGTCATCTCCACGGGGATCTCCTCCACCGCCAGCTCGGAGACGAGGTTGCGGCCCAGCAGGTCGGTCATCTCCCCCGCCACAGTGGCGATCCAGTCCACGCCGCTGTGCGCGACCGCCAGGCCACCGACGCCGCGGATGGCCTCGCGCACGGCCCGATATCCAGCGTGGGTGAAGGCGTCCGGTCCCAGGCCGTCGAAGTAGCTGCCGGCCAGCTCCGGGTACTGCAGGGCGAGCTTGAGGGATTCGCGCTGCGGCCACAGGTAGGGGTCGCGCGGGTTGGGCATGTCGAAGGACGGGGCCTGCACGGGGGCGGAATCGGTCTTGTCGAAACGGACGGCGCGGCGTTTCGGCTCCTGCTTGGGGCGCCGGGCCTCTGCACGCACCTGCTGGAGGACCTCCTCGGTGTTCGCCCAGCCCACCCAGCCGGCGAGCTGGCGGGCGTACTCGCCCTGCAGGACCGGGTCTTTGATGCCGGCGACGACGGGGACGGTGCGTCGCAAAGCCTGCAGGCGCCCCTCGACGGTGTCGAGGTTGTGCTCGGCGAGCATGGACTCGATGACGAACTGGAACATGGGGATGCGGTCGGCGATGAGGTCGCGCACGGCGGCGTCGCCACGCTGCAGGCGCAGATCGCAGGGGTCCATGCCCTCGGGGGCCACGGCGACGAAGGACTGGCCGGTGAACTTCTGGTCACCCTCGAAAGCACGCATAGCGGCCTTCTGGCCGGCCTCGTCGCCGTCGAAGGTGTAGATGAGCTCGCCGCGGAAGTAGTTGTCATCCAGCATGAGGCGGCGCAGGATCTGCAGGTGCTCCTCGCCGAAGGCCGTGCCGCAGGACGCGACCGCGGTGGTCACCCCGGCGGCGTGCATGGCCATGACGTCGGTGTAGCCCTCCACCACCACCGCCTGATGCCCGGCGGCGACGTGCTTCTTGGCCACATCCAGGCCGAAGAGCACCTTGGACTTGTGGTACAGCATGGTATCGGGGGTGTTCATGTATTTGCCGAGCTTGTCGTCGTCGAAAAGCTTGCGCGCGCCGAAGCCGATGACGTTGCCCGAGAGGTCCTTGATCGGCCACAGCAGGCGGCGGTGGAAGCGGTCGATCGGACCGCGGCGACCCATGGTGGACAGGCCGGCGGCCTCGAGCTCCTTGAAGTCGAAGCCCTTGCGCAGCAGGTGCTTGGTCAGCGTGTCCCAGCCCTCCGGGGCGTAGCCGCACTCGAAGGCGTAGATGTGCTCCTGCGAGAAACCACGGTCCAGCAGGAACTCCCGCGCGGTCTGGGCCTGCGGGGTCTCCAGCTGCTCCCGGTAGAACTGATGCGCCGCCTTGTTGGCGTCGATGAGCCGCTTGCGGGTGCCGGGCTTCTCGTCGCGCGCGCCCGTGGTGCCGCCCTGGTAGTTGATGGTGTAGCCGATGGTCTGCGCGACGGACTCGACGGCTTCCGGGAAGGAGATGTGCTCCATCTCCATGAGGAACGTGAACACGTCCCCGCCCTTGCCGGAGGAGAAGCAGTGGAAGTAACCGCGGTTCGGGCGCACGTGGAAGGACGGGGTGCGCTCATCCTTGAAGGGGCTCAGCCCCTTGAGCGAGTCATGCCCGCCCGGCTTGAGCTGGACGTACTCGCCGACGATCTCTTCGATCGGCGCGCGCTCACGGATTGCCTGAACGTCAGAATCCGGAATACGTCCCTTAGCCATGAATTCAGGGTACCTGCGGGGTCAAATGCGCGTTCAGGGTGCTTGTTTGGGATGATGTCAGGCATGGCTGCCCCGAAGAAGAAGTCCGTGTTCGCTGTGCTCGCTGCCGCTTTGCTGGTGGGAATTGGTGGTTGGGTTGGGGTGGATCTGACGGGTGGGGGTTCGGGAGGTGCGGGTGATTCCGGGGCCTCCGGGGCCTCCGGGGCCTCCGGGGCGGGGTCTTCGGAGGTTTCGGGGTTTGTTTCGGGCTCGTCGGATGAGGTGGGTGCCTCCGGGCTGGAGGTCTGCCCCGTGGACACCCTGCCCGGTGAGGCGGACCCGGTCATCGAGGACATCCTCTCCGGCGGCCCCTACGTCTACCCGGGCGAGGACGGCGGGCACTTCGGCAACTACGAGGACGTCCTGCCCGACGAGCGCAACTCCTACTACCGCAGCTACACCGTGGACACCCCGGGCCTGAACCACCGCGGCGCCAAGCGCATCGTAGTGGGCGGCGGCACGGAGGAGGACCCGGAGGTCTGGTACTACTCCGACGACCACTACGAGTCGTTCTGTGAGATTCCGGATGCGGAGGATTAGAGCCGGGATTGAGCAGAAAGGGGACCTTTCTTGAGCCCGTTCCCCCTCCATCGGAGAAATCGCCAGGATGCAGATTCCGTGTATCTCCACCGGCTGGCAGTAATGGTGAAAGCGTGTCCGTCGGCGCCTGCAGCATCGTCATTAATGTCCGACTTTTTCCACATCACTCCCTAAAATGGTTATGATGGAAAGTGTTGCCAATCCGGGCTGCCAAATGGCAGCCCGCAGGTGGAACGCTTTTTCAACCCGGATATCCGGGCCGCAGATTCAGAAAGGTTCTCCATGAAGACCCGTAAACTCACCGCCGGTATCGCCGCTATCGCCATTTCCTTCGCAGCATTTTCCGCTCCGCAGGCCATCGCCGCCGAGCCGGGCACCGAGCCCGTCACCGAGGAAGAAATCAAGGAGGGCCTGAAGGAGATCTCTTTTGAGTCCCATGACGGCTCCTACATTCTCCCCGGCGAGACCCTCACCCTGACGGCCGACTCCGTCGGCGAGGGCATCGAGATCCGCAACGCCTACATCGAGACTGCGCCGGGCCACACCAGCGCCCAGTGGGACGTGAAGCGGAGCGTCAACGAGGACGGTCTGCCCGTCCTGGAGATCACCGCCCCGGCGGCACCCGAAGAGCAGACCGGCACCGTCCAGGAGTACGGCGAGTACACCGTCCACGTCCGTACCTCCAACTGGAACAGCTACCTTTTCACCATCAATTTCGCGGAGGAGCGCCCGGCCGAGACGGCCCCGGTTTCTTCGATTGAGCTCTCCAGCAAGATCGACTTCAAGGAGCTCGTCGGCAAGTTCACCGGCTCCAGCAAGTAGCGTCATCTGCTCCCCGAGCTGGTCTGCGCCCCGTCACTGATCCCGGTGACGGGGCGCCGTCCTTCCCGGACAGGCCTGGATTCTCAGAGCCGGGCTCAGCCGTGCTCCGGTTCCCCCGTCCTTAGGTGATCCGCCCGGTTGAGGGTCTCCACCACCAGTCGCGCGACGTGGCCGTCGGCGATCCGGTAGAGCACGTTCCGGCCCTCTTTGCGGGAGTACACCAGCCCGCCAAGGCGGAGTTTCGCCAGATGCTGACTGACCACCGTGCGACTCGCGCCCGTGAGGGAGACGAGCTGGGTGACGTTGAACTCGGCGTCGATAAGCAGGAAGAGCAGCTGCAGGCGGGTAGGTTCGGCCAGCAGTTTGAGGGCGTCGGCGGCCTCGGTGAAAAGGGCCTCGTCGGGGACGAGATTGTGTTCGAGGCTCATACGGACTCCTTGGGCCAGGTGAGGGTTGCCATGACGGTACCCAGCACCGCGAGTACCGCCAGGGCTGCGGTGGCCGCCCAGAGGCCGGCGCTGTCGCCGATCCAGCCGGCGACGGGGTAGGTGATCAGGTAGCAGGCGTGGCTGAGTGAGAACTGGGCGGCGAAGACATAGGAGAGGTCCTCCTCGCTGGCGTTGGCGCGGACGATGCGGCCGATGGGGGTCTGCATCGCCGAGAGCGCGAAGCCCAGCAGAAGCCAGGTGAACGCGATGAGCGCGTAGCCCGACGCGGGCACGATCAGCAGGAGGATGAGGCAGGCCGCGCCCAGCACAGCGGCGGGGAGCATGACCGCACGGTCGGTGACCTTCTCCAGCAGCCCGGGCACGGCGGCGGCCACCACCATGGAGCCCAGGCCGAAGATCGCCAGAGTCCAGGCCAGGGCAGACTCCCCCATCCCCAGCTCGGAGCGGACGATGACCACGGTGTTGACCATAACCATCGCCATGGGCGCGGCCACCGCAAGGTTCAGCCACAGCAGGGCACGGAGCGGGCGTTCGCGCAGCATGATCCGGATGCCGCGCTGGGTGCGCTCGATGAAGCCGGTGCGGTGGGTGGGAGTCTCGGGTTTCCGGGGAAGCGGGGTGGCGACCACCAGCACCGCGGAGGCGAGGAAACCGACGACAGTGCCCAGGAAGAGGTTGGTGTAACTCATCACCGCGAGCATGGCCGCTGCCAGGACCGGGCTGGCTATCTGCTCCAGGTCATAGGCCAGGCGGGAGAGCGAGAGCGCGCGGGTGTAGTCCTCCTCTTCGGGCAGGATGCGCGGGATGACCGCCTGGAACGTCGGTGTGAAGGTGGCGCTGGCGGCCTGGAGCAGGCCGATGGCCAGGTAAAGCTGCCACTCTGCGGCGATGAACGGCAGGGTCAGCGCCACGGCGCCGCGGACGAGGTTGGCGCCGACCAGCACCGGCCGGGGGTTCCAGTTGGCGGCCAGGGCAGTGACCACAGGTGAGAGCAGCACGTAGATGAGGATCTTGATGGTCAGCGCGTTGGCCAGGATGCGGCCGGCGCTGCCCCCGGCTATGTCGAAGGCCAGCAGCCCCAGCGCCACGGTGAGCAGTCCCGTGCCCACCAGCGCCACCACCTGGGCGGAGAAGAGGTGCAGGTAGGTCCGGTTGCGGAGTGGGGTGAGCAGGGCTGTGGGGGCCATGGCTTCATTCTATGACATGTGCGCACATGTGCACTTGATTGTGGGAGTTGTCTCGGGGAGAACCTGCGATGAGGACCCTGCGCTCAGCACCGGGATCGGGCTAGAACCCGCGAGGAGTCCGGGGATCGGGCTCGTCGCGGGGTCCTCCTCGCAGGGTTCGGGTGGCGGGGTGCATGAAAGGAGAACCCCGCAACCACCCCCTGGTATCACGCTGAACCCCGAAAGGAGCGCTGTGTGAGGACCTCTTGCGGGGTCCTCCTTTCAGGGTGGGGCACGGACCCTTGCAATGGTGCCCAAATAATTCTCCACCGCCGCAGATGTGATCTGATACAGGCATGCCTTCTCACCATCCGGCACCGACGTCCGACGAAAACTTCTACTGGCCTGAGCAGGCATTGATGCCTGAGGTCCTCGACCCGCCCGTGTCTCCGCGCGGTTTCCAGGTTCGACTGTCCCTCGACGAAACCAAGCCGCCGGTCTGGCGTCGCCTCATCGTCCCGGGTGACATGACCCTGGACCAGTTCCACGCTGTCGTCCAGGAGACGATGGGCTGGTACGACTGCCACCTGCACCAGTTCTGGGTGGGAACCAACCGGGACCGCCGTGAGTTTCTCACCGGCTGGGATCTCTCGGAAGGCGAGGAAGGCATTGCGGAAAGCGATGTGCGGCTTGATCAGGTGTTGAGACAGAAGGGCGACAAGCTGCGCTACGACTACGATTTCGGCGACGGCTGGCGCCACACGATCCTCGTGGAGGAGGTGCTGGAGGAAGAGATGTCTGGCCCCTCGTGCACCGCCGGACGGAGAGCCTGCCCACCCGAGGACTGCGGCGGCGTGTACGGCTACGAAGAAATTGTCCGCTGGGTGGAGGCCGGCCGGCCCGCAGCCTTCGAATCCGACTCCGTCGAACCGGAGATCATGGCGCAGTGGCTGGAGGAGGACTGGGACCCGAACCACTTCGACGCCGCGGACATCAATGAACGCCTCGCGCTGCTCGAAAGATCCCCCCTGTCCCTCAACCCAGAGCTCGCAGAGTTGGTCAGTGGGGTCGGTTTCGGCCAGGAGGGAATGATTGACAGTCTCCTCCTGCATCCAGGCTGGTACCAGGAGACGGTGGAACCCGACTCCGACACCATCCGCCGGATGGTCGAGCCGTTCCACCAGACGCTCACCTTCCTGGGGAAGGAAGGCGTGGAACTGACCGCCCAGGGCTACCTGAAACCGGCGGCTGTCCGCGAGATCGCGGAGATCACCGGGGTGGCGTCCTGGTGGATCGGCAAGCTCAACCGCGAATCGCAGACGTATCCGGTCAGCGCGCTGCACGAATCCCTCAAGCAGTTGAAGCTCGCCCGGAAATACCGCGGCAGACTGCTCCCAACCAAAAAAGGGTTGCTGGCCTCGGAGGACCCGAATCTCATCTGGCAGGCAGCCGTCGACGCCCTGCCGCTGGGAACGTCCAAGTTCGACCGCCACGCCGGCTGGCTGACACTTCTCACCGTCGGGGCCGATGCCCCCGTCGAGCTGTGGCACACGCTCCTGGCGAATCTCCTGAGCAGCGTCGGCTGGTCCGCGGACGGGCACCCACTGAAATTCTGGGAGGTCAGCAACCCGACGCTTGAGATTCTGACCCTCCTGGCCGACGGGTTACGCAGAGCCGATGGGGAGCCATCCCAGGAACAACTGGCGGCTGTCGCGGTCCTGGCGCGGGCCGCAGTAAGAGGCGCTCCCGCCTCGCTCTGAAAGGAGAGCCTGCGATGAGGACTCTGCGCTCAGCCCCGGAATCACGCCGGAACCCCGCGAGGAGTCCGGGGATCGGGCTCCTCGCGGGGTCCTCGTCGCAGGGTTCGGGTGGTGGCGGGCCCGCAGTCAGGGCCAACCACCCCTCCCCTACCCCAGGAAAGGCGTGAGGGCGGCCGAGTGCTTGGCCAGGCGTTCCAGGCGGGACTCGGTCATGGAGGCGATCTGGTCGATGACCACGCGCTGGCGCCCGGCATCTGACTCGGCCTCGTTCCACCACTGGCGGTACATCGGGTCGAGCGAACCCGGCGCGCCGGCGGTGAGGTAGTCGAAGACCCGGAAAACGCGTTCGCGCTGACGGTCCTGGCGGGCGATGTGCACCGGCGCGTCCATGACGTAGAGCACGGCGATGGTCTTGAGCAGGGTCACCTCGGCCTGGGCCTGCGGCGGGATGATCAGGTTGCCGTGCTGGCGGCCGAGTGTGCCCTGCGCGCAGGTGGCGTCGATGGTGGTGCCCACATAGCGGCCGACCAGTTCGGAGGTCAGGCGCTTGAGGCCCGCGTAGCCGCGCAGGGAGTGGTCGAAGTCGGCGGCGTGGTGGACGACGTTGAGCTCGCGGAGGGAGCCGGCGGCGTCGAGAAGCTCTTCGGGGGTGCCGCCGAAGGCGCGGGCGCCCTTCTCCGCCAGCGCGGCGAGTTCGACGAGGTCCCACAGGACGCGGAGGGTGATGCGGCCGGAGACGATGCCGTCCTCGACGTCGTGGACCGAATAGGCGATGTCGTCAGACCAGTCCATGGTCTGCGCCTCCATCGAGGGGCGCTGGTCGGTGTGGCCTGCGCGGAGCCAGGCGAGGATGTGCGCGTCCTCGTCGTAACAGCCGTACTTGGCGTTGACGGTGCCGTCCGGGTTGGTGCGGGTGCGCGGGTACTTGCAGGCGGCGTCGAGCGCGGCGCGGGTGAGGTTGAGGCCGAAGCTCTCCCCCGCCGGGGAGACGGTCTTCGGCTCCAGCCGGCTGAGGATGCGCAGGGTCTGGGCGTTGCCCTCGAAGCCGCCGCAGTCGGCGGCGACCTCGTTGAGCGCGACCTCCCCGTTGTGGCCGTAGGGCGGGTGGCCGATGTCGTGGGTGAGGCCGGCCATCTCGCACAGGTCCGGGTCCAGGCCCAGACCGGTGCCGATGCCGCGGGCGATCTGCGCGACCTCCAGGGAGTGGGTCAGGCGGGTGCGCGGGGTGTCTCCGTCGCGGGGACCCACGACCTGGGTCTTGTCGGCCAGCCTGCGCAGCGCGGCGGAATGCAGGACCCGGGCGCGATCGCGGCCGAAGTCGCCCCGGTGGTCGGGGGTCGACTCGTCGAACTCGCTGCCCTTCGGGCCCTCATGGTGCCGGCGTTCGATGTCGGCGGCGGTGTATGCGTACATGTGTCCTCAGTCCAGCTTGTCGGCAGCCAGCTTCTCGTGGCGGGCCCGGCGCGAGGGGCGCAGACCGGCCTGCAGCCCGCGCAACAACTCCTCCAGCCTATCCGCGTTCCCCCGCCCGAAGGCGCGGGACACATCGACGACCATCAGCCCGCCCGCCTCATGGGACAGGGTGAGCCACCACGATTTCCCCGGGAAACGCGTGGGGGAGGTCCGCGTGGGGCTGGCGAGAGCGTCGATCCCGGCCTGGCGGGCGAGGAGCTCGGCGCGCAGGGCGTGGTGGGGGTCGGTGACGATGAGGGTCGTGCCGGGGTCGTGGTGCCTGGTCAGCGCGGCGTAGGAGCCGCGGGTGTCATTGCCTTCGGGGATCTCGGTGACGGCCTCTTCCGGAACGCCGCGGCTGATGAGGTACTCGCTGCCCGCGTGGGCCTCGGTGAACCGGTCTCCGGGCATCCTTCCGCCGAGGGTGTAGATGTGTTCCGCGCGGCCCCCGCGCCACAACAGCAGCGCGTGGTCGAGGCGCGCGGCGAACTGCTTCGAGGGGCGGCCGTCGTACTGCGCGGTGCCCGGCACCACCAGACTTCGGCGCGGGGCGGGGAGTCGGCGATGCCGGAGGGCGTGGAGGAGGATCCGGGCGGGGCCGGACATCAGCGCGGGAAAGAGGAGGTACAACTTCACGGCTTCGACGGTAGTCTTGGCGGCATGAAACAAACGCTCCCCCGCCCGAAGACCCTGGCCGCCGCCGCCGCGATCTCGGCGGCCTTCCTCGTCGGAGGCGCGCCATTGGCGATGGGGCTCGACAGCACCACCCAGGCGCAGACCGCCGTCGCCGGCACCATCGCGCCCGAGCGGCTATCTGCGCCGGTGACCGACCACTCGGGCGTGCTCGACGCCGCGCAGAGCAATGACCTGACGGAGAAGATCCAGCAGTACAAGATCGACGGCCAGAAGTCGATCTTCGTGGTGTTCCTGCCCAGCTTCGGCGGCATGAGCCCAGAGGCCTGGACGGAGCAGTCCGTGGCGCTCAACGGCGCCGGCAACACCGCCGTCGTCGCGATGGCCACGGAAGACCGCCAGTTCGGCATATACGGCGGCGACGACTGGCAGCAGTCCGAACTGGACGACATGTACGACGCCGCCTTCCCCCAGCTGGTGGAGAGCAACTGGTTCGGTGCGGCCGACGCGGCCATCGACGCCGCCGCCGGTTCCGGCGAGATGTCCGGCGAGTCCTTCGCCTGGCTCGGCGGCGGAGCGGCAGCCGCGGTGGCCGCGGGCGGCGGCATCTGGGCGTATTCGCGCCGCAAGCGCAAGGAAACCTCGGCGGCCGTGCTGGAGGATTCCCGCGACATCGACCCCCGCGACACCGGCCGGCTGGCCAAGCTGCCGATGGAGACCCTCGAGCAGCTGGCGCACGACGAACTCGTCTCCACCGACGAATCCATCCGCCGCGGCCGGGAGGAACTGGACCTGGCCATCGCCGAATTCGGCCCCGAGCGCACCCGCTCCTTCACCCGCGCGATGAACCACTCCACCACCACGCTGCAGAAGGCCTTCGCCACCCAGCAGCGACTCAATGACGCCATCCCCGAGTCCGAGGCCGAGCGGCGCGCCATGCTCGTGGAGATCGTCTCCTCCTGCGGACAGGCCGACGACGCCCTGGAGGCCGAGGCCGCCAGCTTCGCCGACATGCGCAACCTGCTGGCTACCGCCGACCGCAAGATCGACGAGCTGACCCGCCGCACCGTCGACGTGCGCACCCGCCTCCCCCAGGCCACCTCCACGCTGGAGGGCCTGCAGGAGCGCTACTCCCCCGAGGTGCTGGCCTCCATTGCCGACAACATCACGTTGGCCACCGCCGCCCTCGACGAGGCCGAGAAGTCCCTGGCCGCCGCCCGCGAGCTGGAGTCGCTGCCCGCCGGCGAGCAGGGCGGACTGGTCGAGGCCATCCGCCACTCCGAGCACGCCATCGAACGCGCCGACCACATGCTCTCCAGCATCGAACGCGCCGACGAGAACATCGCCACCGCCCGGTCCGGCATCGACGACCTCATCGCCGAGGTCGAGGGTGAAATCCGGGAGGCCGGCGACCTCAAGCGCCGCGGGGTTTCTGAAGGAGCACGGGCCGACTGGGCCGCCCTCGACGGTGTGGTCGGCCGGGCCATCACCACCCTGGAACAGTCCCGCGACCTGAAGACCAACGACCCGCTCGGCGCGTACACCCTGCTCTCCGACATCGACGCCGAGCTGGACCAGCAGCTGGACACCGTCCGCGAGACCACCGCCGACCAGTCCCGCCAGCTGCAGCTCCTGGACCACCAGCTCCAGGCCGCCAACTCCACCATCCAGGCCGCCGAGGACCTCATCGCCTCCCGCGGCCGGGTGGTCCAGTCCCAGGCCCGCACCTACCTGGCCGACGCCAAGCGACTGCAGGCCCAGGCCATCCAGCTGCGCACCTCCGACACCCGCACCGCCATCGAGGCGGCCCGGCAGGCGGCGGTGGCGGCCAAGCGGGCCTCCCGCCAGGCCCAGGCCGACGTGGACGACTACCAGCGCCGCCAGTTCCAGGGCCGCGGTGGCCGCGGCGGGTCCAACATGGGCGGCATCGTCACCGGCATCCTCATCAACGAGATCCTCTCCGGCGGTGGCCGGGGTGGCGGCTTCGGCGGAGGGTTCGGAGGCGGCTTTGGTGGTGGAGGCTTCGGCGGAGGCGGCGGAGGGTTCCGGGGCGGGTCTTTCTAACCTGCCAGGGCTGACCGACGGAAAGTATTGCGCGGCAGCCCCTCCTCCCTGCCTGGTCGAAATCAGGGGGAGGAGAGGAGGGGGCCCGGGGTCGAGAGCAGTGGTGAACTCCTCCGGGTGATCTCGACCAGGCGGGCAGGCCACCCTACCCCAGCGCCTGGCGACCCACCTGCCAGATAGTTTCGGCGGCGATAGCATGGCCTCATGGAGGCCCAACCGGAACGAAGTTCTCAACGCCAGCGTCAGGCCGTGGTGCTCATTCACGGCATAGGCGATCAACGGCCGATGGACACGTTGCGTGCGTTCATGGCGGGGATCGGTGTGCCGCAGTTCTACAGCAAGCCCCACCGCTACTCCGACAACTTTGAGCTGCGGCGCTTCTCCAGCTACGGGTCCCATCCGCGGCCGGAGACCGACTTCTTCGAGTTCTACTGGGCCCACCACTTCCCTGCCGGGCGACTGTTGGCCACGCTGCGGTGGCTGTTCGTGGACATCCTCTTCCGGCGCCGGTTCTGGGGCCATCAGCCGCCGCTGCGCAAGCCGATCGGCATCTTTCAGGTTGCTGTGACGGTTCTGGCGCTCATCCTCCTCATCGCTGTGGCGGACTCGCTGGGGCTCGACGTCGGGCTCGCCGCGAGCACCGCCGCGCTGTTCGGCCGGATACTCACGGTGGTTGCCGTCCTGGCCGTGCTGGTCGTGCTGCTCGCCGGCGGATTCCTGACCAGGTCGCTGGCTGACGCCAGGTTTTACCTCTCCCGTTCCCCCGGCAGCCTCAAGGCGCGCAACGAGATCCGGGCCGAGGGTCTTGCCCTGCTACATGCGCTGCACGATGCCGGGACCTACCAGCGTATCGTGATTGTCGGCCACAGCCTCGGCTCGGTGATCGGCCTCGATCTGCTGCGCCTGGCCTGGGATGAACTGCGCCATCCTGACCCGGCCCTGGCCGATGCGCCCACGGATGAATACCCGACCACGCTGGCCGAGAACTTCGAGGCGGTGGTCGACGCACTTCCCCTGAATCCGGATGCGGAGGACATCGCGGAGTGGCAGCATGCCCAGCACGAACTGTGGGTCGAGTCCCGGCACCGGGGGATGCGCTGGCTGGTCACGGACTTCATCACGCTGGGTTCGCCCCTGGCGCACGCGGACTTCCTGCTCTCCCGGTCCAACGCCAGGTTCCAGGAGCGCAAGGCACAACGTGAATACCCGGAATGCCCGCCGATCGATGATCGCGGCGGGGTGTTCTACAGCCGCCGGTACACCGTGGAGGACGGGTGGTACACCCTGCGGGAGTCGCCCCGTAACGCCCTGGTGGCCCATCACGGTGCCCCGTTCGCGGTCACCCGCTGGTCGAACGCGTATTTTCCCCGGTGGTTATTCTTCGGCGACCTAGTGGGTGGCCCGCTGGCGCCGAAGTTCGGGCGGGGGATCCGGGACGTCGCCGTCCGGGCGCAGTCCCTCCGGAGGCGGTCTCTCCGGGACATCTTCCCCTGGGCGCACTCCCACTACTGGCGGCTGGATCCCGAGGCCGCTGCCGTCAACGAACTGGAGCAGGCGGCGCTCCGGCTGGAGAAGAATGCTGCCCATCAGAAGGTTGAGCTGCTCCGGCAGGAGATCCTGGACCGGAAGGAGTCCATCCAGCCGCGACGCAGGGAGCTGGACCAGTCTAGTGGCACCCGGGTGGCGTACCGGGCCCTGGTAGACTTCCTGACACTGAACAACCAGAAGGCGGCCAAGGATTATCCCCCACCGCCGGGACCGCGGCTGCGCCGGCCGGTGCCGTTCCCGGATCTGTAACGGCGCCGGGGCCGGGTCGGGGCCTGGCCAGGGTACACCCTGCAAAGATGGCTGTACCCGGTGCACCTGCACCGGGTGTAACCAGGTTGGCCGGGGATAACCCCCTGCCAGGCGACCAGACGCAGCCCGCCCCCGGCACCTACATCCGCGGCCTGCGCACCGGCGAGTCGACGAGGACGCAGCCCCAGGATAAGAAGACGGCGTCGATAAGCGGGAGGTCGGACCAGGCCGCACCGGGGTGCACCTCAACGCGGCCGCTGATCAGCGGGCGGATGTGGGCGACGATGTCGCCGTCCGCGTCGAGGATGTGACGTTCCTTGCGCCAGACGGAGGTGCGCCGCAGGGTGTATGTCCGGCCGTCGCAGTCGGAGTCGAGGCAGCCGACTGTCAAGCCGTTCTGGGACATGGTGAACACGCGGCCGTCGCCGGTGGTGGCGCGGGCGCGGAACCGGTAGGGGCCGGGCTCGGACTCGATGAGCATGCGTTCGGAGTCGAAAAAGATGACGTCCGAACGGACCCTGGCCACGGTGTCGCGCCGGGTGTCGAAGAGCTCGTTGCCCACCCAGACCCAGTAGTCGGTGCCCGCGTGCTCCATGGGCTAGAAGATGAACGCCAGGATCGCGATGACGGACATGACGGCCAGCGTGCCGATGAGCACCAGCGAGGAGCGGCCGAGGCGGGACTCCAGCACCATGCGGGCCAGCCAGCTCAGGCCGGCGACATCCTCGACGGGCAGGTCGGTCTCGCCCTCGAACTCTAGGATCGCCTTGCGCACGCCGTTGCCGCCGCCGGAGAACTGGGCGATCTTGCTGCCCTGCTCGTCCTCGACGATCCAGTTGGTGGAGGACTCGTTGATGAAGGTGAAGGTGCGCTCGCCCAGGGTGGCGCGGATGTTCTTGGCGCGGCCGAAGTTGGCCGGCGCGTCGAGTACCCGACCGTCCGGGAGGGTGGCCTTCGCACCCTTCTCCTTGTCGAAGTGCAGGCCCCAGACCTGGCCGTCCACGGAGGCGTCCTCCCCGGTGAAGCGGCCGAGTACGGTGGGCCCGTCCTCGGCGAGGAGGACGGGGGCGTCCGTGTCGGTGCGGTCCCAGCTGGTGTAATGCACGGTTAGCAGCCGATCAGGCGCTGCGCCAGGTAGCCCTGCAGCTCATCCAGCGGCACGCGCTCCTGCTCCATGGTGTCGCGCTCGCGGACGGTGACGGCGTTGTCCTCGAGGGTGTCGAAGTCCACGGTCACGCAGAACGGGGTGCCGATCTCGTCCTGGCGGCGGTAACGGCGGCCGATGGCGCCGGAGGTGTCGTAGTCGATGTTCCAGAGCTTGCGCAGGTCGGCGGCGATCTTCTCGGCCGGGCCGGCCAGCTCCGGCTTCTTCGACAGCGGCAGGACGGCGACCTTCACCGGGGACAGACGGCGGTCGAGCTTGAGCACGACGCGCTTATCCACCCCGCCCTTGGAGTTGGGCGCCTCATCCTCGGTGTAGGCGTCGACGAGGAAGGCCATGAAGGCGCGGCCCAGGCCGGCGGCCGGCTCGATGACGAAGGGGATCCACCGCTCGTTGGCCTCCTGGTCGAAGTAGGACAGATCCTCACCGGAGCCCTCGGAGTGCACGCGCAGGTCGTAGTCGGTGCGGTTGGCGATGCCCTCCAGCTCGCCCCACTTGGTGCCCGCGAAGTTGTAGGCGTACTCGACGTCGACCGTGCGCTTGGAGTAGTGGGACAGCTTCTCCTTGGGGTGCTCGTAGAGGCGCAGGTTGTCGGGGCTGATGCCCAGGTCGATGTACCACTGCAGGCGGTCGTCGATCCACTTCTGGTGCCATTCCTCGTCCTCGCCCGGCTTGACGAAGAACTCCATCTCCATCTGCTCGAACTCGCGGGTGCGGAAGATGAAGTTGCCCGGGGTGATCTCGTTGCGGAAGGACTTGCCGATGTTGGCGATGCCGAACGGCGGCTTCATGCGCGCGGAGGTCATGACGTTCTTGAAGTTGATGAAGATGCCCTGCGCGGTCTCCGGGCGGAGGTAGTGCAGGCCCTCCTCGTCGTCGACGGGGCCCAGGAAGGTCTTGAGCAGGCCGGAGAAGGCCTTCGGCTCGGTCCAGTTGCCCGGCTGGCCGGTCTCCGGGTCATTGATGTCGGCGAGGCCGTTGGCCGGCGGGTGGCCGTGCTTCTCCTCGTAGGCCTCGAGCAGGTGGTCGGCGCGGTAGCGCTTGTGCGTGTGCAGCGATTCGACCAGCGGGTCGGTGAAGACCTCGACGTGGCCGGAGGTGACCCACACCTGGCGCGGCTGGATGATGGAGGTGTCCACGCCGACGACGTCGGGGCGGGAGGTGACCATGTGGCGCCACCACTGGCGCTTGATGTTCTCCTTGAGCTCGACACCGAGCGGGCCGTAGTCCCATGCGGAGCGCGAACCTCCGTAGATGTCGCCGGCCTGGTAGACGAGGCCGCGGCGCTTGCACAGGTTGACTACGGTATCGATGACGGACGCCATGTGGCTTCAGACTCCTCTGGTAGGGGGCAAGTCGAGTTGATTGAGGAAGAGTCTAGCCGTCCCGGGTTCCCGGGGCTGGCGGGGGGTTGAGGGGCCCGAAACGGGGTACCTGTATTTCCTCAGGCAGCGTCTTATTTTTCTCTCAACGCTTAAATGTCTAAACTGGAAATACCCCCGGTTCCGTCGCGAACTCAGCACGTGGCGACACGAACGGAACCCCCGAGGCGCACGACCTTCTCCATCAATGGTCTAGATCACTCTCAGACCACAGAATCTGGTCCACATGTCGAATAGATCTGAGTTGCAATGAATAACCTTTCGGAGACCGATCTGGCAGCCGCCGAGTCCATCATCGGCGCTCTCGATTCCCGCCTGCGGGTCCAGATCATCGCGCGTCTGTCCACCCGCGACCACTTCGTCCACGAGCTCGTCACCGGTCTCGGCAAATCCCAGCCGCTGATCAGCCAGCACCTCCGCGTGCTCAAACGCGCCGGCATCGTCGACTCCCAGCGCCGGGGCCGCGAGGTCATCTACCGCCTCGTGCTCCCCGAGGCTTCCGAGCTTATCGACGCCGCCGTCAACCTCGGCCGCCACGCCCGCGCCCGGCAGGAGTCCCGCCTCCACGCCGACGTCATCCAGATCGGGCCGCGTGACCAACCCCGCGGCTCAGGCACCGAGGAGGACCCCGTGGCGCAGCTCGCCCACGCACCCGCCGCCGCGGCCTACGACGTCGCCCCGGAGACCATCCCCGCACCGGCCCCCGTCCCGCCTGCCCCCCACAACTGACAGGGCCTGCCCGAGGCGGGGTTTATGTGGATAATGGGACGCGTCCCCCACGTCCCGATCCTCACAGGAAGAGGATGGCCATGCCACCCTTGTCGTCCGGTGCGCCGAAGCTCGGCGCACGCAACACCCGTCAACGCACTGCGGTGATCAACGTCCTCTCCGAGATCGACACCTTCGCCTCGGCCAAGGAGATCCACCGCGAGCTGGAGGGCCGGGAGATGCAGGTCGGACTGACCACGGTCTACCGCACCCTGCAGTCGCTGGCCGAGCTCCACGCCGTCGACGTCCTGCACATGGCCTCCGGCGAGACCCTCTACCGCCAGTGCGTCTCCCCGCACCACCACCACCACCTGGTGTGCACGAAGTGCGGCCGCACCGAGGAGATCGACGGCGGACCCGTCGAAGCCTGGGCGCAGGCTGTGGCGAAGCAGAACAACTTCCAGCTCACGGGCCACGACGCCGAGATCTACGGCGTCTGCGCCAGGTGCTCGGCCGCCTAACCCACCGCGGTCCCGAAGGCCATGCCCAGCAGGTACGTGATCGCTGCGGCGCCCAGCCCGATCGTCAGCTGACGGATCGCCCTGGTCCACGGCGGCTTGCCGGAAAGTACGCCCACCACGCCGCCGGTGAACATCAACGCCACCGAGACCAGCGCCAGCGCGATGGCCGCGCCCAGCACTGGGGACGCCCCGAAGAGGAACGGGACGATCGGGATGAGCGCGCCGCCCGCGAAGAAGAGGAAACTCGATCCCGCGGCGGTCCACGGCGACCCGACGACCTCACTCGGGCTGTCCCAGGTGTCGATCCCGCCGGGGCTGTCCTCGCGTTCCAGGCCGATCGCCTGCTCCAGCGCCATCCGGGAGAACTCCGCCTGCGCCTTGCCGGCGGCCTCCTTCTCCCCCATCCCCCGGGCCCGGTAGACCAGGGCGAGCTCGTTGGCGTTGACGTCCAGCGCGGGCAGCAGCGTGTGCGCCTTGGGGTGCGGGGTGGAGGCCTCGAGCAGCTCCTTCTGCGAGCTGACCGAGACGTACTCCCCCGCCGCCATGGACAACGCGCCCGCCAGCAGGCCGGAGACGCCCGTGAGCAAGATCAGGTTCGAGGACACGCCCGAACCCATGATGCCGACCACCAGCGCCAGGTTGGACACCAGACCGTCGTTGGCGCCGAACACCGCGGCCCGGAAGCTGCCCGACATCCGCTCCCGGCCCCGCGCCGCCAGCCCGCGCACGACCTCCGCGTGGATCCGCTCGTCGGCGGCGATCTGCGAGGACGCGTCCTCGTCCTTGACATAGGGGTTGCGGGACTCCGCCGTCTGCATGAGCGCCAGGGTGAACACCGAGCCGAAACGCCTCGCCATGAACCCCATGAAGCGGGTGTTCAGGTCGGGCTGGCGCGGGAAACCGACGTACTCCCCCAGCTTCTCGCGCCAGAACGCCTCGTGGCGGGCCTCGGAATCGGCCAGCGCCAGGAGGATCTCGCGTTCCTCTCCGTGCTTCTTCCGGGCGAGCTCACGGTAGAGCGCGGCCTCGGCGCGCTCGTTGGCCAGGTAACGACGCCACCGGTTGATCTGTGCTCTGGTAGGCACTGTTCTCCTCTGAACTAACTCTTGGTACCACCAAAACGGCGGTCACGTGAAGCGTACTCCAGGACGGCGTCGAAAAGATCCTGGGGAGTGAAGTCCGGGAACAGTTTCTCCTGGTAGACCATCTCCGCGTACGCCGAATGCCACGGCAGGAAATTCGACGTCCGCTTCTCCCCCGAGGGCCGCAGGAACAGATCGACGTCCGGCATGTCCGGCTCGTCGAGGAACTGCGCGAAAGTCCTCTCCGTGATCTGCTCCGGACGCAGCTGCCCGGCGGCGGCGCGGCGGGCGACCTCCCGGGCGGCGTCGACAAGCTCGGCCCGGCCGCCGTAGTTCACGCACATGGCCAGGGTCATGCGCGTGTTGTCCCGCGTCAGCTCCTCGGCCGTCTCCAGCTCCTTGATCACGGTGCGCCACAGCCGCGGGCGGCGGCCCACCCAGCGGACCCGCACGCCCTTCTCGTTGAGCACGTCCCGCTGACGGCGCAGCACATCCCGGTTGAAGCCCATGAGGAAACGCACCTCATCCGTGGACCGGCGCCAGTTCTCCGTGGAGAAGGCGTAGGCCGACAGGTACGGCACGCCGAGCGCCAGGCAGGCGTCGACGACATCCATGAGCACCGCCTCGCCCCGCTTGTGGCCCTCCGTGCGCTTGAGGCCGCGCTCCTGCGCCCACCGGCCGTTGCCGTCCATCACCAGGGCGATATGGCGCGGAATGAACTGGGCTGGGATGTCGGGCGGGGTGAGTGCTGCGGCGTTGTCGTTCACGCAGACCATTGTGCCACCCGGCCTCTCAGGTCTGGTCCATCACGCCCAGGCTGGTGACCTTCTGCTCCAGGTGCCACTGCAGATGCGCCCTGGTCATCCGGTGCGCGACGGCGCTGAGGTGCTGCCCCTCCCCCGATTCCACCGCCTCCAGGGCCGCCGGCCAGTGCGCGTGCGCCAGCAGCCACATCAGGTGCAGCGCCTCCTCCGGCACCTCCGCCGACCCCGGCGGCCGGCACCTCACGCACGCCGCCCCGCCCACCGCGGGATGAAACGCGTGGTGCGGACCGGGAGCCTGGCACTGCGCGCAGTCGAAGAGGCTCGGCGCCCAGCCCGCATGCGCCATCGCCTGCAGGAGGAACGCGTCCAGGACCACGGTCGGGTGCTCCGTCGTCTGCATCCGCGCGAGCGTCTCCGCCAGATGGTCGAAGAGCCACGGGTCGCCGTCGTGCGCGGTGCCCGCCAGCCGCTCAGCCGATTCCAGCGCGGCGCAGGCGGCGGTGTAGCGCCCGTAGTCGTCGATGATGCCCGAGCCGAAATAGGCCACCGTGTCCGCCCCCGTGATCGACTCCAGATTGCGCCCCGGATACAGCTGCACGTCCACGTCCACGAACAGCTGCAGGCGCGAGCCGAACCTGCTCTTGGAGCGCCGCACCCCCTTCGCGACGCCCCGTTTCACCCCGTTCCCCCGCGTCAACAGGACGATGATGCGGTCGGCCTCGCCGAAGTCGTAGGTCCGCACCACCAGGGCCCGGTCCCGGTACGACTCCTTACGCATGGCCAGCTAGAAGCCCAACCGGCCCAGGGACTTCGGGTCCGACTGCCAGTCCTTGAGCACCTTGATGCGCAGATCCAGGTACACGTTGCGCCCCATCAGTTTGATGATCTCCTGGCGGGAATTGTGGATGATCCGGCCCAGACGGCGTCCGTCCTTGCCCCTGATGATCGACTTCTGCCCCTCGCGCTCCACGTAGATGATCGCGTGGACGTCCAGGCAGTCCGGCCGATCCCCGCTGGGCAGGATCTCGTCGACCTCGACGGCCACCGAGTGCGGCAGCTCATCCTTCAGGCCCTCGAGCGCGGCCTCGCGGATCAGCTCCGAGATACGGGTGTTGTTGTCGTCGTCCGTCACATGGTCGTCCGGGTAGAACTTCGGGCCCTCGGGCAGCAGAGACGCCATGACGTCGATGAGCACGTCGACCTGCGTCCCCTCCTCCGCGGACACCGGAACCACCTCAGCATCGCCGCCCAGCAGCTCATGCAGGGCCATCAGCTGCGCCCCGACCTGGTCCTTGGACACCTTGTCCAGCTTGGTCACGATGCCCAGGATCGGCGTGTTCGGCACCACCTTGCGCACGTTCTCCAGGATCCACCGGTCGCCCGGCCCGATCTTCTCGTCCGCCGGGACAGTGAAACCGATGAGGTCCACATCCGCGTAGGTGTCCTTGACGATCTCGTTGAGCCGCTCGCCCAGCAGCGTCCGCGGCTTATGCAGACCGGGCGTGTCCACCACGATGATCTGCGCATCCGCGCGGTGCACAATGCCGCGGATCGGGTGACGGGTGGTCTCCGGCTGGTTCGCCGTGATCGCGATCTTCTCGCCCACCAGCGCATTGGTGAGCGTCGACTTACCCGTGTTCGGGCGGCCGACAAAGCTGACGAAGCCGGAGCGGAAGCCCTCCGGGGTGTCCGTGAAACTGCTGATGTGTGACTCCTAGGTCGGTGTTTTAGTTTCATGGTAGTCCTGCGCGGGGCGATGCCCAAAGGTTTCGCTCCCGCGCCGCCACCTTCCTCCCGGCGGATCCCGCGAGGAGGACTCCGCGATGACCCCGCACTCCCGGTCGAACCCCGCGAGGAGTCGGGGACAACGGGTCCTCGCGGAGTCCTCCTCGCAGGGTCTGGGCTGGGGCAACCACCGCTACCCCGCAACGCCCCCGGTCTGCAGGCACACCGGGCGCCGTCTGTGGACAACCGCATGCCATCCACAGGCACGGGCGCCCCGGATCCTTCCGAGCTTCCACCGAACCCGGGACGACGGGACACTGAACCCATGGAGAACTGGCCCAGAAAATTCGAACTCATTGAAATCAGGAAGAAATCACACACGGACCAGGAATTCTGGGCTGACCAGGGGCGGTACTACCATCTGACGGCGGAGATCGCCGTCGCCCGGGAGAAGTTCGACGGGCTCGAGTCCTGGGAGCGCAGCCTCGCCTTATGCACGTCTGTGGGGTTGACCGTGGACCGCGCGGTAGTCGCCGGACGGGCCGCCGCGCAGTTGTGGGGCATCAAGGTTCTCACCTGGGACCGCACCGTAGAACTCATGCACACCGACGGAAAACAGGCCGGCGCAGCAGGGACGTGGCCACCCAACGTCCACCACCGACGTTGCAACCTGCGCAGCGACGAAGTCCACGAGGAACATGGTCTCCGGGTCACCCTGGCCACCCGGACGCTACGCGACATCGCCGCCCACCATGGTGTCCTGGAAGGCCTGGTGGCCATTGACAACGCGCGGTCACAATGGCCGCACCTGACCGAGGAGTACCTGCGCAAGGAACTGGTGGAGGGGGCGCGCTTCAACGGTATCGGCAACGTCCGGGAGGCCATAGCCCTGTCAGTGCCGAATGCGGCAAGCCCACTAGAGACGAAAGCACGGTACCTGATCGTCACCTCCGAGCTTCCCGGTGTCAGGACGATCGAGACGCAGGCCCAGATCAGTCGCGGACCTGACGCCGGGCACTTCGACGTGGACCTGCTCATCAACGGCTGGCTGGTCATTGAGTTGGACGGTCGCTTCAAACTGGACGGGACCACCTTCGGGAAGACGGACGCGGCACTCAGGGCGGAACGCAACCGGGAGGTCTTCATCCAGAACACCGGCAGGCGTTTCATCCGGGCCGGCTGGGAGCATCTGGAACCTCAGTCCGACGGGGAGATCCCGCTTCTCACCATGATTGCCGATGCCTTGCGCACCCACATCGTCCCCGCCGCCTCCTGACCCCGGAGACACCCCGCGATCAGGAACCTGCGTGCACTGCACTGCCACGGCTGAACCCCGCGATGAGTCCCAGAACAGGCCTCGTCGCGGGGTCCTCTTCGCGGGGTGTGGCCTCGAGCAGCCTGACCTACCGCACCTGCTCCACCGCGAACTGCATGCGCGGGTTGGCGTAGGCGTCCTGGGATTCCACGAGCAGCAGCTCGCGGGAGTCGGCCTGGTAGGTGTTCTCCACGAGGTCGAAGACGGAGGAGGCGGTGCGGGCCAGGGCGTCGGCGGCGTCACCGGTGGAGACGTAGTGGCCGGTGAACAGGGCGGCGGTGACGTCGCCGGAGCCGTTGCGCTTGAAGGGCAGGTAGGGGGTCTTCACCAGCCAGGCGCCGGAGTCGTTGACGGCGAGCATCTCGATGGTGCCCTCCTCACGCTCGGGGCGCTCGAGGGAGGTGACCAGGACGGTGGAGGGCCCCATGTCGCGGGCGGCGTCGACGGCGTCGAGGGTGGAGGCGAGGTCGGAGGCGTCGCGGCCGGTGAGGAAGCCCAGCTCGAACTGGTTGGGGGTGATGATGTCGGACACGGGCACGACGCGGTCGCGCAGCAGCGGCGGGATGGAGTCCCCGACGTGGCAGCCGGACTTCGCGTTGCCCATGACCGGGTCGCAGGCGTACACGGCGTTGGGGTTGGCGGCCTTGACGCGGGCGACGGCGTCGATGATCACGTCGGCGATGTCGGAGCCGCCCTGGTAGCCGGAGAGGACGGCGTCGACGCGCGAGAGGGCGCCGCGTTCCTCAATGCCTTTGATGACCTCGGCGACGTCCGCTGCCGGGATCATCGGGCCGCGCCAGGCGCCGTAGCCGGTGTGGTTGGAGTAGTTGACGGTGTACACCGGCCACACCTCGTGGCCCAGGCGCTGGAGCGGGAAGACGGCGGCGGAGTTGCCGACATGGCCGTAGGCCACGGAGGACTGAATGGAGAGGATGTTCACCCGGATAATCATGCCCTCCGACTGTCTCCCAGAGCAATCAGCCCTCTTCGTCGGTCTGGCCCGCTTCGGGGAGCACCTCCACCAGCACGGAGCGCACGCGCACGCGGCCGCGGCGGTCCCGGCCGCCCTCGGCGGTCAGCCGCAGGCCGGAGGTTTCCACGGTGGAACCGGGCAAGGGGACGCGGCCGATCTCGAAGCCGATGAGGCCGGCGACGGATTCGACCTGTTCGCCGATCTCCTCGGAGAAGTCGATGTCGATGTCGAGGTCCTCGTGGATCTCGTCGGCGAGGTCCTCCAGGGAGAGGCGGGAGACGACCCGGTAGGAGCGGTCGTCGATACGCTCGACGGGGGCGATCTCGCTGACGTCGTACTCGTCGGCGATCTCACCGACGATCTCCTCGAGGATGTCCTCCAGGGTGATCAGGCCAGCGATGCCGCCGTACTCGTCGACGAGCATGGCCATGTGGGTGTGGTCGCGCTGCATCTCGTGGAGCAGCTCGTCGAGGTTCTTGGACTCGGGCACGAAGGTCGCGGGGCGCATGACCTCGGCGACGGAGACGGAGGAGCCGCCGTCGGTGAGGTGGTAGGTGTGCCGGACGAGGTCCTTGATGTAGACGATGCCGACGATGTCGTCGATGTTCTCCCCGACGACGGGCACCCGCGAGTGGCCGGAGCGCACGCACAGGGTGGTGGCCTGGCCGGCGTGCTTGTCCGCTTCGATCCAGATCATCTCGGTGCGCGGCACCATGACCTGGCGGGCGGTGGTGGAGGCCAGGTCGAAGACGGACTGGATCATGCGGCGCTCCTCCACCTCCACGATGCCGTGCTCCTGGGCGATGTCGACCATCTCCCGCAGCTCGACCTCGGTGGCGTAGGGGCCGTGGCGGAAACCGGCGCCCGGGGCGATGAGGTTGCCCACCCAGATGAGCAGGCGCGAGACCGGGCCGAGCACGAACGCCACGGACTGCAGCACGATGCCCGAGCGCAGTGAGATGGAGTAGGGGTTCTTGCGGCCCATGGTGCGGGCGAACACGCCGATGACGGCGTAGCTGATCACCGTCACCGCGACAATCGCCAGGGTGATGGCCCACAGGTCGGAGGCGATGTACTCCCGGGCCAGGGCGGCGGCGAAGACGGCGGCGGTGGCGTCGAGGAGCGTCTTCAGCAGGATGAGCAGGTTGATGTGGTCGGCGCGCCGGTCCAGCACCTCCAGCAGCGGGCGGGCCCCGGCGACGTCGTCCTTGACCATGGCCTCCACCCGCGCCCGCGAGATGGAGCTGACCGCCGACTCGACGGTGCCCAGCAGGCCGGACAGGGCCAGGGCGAGGACGGTGACCGTGCCCAGCCAGACGACGTCGATGTCCATTACTTGTCTCCGGTGGGCTTCCGGGCGGGTTCACCGATCGCGGGCAATCCGCCGCCCGGCACGATCTCGTCGAGGGCCTGGCGGTCGGCGGCCGAGGGGAACGCTTGCGCGCCGGCGGGCTTGGGCTGGTAGGTGATACCGCGCTTCTTGACGTCGTCGTACCAGTCCGCCAGCAGCTCATTCTGCAGGGCGAACATCTCCTTTTCCTCGGCGGGCGTGGCATGGTCGTAGCCCAGCAGGTGCAGGCACCCGTGGACGGTGAGCAGCGCCAGCTCGTGGTCGAGGCCGTGGCCGGCGGCGAGCGCCTGCTTCGCGGCGAACTCCGGGCACAGCACGATGTCGCCGAGCAGCGCCGGGCCGGGCTGTTTGGAGTCGGGGCGCCCGCCCAGGGCGGAGCCGGACCCGGGGGTGAGCTCGTCCATGGGGAAGGTCATCACGTCGGTGGCGCCCTCCAGGTCGAGCCAGCGTACGTGCAGGTCGGTGATGGTAGCCAGGTCCACGATGTGGATGGACGCCTCCGCGTCGGGGTGGATGTCCATCTCGCCGAGGGCGAAGGAGGCGACGTCGATGAGCATCTCCTCGTTCACGCCCTCGTGGCCGGATTCGTTGAAGACCTCGATGCTCATTGCTGGATGTTCTCCTCGTAGGAGTCGTAGGCGTCGACGATGCGGCCGACGAGCGAGTGGCGGACGACGTCCTTGCTGGACAGTTCCGCGAAGTGGATGCCCTCCACCCCGCGGAGGATGTGGCGCACCAGGCGCAGGCCGGACTTCTGGCCGGTGGGCAGGTCGACCTGGGTGATGTCGCCGGTGACCACCATCTTCGAGCCGAAGCCCAGGCGGGTGAGGAACA
This sequence comes from Corynebacterium marinum DSM 44953, assembly GCF_000835165.1. Classification (NCBI taxonomy): domain Bacteria; kingdom Bacillati; phylum Actinomycetota; class Actinomycetes; order Mycobacteriales; family Corynebacteriaceae; genus Corynebacterium; species Corynebacterium marinum. The sequence continues at coordinate 1,901,258 of NZ_CP007790.1, forward strand.
TCTTCATCTGCGCGGGGGTGGTGTTCTGCGCCTCGTCGAGGATGACGAAGGCGTCGTTGAGCGTGCGGCCGCGCATGTAGGCCAGGGGTGCGACCTCGATGACGCCGGCCTCCATGAGCTTGGGGATCATCTCCGGGTCGAGCATGTCCCGCAGCGCGTCGTAGAGCGGGCGCAGGTACGGGTCGATCTTGTCGCTGAGGGTGCCGGGCAGGAAGCCGAGCTTCTCTCCGGCCTCCACCGCCGGGCGGGTGAGGATGATGCGGCTGACCTGCTTCGACTGCAACGCCTGCACCGCCTTCGCCACCGCCAGGTAGGTCTTGCCGGAGCCGGCGGGGCCGATGCCGAAGATGACGGTGTGGTCGTCGATCGCGTCGACGTACTCCTTCTGCCCCAGCGTCTTCGGGCGGATGGTGCGCCCGCGCCGGGAGACGATGTCGCTGGCCAGCACCTCGGAGACCGACTGCGGCGCCTCCACCGTGACGATCGAGACGGCCTGCTTCACCGAATCCGGCGAAATGACGTGCCCACGGCGCGCGATCGACTCGATTTCCTCGATCACCTTCACGGCGCGCGCGACCTCGTGGTCGGGGCCGGTGACCCGGATGACGTGCCCGCGGGCGTGGAAGTCCGCGTCGATCAGGTTGTCCAGGACCCGCAGGTTCTCGTCGTTGATGCCGAGCACCGCCTGGGCGTGGGCCGAGTCGACCTCGACTTTCCTCGTGATGACCTCAGATGTCACGGACTCCGGCGCCTGCTTTCTTGTCGTGATGTTTGATGGAACTCTACCAGCGCCCGGTGAGCACGCCGATGGCCGACAGCGCCACCATCGCGGCGCTCGCGGTGCGCAGCACCTCCGGCCCCAGCCGCACGGCCCGGGCGCCCGCATCCGTCAGGCGTTGCAGCTCCGCCGGGCCGATGCCGCCCTCGGGTCCGACGATGAGCACGATCTCATCCGCATCCAGGTCGATCTCGCGCAGCGGGACGGCGGAATCCTCGTGCAGGACCAGCGCCGTCTTGCCCGCGATGAGCTCCGCGAGCTGCGCCGTGGTCACCGGCTCGTGGATCTGCGGGATGCGCGTGCGCCGGGACTGCTTCGCCGCGGCGAGTGCCGTAGCCTCCCACTTCGCCACACCCTTCGCAGCCTTCGGGCCGGCCCACCTGGCCACGCACCGCTCCGCCTGCCAGGGCACGATCGCATCCGCCCCGGCCTGCGTGGCCAGGTCGACGGCCAGCTCGGAGCGCTCCGCCTTCGGCAACGCCTGCACCACCGTCACCGCCGGCCGCGGCTGCTTGTCGACGCCCCCTTCCTCCACCTCCCCGCTCAACTCGTCCTTGCCGCGCGTGGCGGTGACGAGGACGCGGGCGAAGGAACCGAGGCCGTCGATGAGCATGATGCGCTCGCCGGCCTGGATGCGTTTCACGGACACCGCATGGCGGCCCTCCGCGCCGTCGAGGACGACCGGGCCGTCGAAGGGGCCGGGATGGACGAAGACGGGAAGGCTCATCGGTTGCGGAACTTACCCCGCAGGCGGGAGAAGAACCCGGACTCCTCGCCGTCGTGGTCGACGCTGGTGACCTCGGAGCGGTGCTCGCGGATCTGCTCCAGCAGCTCGCGGGTCTTGTCGTCCAGCTCGGTCGGGACGGTGACGGTGACGTGCGCGATGAGGTCGCCGCGGCCCTCGGTGCGCAGGCGCGGCATGCCCTGCCCGGCCAGCCGGATCTGCGCGTTCGGCTGGGTGCCGGCCGGGATGTCGAGGGTCAGGGTCTTGCCCGCCAGATCCTCGACGTCCGCCTGCGCGCCCAGCGCAGCGTCGACCGACGGGACGGAGACGTTCAGGTGCAGGTTGTCGCCGTCGCGCTGGAACACCTTGTGCGGCAGCGTGGAGATCTCCACGTAGAGGTCGCCCGCCGGGCCGCCGCCGTGGCCGACCTCGCCCTGGCCCGCCATGCGGATGCGCATGCCGTTGTTGATGCCCGCCGGCACGTTGACCACCAGGTCGCGGCGCTTCTTCACGCGGCCGCCGCCCGAGCAGCGGGTGCAGGGATCCTTGATGATCTCGCCGTAACCGTCGCAGACCGGGCACGGGCGCGAGGTCATGATGTTGCCCAGGAAGGAACGCTGCACCTCCTGCACCTCGCCGGAACCGTGGCACTCGCCGCAGGTCACCGGCTTGGCCTTGGACTCCGAACCGGAGCCCTCGCAGTGGTCGCACAGCACGGCTGTATCCACCGTGATGTCCTTCTTCACGCCCGCGTAGGCCTCCGCCAGGGTGATCGCGGTGCGCAGCAGGGCGTCGTTGCCCGGCTGGACGCGCGAACGCGGGCCGCGGGAACCACCCGCGCCGCCGCCGAAGAAGGCCTCGAAGATGTCCCCGAAACCGCCGCCCCCGCCGAAGCCCTGGCCCGGCATGCCGCCGCCCTGCTCCATCGGGTCCCCGCCCATGTCGACGATGCGGCGCTTCTCCGGGTCGGTGAGCACCTCGTGCGCCACCGACGCCTCCCGGAACTTCTCCGCCGCCTCCTCGGAGGGGTTGACGTCAGGGTGGTACTTCCTGGCCAGCTTGCGGTACGCCTTCTTGATGTCGGCATCCGTCGCAGCCTTGTCGACGCCCAGAATTCCGTAATAGTCACGTGCCACGATGAGAGAGACTTCCTTTGTCAGCTAATCAGAATCGAATGAATTTTACTCGCCAGCCAGAACGCGGCTGACATAGCGTGCAACGGCCGAGACCTTGGAGATTGTTCCCGGATAGTCCATGAACGTCGGCCCCACCACGCCCAGCCCGCCGAGCGTGTGCCCGTCCGAACCGTAACCTGTGGCGACGACCGAGGCATCATGCAGATCCTCGTCCTCGTTCTCCCCGCCGATGAGCACGCTCACGTTACCCAGGTCCGGCACGTTCGCCAACAACTTCAGGACCGTGACCTGCTCCTCCAGCGCCTCTATGACACTGGGCAGACCCGTCGGGAAATCCCGCGCCATACGTGTCAGGTTCGACGTGCCCGCCAGGATCAGCCGGTCCGTCGGCTGCTCCACCAGCGTCTCGATCAGCCGCGTCGCGCTCCTGACCACCGCGTTCCGGATCTCCGGCGGCGGGTCCGCCGCCAGCTCCACGAGACTCGTCGATCCCTCCGTCAGGGTCCTGCCCACCAGCGCGCCGTTGAGCAGGTCGCGCAGGAGATGGCCCCCGTCGGCGTCGATGAGCTCGTCGAGCTCCACGTTGCGCTGATCCACCCGGCCGGAATCCGTGATCAGCACCAGCAGCAGCCGCGTCGGACCGAGCGACACCACCTCCACGTGCTTCACGCGCGACATCTTCAGATTCGGCAGCTGCACCACCGCCGCCTGACGGGTCAGCTGGGCGAGCAGCTGGACCGAACGACGCAGCACGTCCTCCAGATCCACGCCCTCCTCCAGGAACCGGATGATCGCCCGGCGCTCCGGCGCCGACAACGGCTTCAGGTCATGAATGTGATCCACGAACTGGCGGTAGCCCTTCTCCGTGGGGATCCGGCCCGAGCTCGCGTGCTGCTGCACGATGTAGCCCTCCGACTCGAGCACCGCCATGTCGTTGCGGATCGTCGCACTCGACACATTCAGCCGGTGCCGCTCCAGCAGCGCCTTCGAACCCACCGGTTCCTGGGAGGCGATGTAATCCGCCACGATCGCCTGCAGAACCTCCTGCCGGCGCATCTCCGTCGAACCAGCCATCTGGCACTCACCTCCCTCGGTTGCTAGTTCTGACAGTGTAACCCCGTTTACCCCCGCTGCCATACCCCGGCTCAGTCCGGCTGCTCATACATGCGGTGCCAATGCCAGACCGGGCCACAGGGCTGCGCCCGACCGCGGATCACCGCCTCGATCTGTGCCACGACCTCATTCAGATGCATGTCAATGCAGGAATCCGAGTACGTCAGATGCGTGTATCCCCTGATCACGGCGTCGTTGGCCTTCCAGTAGTCCCGGACCATCACCCCACGGCCCCTGTGGTACTCGTACCCGTTCATCTCCACTATGACCTTCGACTTCTCGTGTACCCCGTCCCGCCGGTAATCTCCCACCTTCTTGTTCTGCTCCATCACGATCCCCTGCGCCCGCAGCGCCCGGAACAGCACCCGCTCCGTATCCGAGTCCCCGCCCACTGCTGCTTTATCCACCAGGACGCGCATGCCGGCCGGAACCCGTTCATAGGCGGCCAGGGCCTTCTTCAACCGGTCACGCCCGTCCCTGCCCTCGTACTCGCCCTCCAGGTACGTCACCGCCTCCAACTGCCTGTTCCTCGGCATGTCCATCGCCGTGCGCAACGGGTCGGCGATCCGGATCCCGTCCAGGAGTTCCGTGGTGCCCGACCGCCCCCGGATCAACCGGAGGTACCCGCTCCCCCGCCGGGACCGGTCCCGTGCCACCAGCGCGGTCGCCGGCACGTAGATGGACCGGTTCCTGCGGAGCTCCCAGGCCGTCCGTCCCGTGAACACGAGGTGCGGCCGTGCGCGCTGGAGTGCCCTGAGCAGGAGCTCACCTTCAGGACGACGGGTCGTGTACACGCCCCGATCCACGCGGTGCAGCTTCCCCTCCCGGATCAGTTTCTGGATCTTCTTCGCGTGCACGCCCCGGGCGCGCAGGTCTGCCGTGGTGAGTATCTCCCCCATGTGAACCCCTTTCCACCACAGTTGGACTGCCGGAGGGGGTGCAAGGTTCCCGCGGGGCGGCATTTCGTACCCCCGCAAGGACCCGCCCGCACCCGCGACGAGGACTTAAGGGGGTACGAACCGGAAGGTCAGGCCTCCTCGGCGACGAGGATGTCGGTGATGATGCCGTCGGCGAGCAGCCGGCCGGCGTCGGTGAGCGCGATCCGGTCGCCGACGTGCCGCAGGAGGCCGCCCGCGACATGCTTCTCGACGACCGCGTGGCCCTCCGGCGCGATCCAGCCCGCCGGGATGCCGTCGCGCAGGCGCAGGCCGAGCATGAGTTTCTCGGTGTGGCGATCGGCGTCGCTGAGCAGCTCCTCCCCGGCGATCGGCAGCTCGCCGGCGGCCAGGACGGAGGCGTAGCGGGCGGGGTGTTTGACGTTGTGGAAGCGGCGGTTGCCCAGGTGGGAGTGGGCGCCGGGGCCGGCCCCCCACCAGTCGCCGTCGCGCCAGTAGATCTCGTTGTGGCGGCACTCGCCGCCGGGCCTGGCCCAGTTGGAGACCTCGTACCAGTCGAAGCCGGACTCCTCGAGGCGGGAGGAGATGATCTCGTAGCGGTCGGCGTAGACGTCCTCGTCGGGTGCGGGCAGTTCGCCGCGGCGGACCTTGCGGGCCATGGCGGTGCCGTCCTCGACGATGAGCGAGTAGGCGGAGACGTGGTCGACGTCCGCGGAGAGGACGGCGTCGAGGGTGCGGCGGACGTCGTCGTCAGTCTCGGTGGGCGTGCCGTAGATCATGTCCAGGTTGACGTGGTCGAAGCCAGCGGCACGGGCCTCGCGTGCGGCGTCGACGGCGCGGCCGGGGGTGTGGGTGCGGTCGAGGACGCGCAGCACCGAGGACGAGGCGGACTGCATCCCGAGGGAGACGCGGGTGAAGCCGGCCTCCAGCAGCCCGGAGAAGAACTCCGGCGAGACGGACTCGGGGTTGGATTCGGTGGTGACCTCGGCGCCGGGGGCCAGGCCGAAGGAGTCGCGGACCATGTCGAGCACGCGGGTCAGGCCGGCGGCACCGAGCAGGGAGGGGGTGCCGCCGCCGATGAAGACGGTGTCGGCGGGGCGGCCCTGGGGCGCGGCGAGAGCGAGCTCGCGGCCCAGGGCATCCAGGTAGGAGGCGGGCGAGGCGGAGGTGCCGAGCTCGCCGGGGGTGTAGGTGTTGAAGTCGCAGTAGCCGCAACGGGTGGAACAGAAAGGAACGTGGACGTAGACGCCGAACATCTACGCCACGTTAGCTGGCCGCACCCCGCTGGGCACGTTTGGCGGAGACGCGGGCGACGACGGCGTCGATACGCGCACGCTCGGCGAGGAACTCCGGGGTGTGGTTTCCGCGCATCCCGCGGGCGTAGGAGGGGTGGGCGTCGGCGACGGTGTGCAGCCAGCCTTCGACGGTCGCGTTGACGTGCGTGCCCACGCGGGCGTAAAGGTGCGGGAGGCTGACGGCGTCGAGGTTGCCGGCGACGAGCTTGGTCTGGTCGAGGACCCAGGCGACCAGTTCCCCGAGGTGCTCGACGACGAGTTCGGTGCGGGCGTTCAGCGCCTCGGAAAGGCCGGTGACGTTGACCGGGGAGGTGAGGGGGAAGAGCTCGTCGAGGGAGGGGGCGTCGAGAAGCTCGGGTTCGATGAGCTTCGCGCCGGCCGCAGCGGTGGCGGAGAGAATCCCCGCGCGGACGCCGCTGGTCAGCGCCTGACGCAGGCCGAGCAACTCGCCGACGATCTGGCGGGAGTCCCGGCGGGCGTCGGAGAGGATCTCCTCGAACTCGGCGAGGCAGTCGTGCGTGAGTTCGGAATCCCAGTCGCGGACCGCCTCGAGGAGGTGCTCGATGTACTCGGCGACCTCGTCGCCGATGTTGTAGATCTCCTGGGTGAGCTCGCGGTGGCGAAGCTCGGCGGCGATCTTCTGCATCGTGGGCTACCCCCTATCCGTCGACGTTGTTGGCATGACTTTAAGCCACGCGCACCGGCGGGCCGGGCAGACTCGCCGGGGGACGCTGTCAGCGCTTGTACAGGTGGTTGATAGCGTCCGCATAGCGCTGGGCGACGACATTGCGCTTGACCTTCATCGTCGGGGTGAGTTCGTTCTCCTCCTCGGTGAGATCCCGGTCGAGGATGAAGAACTTCTTGATGCCCTCCGTCTGGGAGACGGTGGCGTTGACGGTGTTCACGGCGTCCTGGATCTCGGCGCGCAGGGCGGGGTCGGTGGCCAGCTCCGCGACGGACTTGTTCTCCGGGATGTTGTGGTTGAGCTTCCAGCGCAGCAGCGCGTCCTCGTCGAGGGTGACCAGCAGGCCGACGAAGGGTTTGCCGTCGCCGACGATCATCGCCTGGGAGATCAGGGGGTGGGCGCGCAGCGAATCCTCCATGGGGCCGGGCGAGATGTTCTTGCCGCCGGCGGTGACGATGAGGTCCTTCTTGCGGCCCGTGATGACCAGGTGCCCGGTGTCGAGGAGTTCACCGAGGTCGCCGGTGTTGTACCAGCCGTCCTCCATGGACTCGGCGGTGGCCGCCTCGTTGTTCCAGTAGCCGTCGAAGAGGATGGGGCCCTTGACCAGGATCTCACCGGCGTCGTTGATGCGGACGGTCACGCCGCCCATCGGGCGTCCGACGGTGCCGATCTTCTGGTCCTCGAAGTCCACGGCGGCGGCCGCGGCGGTCTCGGTGAGCCCGTAGCCCTCGTAGATGGGGATGCCGATGCCGCGGAAGAAGTGCAGCAGGTCGTGGCTCATGGCGGAGCCGCCGGTGATGCAGTACTTCACCGAGTCGCCGACCGCGGCGCGGATCTTGGAGTAGACGAGCTTGTCGTAGAGCTTCCGCTTCGCGACGAGCGCCCGCGACGGCCCCTCCGGAGCGTCCAGCGCGCGGGAGTACTCCACGGCGGTCTTCTCCGCCCGCGCGAAGATCCTGGCCTTGAGCGGACCGCCGTCGGCGGCGTTGCTCGCGGCGGAGTTGCGCACCTTCTCGAAGACGCGCGGCACACCGAGAATGAGGTTCGGGCGGGAGCGGGCGAACTCCACGGACAGGGTGGAGAAGTCCGACCAGTGGTTCTGCGTCGCGCCGCCGACGACCAGGGCGAGGGACACGGCGCGGGCCAGGACGTGCGCGAGCGGCAGGAAGGTCAGCGCCCGGGTGCCCGGGTGGGCGATGCCGCCGACCGGGTGGGAGAGGATGGCGCGGACCTCGGCCAGCCAGTTGCGGTGGGTCAGCCGGCAACCCTTCGGTCGGCCGGTGGTGCCGGAGGTGTAGACAAGGGAGGCCAGGGAGTCGGTGTCGGTGCCGGCGATGCGGGCGTCGACCTCCGCCGGGTCGATCTCCCGCCCCTCGAACTTGAGGGTGGCGATCGCCGAGGAGTTGATCTCCAGGACCCTCCGCAGCTGCGAGGGGGAACCCTGCAGCCCCGGGGTGCCGTCCTCCCGCAGGACGAGGTGCGAGATGAGCTCCGTGTGGTCGCGGGTCTCGGTGACCGCCAGCACCGCACCGGAGTCCTCGATGATCCACTGCATCTGCGACAGCGACGACGAGGGGTACACCGGGACGCTCACCGCGCCGGCGGCCCAGATGGCGAAGTCGAGCAGGGACCACTCGTAGCGGGTCGCGGAGATCAACGCCACCCGGTCGCCGGGCTGCACGCCGGAGGCGATCAGGCCGCGAGCCACGTCGTAGACCTCCGCGACGAACTCCTCGGACGTGACGCTGACCCACTCGTAATTGGCGGGGCGCGTGAACATCACGCCGTGCGGGTAGCGCCGCGCGGTGTCGATCATGGCGGTCAGGCACGTCTCGCCGGGGGCGATGTCGTATTCGGCGGGGCTGTGGAACTCCTGCACGGTGGGTGCGTCCTCTCGCGTCGGGGCGTGGTGTTGCGTTTCTCACAACGCTACCCCTGGGAACCCGGTTTATGGGGCGGAGGTTTCTGCCACGCGCGGGGAGTACCAGCGAAACACTCACCGGGGTGGCAGGATGTCCGGTGTGACTAACCAGGACGTGCTGAGAGAACTCGCGGACGCCCACGGCGTCGCCACGCGCTACACCGCCAGCGACGGCGAGGAGATCATCGTCACCGAGGACACGCTGCTGACAACGCTGCGCGCCCTCGGCGTGACGCTTTCCGACGCCCCCGACGCCGAAGAACTCGCCGCCGTGCTCGCCGCGCACCGCGAGGCAGAGTCGGTCCGGCCGCTGCCGGCGAGCGTGGTGGCGGTGTCCGGCGACGCCCGGACCTTCAACGTCCACGTGCACCACGGCGCACCCGCCGACGTGCGCATCATCCTCGAGGACGGCTCCACCCGCGAGGCCCGCCAGGAGGAGAACTGGAACCCGCCGGTCACCGTCGACGGCCAGGAGTGGGGCGAGGCGACCTTCCGCCTCCCGGACGACCTTCCCCTGGGCTGGCACACCATCGAGCTGCACTCCGGCGAGACCCGCCACGAATGCGCCCTGATCATCACCCCGGACCGCCTGTCCACCACCGACGTGTTCGTCAACGAGCCGGCCACCGGCGTCATGGCGCAGATGTACTCCGTGCGCTCGCGTAACTCCTGGGGCATCGGCGACTTCCACGACATGGGCCTGCTCGCCGAGGTGCTGGCCAAGGAAGCCGGCGCCGACTTCCTCCTGGTCAACCCCATGCACGCCGCGGAGCCCTTCCCCCCGGCCGAGGACTCGCCCTACCTGCCGACCACCCGCCGCTTCATCAACCCCATCTACCTGCGCATCGAGGACATCCCCGAGCTGTCCCAGCTGGACGAGGCGACGCGTGCCGACGTCCTCGAGCTCGGCGAGGAGCTCAGCGAGATCAACCGCACCAGCGGCTACATCGAGCGCAACCCCATCTACCAGGCGAAACTCGACGTCCTGCACGAGATGCACAGTCGCGGCCGCACCCCCGAGCGGGAGGCCGAGTTCCGCGCCTACATCGAGCGCGAGGGCCAGGGCCTCGTCGACTTCGCCGCCTGGTGCGCCCAGCGCGAGATCGAGCAGATCCACGCCCCCCGCGCCCACGCGATCATCCCGCCGATCAACGACCTGATCAACTTCTACATGTGGCTGCAGTTCCTCTGCGACGAGCAGCTCGCCGCCGCCCAGGCCCGCGCCACCGCCGCCGGCATGAAGATCGGCATCATGGCAGACCTCGCGGTCGGCGTCCACCCCGGCGGCGCCGACGCCCACAACCTCGAACCCTGGCTCGCCCCCGACGTGTCCGTGGGCGCCCCGCCGGACAACTACAACCAGCAGGGCCAGGACTGGTCCCAGCCGCCGTGGCACCCGGCCCGCCTGGCGGAGGCCGGCTACCGCCCCTGGCGCAACCTCCTCTCGACCGTGCTGCGCCACTCCGGCGGCATCCGCGTCGACCACATCCTCGGCCTGTTCCGGCTCTTCGTCATGCCCCGCATGCAGCACCCGAGCACCGGCACCTACGTGCGTTTCGACCACGAGGCACTCGTCGGCATCCTCGCCCTGGAGGCCGAACGCGCCGGCGCCGTCGTCGTCGGCGAGGACCTGGGCACCTTCGAATCCTGGGTCCAGGACGTCCTGGCCGCCAAAGGCGTGATGGGCACCTCGATCCTGTGGTTCGAGGGCTCCCCCACCGTCGAAGGCCCGCGCCTGCAGAACGAGTACCGTCAGCTGGCCCTGAGCTCCGTGACCACCCACGACCTCCCCCCGACCGCGGCCTTCCTCGCCGGCGAGCACATCACGCTGCGCGAACGGCTGGGTCTGTTCACCCGGGACGTCGCGGTGGAGGACGCCGAGGACCTGGAATGGCAGGCCGAGGTTCTCGACCGCATCCGCGAAACCGGCTGCTTCGAGGGCACCGAACTCGCCGACACCCGGTTCGAGGGCCTGGCCCGCGACGAGCGCGGCGACACCCACGAACTCATGGTGGGCATCCACCGCTTCATCGCCGGCACCCCCTCCGCGTTGAACTGCATCTCGCTGGTGGACATGGTCGGCGACGTCCGCTCCCAGAACCAGCCCGGCACCAACAGCGACCAGTACCCCAACTGGTGCGTCCCGCTCTGCGACGGGGAGGGCAACCCCGTCCTCATCGAGGACCTGGCCGACGTGGAGCTGTTCCACCGCATCGCGGAGGCCAGCAAGCGCGGGTAGGCGGGCAGCTCCCCTGCCCCTGAGTTACACCCCGCGAGGAGGACCACGCGAGGACCCCCGGTGACGGCGCAGACCCCGCGAGGAGTGCCGCTCACGGGCTCCTCGCGGGGTCGTCCTCGCAGGGTCCTCCTCGCGGAGTCCGTGCCAGCCGGGCAGCCGCTCAGATCATGCTGATCAGCCAGGCCACCACCACGATGGCCAGCAGGATCCACAGCGACTGGGTGACACGCGACTGCGGGTACTTCCGTTTGGCCTTGGGCAGCTTCTGGTCCTGCTTGCGCAGTTCCTCGGGGTTGGCCATGTGGCACGCTCCTGGTTCGGGTGAATCGACGACTGGGAAGTCAGCTTAGTCGTCGGTGCGGTCGGCACCGGCTGTGGCCTGCCAGGTGCGCTCGGTGACGAGGAAGAGGGCGTCGATAAGCCGGACGAGGGCGACCGCCGCGACGAGGGCCAACGGCACTGCGATGGCCATCACCAGGGGCACCTGGAGCCACAGGGGCGCGGTGAGGATCACGTTCATGACGTGCCCAGCGCCACGCCCGCGAGGCCGCGGCGGCGCAGCAGCGGGGCGACGTCCTTGTCGCGGCCGCGCAGGGCCCGGAAGGCGTCGGCGTAGTCGAGGGAGGCCCCGCGGGAGAGGATGTGGCTGCGGAACTGCTCGCCCGCCTCCCGCAGATCGGGGGCCTGGGCGAACCAGTCGAAGCCGTCGGCGTCGAGGGCCTCCGCCCACAGGTAGGAGTAGTAGCCGGCGGAGTAGCCGCCGCCGAAGATGTGGTTGAAGTAGGTGGAGCGGTAGCGGGGGGCGAGCTCGTCGACGATGAGGCCGGCTTCCTCGAGGGCATCCTGCTCGAAGCGTTCGATGTCCGATACCGCGGCCGCCTGCTCCGGGGTCAGGGAGTGCCAGGCGAGGTCGATGATCGCGGCGGCGAGGTACTCGGAGGTGGCGAAGCCCTGGCCGAACTGGCGGGAGGCGGTGACGGCGTCGAGAAGTGAGGCCGGGATGGTCTCCCCCGTGTCGACGTGGCGGGCGTAGTTGCGCACGACCGAGGGGTCGAAGGCCCAGTTCTCGTTGATCTGGGAGGGGAATTCCACCCAGTCGCGGGGGACGTTGGTGCCGGCCAGGGTGGGGTAACGCACGTCGGAGAGCAGGCCGTGGAGGGCGTGGCCGAACTCGTGGAAGAGGGTGGTCACCTGGTCGACGGTCAGCAGCGGCTGGGAGCCGTCGACGGGGTGGGTGATGCTCATGACGTTGACCACCACCGGGCGGGTGCCCAGCAGGCGGGACTGGCGGACGAAGGAGGTCATCCACGCGCCGCCGCGCTTGGAGGGCCGCGCCCGGTAGTCGGTGAGCAGCAGTCCGAGGCCTTCGCCGTCGGTGTCGAGCACCTCCCAGACGTCCACGCCCTCGGCGTAGCCGTGCAGGTCCCCGCGGGGGATGACGGTGATGCCGTAGAGGAGGTGGGCGGCGTGGAAGACGCCGTCGACGAGCACGCGGTCGAGCGGGAAGTACTTCGACAGCTCCTCCTCGTCGAGGGAGTAGTCGCGCTCGCGGACCTTCGCCTGCCAGTAGGGCCAGTCGGCGGCCGCGAGGTCCTCGCCGGCGAGTTCGCCGGCCAGTTTGCGTTCGGCGTCGGCGTTGGCGGCGGCGGCCGGCGCGAGGTCGAAGAGCAGGGAGCGGGCTGCTCCGGCGGTGCCGGCGGTCTCCTCGGCGATGACGTAGTCGGCGTGGGTGCCGTAGCCCAGGAGCCGGGCGCGCTCGGCACGCAGGCGCACCTGTTCCATCAGGTTGGCGCGGTTGGATTCGACGCCGCGGCGCTGGGAGGCCTCGTAGAGGGCGGCCCGCGCCTCGGGGTTGGTCAGGACCAGCTGGTCCGACTGGACGGTGGGAAGTTCGACGGGGATCAGCCACCCCTCCTTACCCGCTTCCTCCGCGGCGGCCTTCGCGGAGGCGATGCGGGAATCGGACAATCCGGCCAACGCAGCGGGGTCGTCGAAAAGCACGGCGAGCTCCCGGGTGTCGGCGAGCAGGCTGCGGCCGAACTGCTCCGAGAGGGTGCTCAGGCGCTGGTTGATCTCGGCGAGGCGGGCCTTGCCGGCGGCGTCCAGGTCGGCGCCGCGGCGGGTGAAACGGCGCAGCAGCAGCTCGTGGAGGCGGGCGGATTCGGCGTCGTCGGGCACGGGGACGTCGAGAAGCCGCTGGTAGAGCGCCCCGTACTGGTAGATGGCGTCCGAATGCGCGGACAGGCGCGGCACGATCTCCGAGATCGCGGCGTCCATCTCCTCGGTGGAGTCGGTGCCCTGCAGGTTGAACAGCCAGGCGGTGACGCGGTCGAGCGCCGCACCGGAGGACTCGAGGGCCTCGACGGTGTCCTCCCACGTCGGGGCCCCGGGGCGGGCGGTGATGGCGGCGATCTCGGCCCGCTGCTCCGCCAGGGCGACGTCGACGGCCTCGACGGCGTGCTCGAGGCGGATCGCCCGGAAGTCGGGCAGCTGGTACGGCAGGGGAGAGGGGGCGAGCAAGGGGTTCGAGGTCATGCCTGTCGATGGTAGTAGCGTGGACGCCATGACTGACCACGAGCGGGTGACCGTCACCTGCGCCGCAGGAAAAATCACGGGCCGCAGCGACGGGGAGATCGCCCGTTTCCACTCGATCCCCTACTCCGTCATCCCCGGCCCCTTCGAGGATGCGCGGCGCCTCCCGCGCGAACAGCTTTCGCTTATCGACGCCACCGTCCACCGCCCCGACACCGTCGCCCTGTCGGTCGTCGCCCCGGCGGGCGCCAGGGAGCTGGCGGACCTGCCGGTGGTGGTCTACATCCACGGCGGGCGTTTCGAGTACGGCACCCACGGCGACCGCCGGGCCGACGGCGCCCCGAACGCCCGCGACGGCATCGTCACCGTGCACGTCGGATACCGCGTGAAGCTCGAGGGCTTCGCCCGCTTCCACGACGACGAACCGAACCACTACCGCGGCATCGACGACTGCCAGCTCGGCCTGGAATGGGTGCAGCGCAACATCGAGGCCTTCGGCGGCGACCCCACCAACGTCACCCTCGTCGGCCAGTCCGCCGGCGCGACCGTCGCGCTGTGGCTCGCCCGCCGGGACCATTACCGCGGCGCTTTCCGGCGCATCATCGCCATGTCGCCGTGCTTCCCCCGGCAGAGCTTCGAGCAGCGCAAGGGATCGCTGCGGATGGTGCTGGGCAAACCGGTGACGCGGGTGTCCCTGAGCAGGTTGGCGGCGGAGAAGCCCGAGGTCCTGGCCCGCGCCTACGACCGGTTCCGCACCATCCACGGCCTCGACATGGCGCTGGGGCCGGCCGGATTCGACGGCGCCGAACTCACCGAGCTGCCGATCCTGCTCACCTCCACCCGCGACGAGCACTACGACATGCCCGCCGGCCGGGCCGTCGACGCGAAAGGGCTCGGCCCGGCGATGGTCCGGCTCCTCGCCCGCCGCATGGGGGTGCGCGGATCGGTGGCGTCGTACCTGCGTTCGGTCCTGGAGCTGGATCCGGAGCGCCCGATGGGCCGCCTCATCGGGGATTCCGCGAACCGGCGCTGGGTCTCCCAGGCCGCCGAGGAGGCGCCGGGGCCGGTGTGGCTGGCGGAGTTCGTCGCCGGCCCGCGCCCGGCCCTGCACTGCGCGGAGATCCCCCACCTCTTCGGGTTGGCCCCGGAGGCGCAAACGGATGCCGGCCGTGAGCTATTTGTGGGATTCGTCCGCGGAAACGCCCCCGACTGGGCCGCGCACGATCCGGCAACCGGGCGAAAGACCCAAGTACTCAACATCGCAAACAATGACGTAATCTTGATGGAAGATACGCTGAAAATGGTCCGGGAGGCATTCTCGCCCGCCCGATGAAAGGACCGCATAGTGGAGAGTCCAGAGGAACCGCCCTCGACAGGGCAGCCCGGGCCGGAGCAGGCCCGGCCGCGGGACGGATCCCCGGATCCCGCCGAACTCACCGTGGTCGTCTCCACCCCCGTTCCGGGCGGCAGCCACGTCCTCATGACCTCGGGCCGGCCGGGCGACGAATCTCTGCACCAGTTCTTCTTCGACGACACGGGGATGCGGCCCCTGGACGGCCTCGCCGAGAAATTCGGGGCGGCGCTGGCACAGGGCAGGACCCTGGGCGCCGGCACCCTCCTGGGCACGGTACTGACCGGGCTGAGCTGCCGGGCGGGGATAGAAACCGCAGACCACATCGAGATGAGCCTCGTCGACGAGGACGGCACCGAACGCTACCGCTTCAGCAGCTACCGCCGGGTCTGGCCGACCAACGCCTCCGACCTGGAGATGCTCAGCAACCTCATCGGGCCACACGCCCCCGAACTCGTGGGACGCATCGAGGTGGAGGTCCACGGCCGGCACTACATCCTGGGCACCTGCCGCCGGACCCCCTCCGGCCCCACCGGCCACGACCTGACCGCCGCGCGCATCGCGGCCCAGTACTTCTCCCACGAGGACTCAGTTGAGGTCGGGCAGACCATCCGTTACGTCCACGACGCCCTCCTCCTGGCGTTCCCCCACCGGTGGGTGCCCGCCGAGGTCATCGGCCGGCACCTGGAGGAACGCCTCGACGGTTTCCTGCCCCGGATTCCCGGCCTGGCCGCCCACGCCCCCTGGATCCGCGAGAGCTACCGCAGCATCACCGGCGAGATGCTCGTCCAACGCATCCACGGCAACCTCACGGCCACATGCATCTGGCACCAGAAAAACCGCTGCATCGTCGGCGGCTGGCAGGGTGATGTCCGGCTCCGCCACCGGGAACATACCTCCATGAGATCCCCGCTCCACGACCTGGCCACTCTGCAGAGCTCCATCTTCTCGGCCTGCAATTACGAACTCTCCTGGTTCACCAAGACGATGAGCTCCTTCTTCGAAGGCTACGGCGAACCCACACCCACGCACGCCATATGTCTTTTCATCCTGGACACCGCGTGCCAGGAGACCCTCGACCTCCCCGGTGCCCCCGACCACGGCGGCAGGAACCTCGGGGACTTCCTCACCTGGTTCCGGGAGACCTTCGTGCCCCACTTCGCAGAGATGCCGCTCTCCACGTTCCACCGCCGGGCGTAGCCGCGGCTAGCTCCCGAGGAGTGCGTCCCGCAGGCGCTGCTCCGCCAGCTCCTCCACCAGCCAGGGGCTGAAGGCGAAGGGGGTGGCGTCGACCGCCGCGATCACGGCGGCCGGGTCCGCCCACACCAGGGAGTCGATCTCCTCCGCCACCGGGGCAGGCTGCCCGCCGCGGTTCAACCGGGCGACGTAGACGGGGCAGAACTCGTTTTCCACGATGCCGCTGGAATCCACCGCACGGTAGCG
The DNA here is from genome assembly GCF_000835165.1 of Corynebacterium marinum DSM 44953. Lineage (NCBI taxonomy): Bacteria > Bacillati > Actinomycetota > Actinomycetes > Mycobacteriales > Corynebacteriaceae > Corynebacterium > Corynebacterium marinum. Next base: position 1,917,371 of record NZ_CP007790.1, read on the forward strand.
GAACTCCGGCAGCACCGCGACGATGTCGGTGACATCGCCCTCCGCGAAACCGAGTTCCTCGACGCTGCGCCGGAGGACCGCCTTCTCGTTGCTCTCCCCCGGGCCGGGATGCCCGCAGAAACTGTTGGTCCACACACCCGGCCACGCCTTCTTGCCCAGCGCCCGGCGGGTCAGCAGCAGCCGACCCTCCTCATCGAGCAGATAACAGGAGAAGGCGAAATGCAGCGGAGTGTCCCGGGTGTGGATCGTGGCCTTCGGCGCGGTACCGATGGCCTGCCCCTGCTCGTCGGCCAGGACCACCAGTTCAACGTCGTGATTCATGCCCCAAACCCTACCTGGAATGCACCGTGCTCAGCCCCGGGCCCACGCCCCGATCACACCCGGCACCACCGGCTTGCTCTCACCGAGCAGCGCCGCCACGTTGTCGTCCTCCTCGACCGCCGACGTCACCGTCCGCACCTTCGCAGGCTTCGACTGCCCCTGCCCCGCCATCGGCGCACCCATCATCGGCATCATCCCGCGGCCAGCCGGCGCGCCCGTGCTTCTCGACGCCGCCCCCTGCCCCGCCCCCGCTGTCATCGGCACCCCGGCCGGCTGCCGCGCTACTCCCCCGGCACCAGCCCCGTTGCCCGCCACCGCCGAACCCGCAGTGCCCGCAATGCCCGACGCACGGCCGCCGCCTGGGCCGCTGCCCGCGCCCCACCCGTTGGCGATCCCGCCGACCCTGCCCGACCGGGCACCGGCCGCCGCCGCACCACCACCCGGCGCGCCAGCCGGCGGGGTCCCGGAACCGAAGGACAACGGACCCCGCGCGGCACCGGCTGCTGTGGTGACGGCATTGCCGATGTTGCCCAGCCCGCCCACGGGCACCGGCCCGCCCAGGACCTGGCCGGTGCCGGCAGCGGAGGCTCCGCCCGCACCGAGCGGCGCCGCCCCCATCGATCCGACCCCCGGAGGGGCAGTCAACGTCCCCGCCGAAGCCGCCGCTGTGCCCAGCTCCCCCGCCTGCACGATTTCCCCGCCGTGTACTCCGGCCAGGCTGTCGACGCCGGCCTGCACCGTCCCGAAGTCGCCCGCGCCCATCGCCCGCTGCACCGATGTCAGTGCGTCCAGGGCCGCCCCCGGTGCCCGGTGTCCGCTGGCGTCGTGCTTCGAACCCTTGCCCGCCACGTCGTCCATCCCCAGGGCGATGGCCCCGCCGCCATCCGCCGCCGGATCCATCACCATGAGATTGCGGATCGGCGGGATACCCGTCGCCACCGACGGCATGTACATCGCCGGGAAGGACTGCAGGAAGGACTGTTCCGCAGCCATCCGCTGCACCGGGTCCACAATCGCGGCCAGCGCGGTGCGGGTGAAGTTCACCTTCAGGGCACCGTCCTGTTTGATCGCCGAGAGCCGCTCCACCGAGGAGCCCATGATCCGCGAGTTCTGCGCGAAGGTGTCTCCGGCGCGGGCGACCTGCGCGATCTTGTCGATCGCCGCCTCGATCACCTCTCCCCTGTTGCTCCCCGCCAGATCCTGCGCCACCGCATCCAGACTCTGCGCGATAGCCGCGGTTTCCGCAGACAAGGAATGCCACAGCCTGGAGGCTGCGACGCACTCCGCGATTCTGGTCGCCGAGAAATCCGCCGACAGCTGTTCGATCGACAACGCGGGCAGCACCATCGGCGGCATGAAGCTGAAGTTCTCGAACCTGGGCCGCGGGCGCGACGGGAAACTCACCCCGTCCGCGCCGACACTTCCCCCTTCATCAGCGAGGTCCATCCCCCGCGCCACGAAAGCATTCTGCCCGGTCAGCGCCTGATAGCTCGCAGCCAGCGCCCCGCTCAGCCACTCCACCTGCTCCGCGTAGGACTGAAGCACCGTGATCGCGGAACCCGCCCCGCCGTTGATGACGCCGCCGTGGCCCCCGCCGAGTTGGTCCAGGCCCGAGACGCCGGAGAAGCTGCCGTTCAAACTCGTCAGGCTCGCTTCGTAGACTGCATTGCGGGCATTTGCACCGATTGACTGTAGCTTCTCGACTCCCCCGAGAATAGAACTATGGTCAATGAGAATCTCCACTGTCTTCCCCCAAAAGTTGATGGATCATTTCTAGCTTTTGCACGGCCTGAGAGCAGAGACTCTCGCGGCCTTGTGTCGAAAGAGTTTCCATGTAATGAACGACGAAGCGTCCTCGAGTGGTGTGTACTGCAGCGCTGCATTCATCTGGCGCTCCGGTCCCCATGTGATGGAGATAGACATCCGGAACAGCAGATTCAGCGGCGGGCGAAATAAAGAGCTTCCTCTCCAAAATGCGGCTTCTTGGAATTTTGTCACCTGCTAGCGCGAAGAAGCCACGGATTTCTGGATCAAGTGATTCGAAAGAGCAACTCTCCGACTTCCCCTGATCACTGAATGGCGTCCCGACAGGCTCCCCCAAGCCAGCGGCCGCGCGGACCTCCGGCGGGATCTCGGTGCACGGGTTGAAGACCTCGAAGTCGCCCTCGGGGTCGAAGTCCCCCAGCTCGAGTGGTTGCGCCGCGGGCTCGACGGGGACGGAGGTCGCCGACGAGGGGGACGACGTGACGTCGATAAGCGGGGCGGCCGGTGAGCAGGCGGTGAGCGCCAGCGCCGCGAGGACGATGGACAGGAGTCGGCGGGCGGGCATGGGGTCCCCTCGTGTGGTGGTCGAGGGTGCGGGGAATCTCCGCACCCGACACACTTAGACTCCGGAAAGCGCCCGCCGGTTCCCGGGACCGCGAATTTTCTTCGGGCGGGGTGTCAGTAGTTGAGGTTGCCCTCGAAGATGACGTTGCCCACGCGCAGTTCCGCGTCCCAGAGGTTGCCGGGGCTAACCTCGAAGGCGTACTGGATGTTCGCGGAGGCGCCCGCCCCGAGCGGGAGGTCCAGGCCCAGGGACCGTTCGGTCTCGTCGTCGGCGATGGGGGTGGCGTCGACCATGGTGCCGCCGCCGGAGTTGTAGGTCAGCTTCGGCTCGGGAAGGTCGTCGGGCGAGAGGGGTTCGTCGTTGAGGTTGCGCACCAGGACGGTGACCACGCTGCCGCTGTACTGTCCGGAACGCACACCCTGGTAGCTCCACTCGACGTTGAGCCCGGGGTCGGTGGTGGCGCCGCGCAGACGATCCGCCACCTTCGGCTCGACCTGGCGCGCTTCAGCCACGGGAGTCTCCGAGGTGGTGACCTCGATGGACTCCGCTACGCTCTGCCCGTCACCGTCGCTGCCGCAGGCGGTGACCAGCAGCGCAGTGGCGAGGATTAGGGTGGAGCTGATGCCCGGGCGGTATCGTCTCACGGTGCCTCCGTTGTGTTCCGGCCTAGGATGTCACGGGAAATGTCCCCGACTATCCCACAGTCTAACCAGCGCCCGAGGCCGTGAGCGCAGATCTCCGCATGTCGGCGCGTTGATCTTTCACCGCGGCCCCCACCCGGGGCCGCACCTTCGCCGGCCGGCGACCTCCGTCGCGGCCGGACAACTCAAGAACACGGAAAGTCCCCCACGTTGAACTCTCTAGCACGTATCCTCCGGAGCGCCTCCGCCCTGTGGCCGTACTACCTCGGCGTGGTGCTCATCTCCACGGCCGCCGCCGCACTCGGGCTGGTCTCGCCCTTCATCCTGCGCGAGGCCACCAACACGATCGTGGCCACCCTGCAGGGCGACAACACCGTCGCCGACGTGACCACCACCCTGCTGCTGCTGGCGGTCGGCCTGCTGGTCGCCGACCTGGCGAACACCGTCATGCACAACATCGGCGGCTACATCGGCGACGTCATGGCCATGCGGATGCGGCAGATCCTGTCGACCCGCTACTACGCGAAGCTGCTGGCGCTGCCGCAGCGGTATTTCGACAACCAGGTCACCGGAACCGTCATCGCCCGGCTGGACCGTTCCATCACCTCGATCACGCAGTTCCTGCAGTCCTTCTCCAACAGCTTCTTCCCCATGCTGATCCAGGTGGTCGCGGTCCTGGCGATCACCGCCTGGTACTACTGGCCGTTGACGGTCCTGCTGGCCCTGCTCTTCCCCATCTACATGTGGCTGACCACGCTGACCTCAAAGCGCTGGCAGAAGCTGGAGGGGCAGAAGAACGAGCAGATCGACGTGGCCAACGGCCGTTTCGCCGAGGTCATCGGCCAGGTGAAGGTGGTCAAGTCCTTCGTCTCCGAGGTGCGCGAACTCAACGACTTCGGCACACGCTACGGCCGGACGGTGGAGATCACCCGGCCGCAGTCCCGCTGGTGGCACACGATGGACACCGCCCGCGGCGCGGCGCTCAACGTCATCTTCTTCGGCATCTACCTGGTGCTGTTCTTCCGCACCATCAACGGCTATTTCACGCTCGGCGACATGGTCATGCTCATCCAGCTGGTGAACATGGCCAAGCAGCCGGTGTTCATGATGAGCTGGATCGTCGACGCCGCGCAGCGCGCCATCGCCGGATCGAAGGACTACTTCAAGGTCATGGAGGAGGAGTTCGAGCCCACCGCCAACGCCGGGCTCGTGGCCGCCACCGAGGCCTCCGGCGTACCGGTGCTCGACCTCACCCCGACCTCGCCGGTCGTCCCGGTCCCGGGCTCCCCGGTCATCGAGTTCGACGGCGTGTCCTTTGAGTACCTCCCCGGCGAACCTGTCATCCGCGACGTCACTTTCCAGGCGGCGGAGGGCGAGACCATCGCCCTGGTCGGCGAGTCCGGCGGAGGCAAGTCCACCCTGGTCAACCTGCTGCTCGGCCTGTACCGCGTGTCCGACGGTCACCTGCGGGTGTGCGGCCGCGACGTCACCGACCTGTCCGCCGCGGAGTTGCGCGCCAGCGTGGGCGTGGTGTTCCAGGAGGCGTCGCTGTTCTCCGGCACCATCCGCGAGAACATCGCCTACGGCCGCCCCGACGCCACCGACGAGGAGGTGTTCGAGGTCGCCCGCCGCGCCAACGCGCACGACTTCATCGTCCGCTTCCCCCAGGGTTACGACACCGTCATCGGCGAGCGAGGGCTGCGCCTGTCGGGCGGCCAGAAGCAGCGCGTCGCCGTCGCGCGCGCCATGCTCAAAGACGCGCCGGTGCTGCTTCTCGACGAAGCCACCTCCGCCCTCGACACCAAGTCCGAGCGCGCTGTCCAGGCGGGCCTGGACGAGCTGATGAAGAACCGCACGACGGTGATCATCGCGCACCGGCTGTCGACGATCGCGGGCGTCGACAAGATCATCACCCTGCACGAGGGCGTCGTCGACGAGATCGGCTCCCCCGACGAGCTCGCCGCCTCCGGGGGCATCTACGCGGAACTCCTCCAGCTCACCGCATCCTCCTCGGCGGCCGACCGGGCGCGCCTGAAGAGGTACGGGTTCGTCGTCGACGGTGCCGGGGAGCAGGAGGAGTCCGAACAGGACTAACGTGGTCGCCATGCAGTTTCCCACCCTCGATCAGCTCAAAGACCGCCGCACCCGTAAATGGACCGTCTACGGGGACGACGTCCTGCCCCTGTGGATCGCGGAAAGCGACTTCTTCACCTGCGCCCCCGTGAAGCAGGCGATCATGGACGCCATCGAGCGCGAGTCCTTCGGCTACACCCCCGCCACCTCCGACCTGCCCGAGGCGTTGGCCGACTTCTACGGCGAGCGCTACGGCTGGCGGCCCGACCCACAGATGGTGGTCGCGGTGCCGGATGTGGTCCGCGGCCTCGCGCTGGCCATCGAACACATGACCCGCCCCGACTCGGCGGTGGTCGTGCCGGTGCCCGCGTACCCGCCCTTCCTGGAGCTGCCGGAGACCGTGCGCCGCGAGCTCGTGCCCGTCGACGCCTACGGGGGCATCGACCTCGGCGACGTCGAGAAGGCTTTCGCCGCTGGCGCCGGCTCCATCCTCCTGTGCTCGCCGAACAACCCCCTGGGCTACACGCTCTCCCGCGAGTACCTGGTCGAGCTGTGCGACCTGGCCGAGCGTTACGACGCCCGCGTCCTCGTCGACGAGATCCACGCCCCCCTCGTCTTCGACGGGCAGCACGTCGTGGCCGCGGGCGTCAGCGACGCCGCCGCCCGGGTGTGCATCACCGTCACCGCCACCTCCAAGGCGTGGAACATCGCCGGCCTGAAGTGCGCGCAGATGTTCTTCACCAACCCGGAGGACCTGGACGTGTGGAACCGGATGACCGGCGTGGCCAAGGACGGCGTCTCCACCCTCGGCATCTGGGCCGCCATCGCCTGCTACCGCGAGGGCGGGGACTTCCTCGACCGGCAGGTCGACTACCTGCGCGCCAACCGCGACTGGCTGGTCGCCGAGCTGCCCGAGCGCGTGCCCGGCCTGAAGGTGAGCAACCCGGAGGCCACCTACCTGATGTGGCTGGACTTCTCCGGCACCGCCATCGGGCACCTCGAGCGCCCCGCCATCTGGCTGCGCGAGAACGCCAAGGTGGCCTTCAACGACGGGCTGCACTTCGGCCCCGGCGGCCTGCACCACGCCCGGTTGAACTTCGGCACCTCCCGGGAGATCCTCGAGGAGGCCTGCGACCGCCTGGAGAAGGCCTTCACGGGTGTGGCGGGCTGAGAAGCGCGGGATCGCCCTCCGCTGTCCTGCGGCGCCCTGCACCGTCCCGGTCAATTCCCTACCCTGGGATCCATGACCGATGACCGACACGACGATCCGACCATCGACACTCTTCCCGGCGAGGGTGCCTCAGATTCGACGACCGGCCCCCAGGGCCCCGGCCTGTCCATGGGCCCGTTGGACACCCTCCCCGAGCCGGAGCCGCTCCACTACCAGCCGCCGGACCTGCCCCGCGAGCGCCCGCAGACCGACGCCGAGGGCTACATCCTCGAGCACGAGTCCACGGAGTACCCCGTCCCCACCCCGGCTCCCGGCGAAGCCCCCTGGGAACGTCCCGAACCGGAGTGGTACAAGACGGCCGTCTTCTACGAGGTCCTGGTGCGCGCCTTCTACGACCCGGAGGGCCGCGGCGCCGGCACCTTCCGCGGCCTGACGGAGAAGCTCGACTACCTGGAGTGGCTGGGGATCGACTGCCTGTGGCTGCCGCCCTTCTACGATTCACCGCTGAAGGACGGCGGCTACGACATCCGCAACTTCCGCGAGGTGCTGCCGGAGTTCGGCACCGTGGGGGACTTCGTCGAGCTCATGGACCAGGCCCACAAGCGCGGCATCCGCGTCATTTCCGACCTGGTGATGAACCACACCTCCGACCAGCACATCTGGTTCCAGGAGTCCCGCCGTGACCCGGAGGGGCCCTACGGCGACTTCTACGTGTGGAGCGACGACGACACCAAGTACTCCGACGCCCGCATCATCTTCATCGACACCGAGGAATCCAACTGGACCTGGGACCCGGTGCGCAAGCAGTTCTACTGGCACCGCTTCTTCAGCCACCAGCCCGACCTCAACTACGACCACCCGCCGGTACGCGCCGCGATGCTCGACGTCATGCGCTTCTGGCTCGATCTCGGCCTGGACGGCTTCCGCCTGGACGCCGTGCCCTACCTCTACGAGCGGGAGGGCACCAACTGCGAGAACCTCGCCGAGACGCACGAGTTCCTCAAGCAGGTCCGCGGCGTGATCGAGGACGAGTACCCGGGGCGCGTCCTGCTGGCCGAGGCGAACCAGATGCCCGAGGACGTGGTCGAGTACTTCGGCGAGTCCGAGGTCGGCGACGAGTGCCACATGGCCTTCCATTTCCCCGTCATGCCGCGCATCTTCATGGGCGTGCACAAGCAGTCGCGCACGCCGATCTCCGAGATCCTGGTGGACACCCCGGAGATCCCGTCGTCCGCACAGTGGGGCATCTTCCTGCGCAACCACGACGAGCTGACCCTCGAGATGGTCACCGACGAGGAACGCGCCTACATGTACAAGCACTTCGCCCGCGACCCGCGGATGCGCGCGAACGTGGGCATCCGCCGCCGCCTCGCGCCGCTGGTGGGCAGCGACCGCAACAAGCTGGAGCTGCTCCACGGGCTGCTGCTCTCCCTGCCGGGTTCCCCGGTGTTGTACTACGGCGACGAGATCGGCATGGGCGACAACATCTGGCTCTACGACCGCGACGGCGTGCGCACCCCGATGCAGTGGTCCAACGACCGCAACGGCGGTTTCTCGAAGGCGGACCCGGAGCGCCTCTACCTGCCGGCGATCCAGAACGACCAGTACGGCTACCAGACGATCAACGTGGAGAACCAGATGAAGCGGGACAACTCCCTGCTCCAGTGGATCCGCAGCCAGATTCATGTGCGCCAGCAGTACAAGGCGTTCGGCTTGGGCACGTACCGCGAGATCGACTCGGAGAACGAGACCGTGCTGACGTTCCTGCGCGCGTACCGCCACGAGACGGTCCTGTGCGTGAACAACCTCTCGGACCGCCCGCAGGCGGTGTCGCTGGACCTCTCCGAGTTCGTCGGGACCGTCCCCCGCGAGCTCTCGGGCGGCGAGCCCTTCCCGGAGATCCGCAAATACCCGTGGGTGGTCATGCTTCCCCCGCACGGCTACTACTGGTTCGACCTGTCCGGGGAGTGATCATGGATCTGGCACGCATGCTTCTCGACGCCCGCTTCTATGGCGCGAAATCCGACCCCATCGAGGACGTGGAGATCGTCCGGGAGGTCTCCGTCGACGACTCGGACGAGGCCCGCCTGCTCATCCTCCGCGTCGCCCACGGCGGCAGACACTCGCTCTACCAGGTGCTTGTTGACGCCACCGGCGACGACATCCTCGCCACCTCCCCGGAGCTCTACCTCGGGGCGGTGGCGGGGGGCGTCGGCACGCGGCACGGCGAGGACCTGCCCACCGGCGCCGCGCGGGCGGTCGGGGGCGAGCAGTCCAACACCTCGCTCATCGTCGGCGACCGCATGCTCAAGGTGTTCCGCCGGCTGGAGGCGGGCGAGAACCCGGACGTGGAGCTGCTCTCCCGCATCCCGGACTGCCCCAACGTCGCCCCGGTGCGCGGCTGGGTGACCGCGGAGATCGACGGCACCGACCACACCCTGGCAATGGTGCAGGACTTCGTCCCCGACGCCGACGACGGATGGCGCTTCGCCCTCGGTTTCTCCGCCCTCGACGCCCCCTTCGGCGCGGAAGCCTCCCTGCTGGGCGAGGCGACCCGCGCGGTCCACGAGGCGTTGGCGCAGGCCCTGCCGACGGAGTCAGTGGGTCTCAGCGAGCTGGCGGCGAAGCTGACCAGGCAGCTCGACGAACTGGTCGAACGCGCCCCCGTCCTGGCGGAGTACGCGGACGACGCCCGGGCCGTCTATGCGGCGTTGGACGGCGGGGACACCCGCGTCCAGCGCGTCCACGGCGACCTGCACCTGGGCCAGGTGCTGCGCACCCCGGACACGTACATCCTCATCGACTTCGAGGGTGAACCCGCCCGCCCCCTGGCCGACCGCAGGATGCCTGATTCCCCGCTGCGCGACGTCGCCGGGATCCTGCGCTCCCTCGACTACGCCGCGCACTTCCCCGCCCACTCCGGCGGCGCGGGCTCCGAGGATCCGGCGTCCTGGGCGCAGGCGGCCGCGGAGGCCTTCCTCGAGGGCTACGGGATCGCCCCCGGTCCCCTGCTGGACGCGTACGTGCTGGACAAGGCCCTCTACGAGGTCGTCTACGAATCCGACAACCGCCCCGAATGGGTGGACATCCCCCTGGCGGCAGTGCGCCGCATCCTGGGGCGCGAATAGTCGGGTCTTCCGTAGGGTGGGGGTCACCGACAACCCCCACCCGAAAGGTGACCTGACCTTGAGTGCCCCGAAGCCCCCGCTCTCCCTCATCGATTTCTGCCACATCTACCCGGGTGAAACAGCGCGCGAGTCCATGGCCCGCTCCGTGACCCTGGCGCAGCGGGCGGAGGAGCTCGGGTACTCGCGCATCTGGTACTCCGAGCACCACAACATGAAGCACATCGCCTCCTCCGCCCCGGCGGTGCTCATCGCCCACATCGGCGCGAAGACCGAGAAGATCCGCCTGGGCTCGGGCGGCGTCATGTTGCCCAACCACTCCCCCTACGTGGTGGCGGAGCAGTTCGGCACCCTCGGGGAGCTCTACCCCGACCGCATCGATCTCGGCCTGGGCCGCGCCCCCGGCACGGACATGAACACCCTCGGGCGGGCGCTGCGCCGCGACGCCAACGCCGCCGACCACTTCCCGCAGGACGTCATGGAGCTCGAGGGGTACCTGGCCGGCCGCTCCCGCATCCCGGGTGTGGAAGCCATCCCCGGCGCCGGCACCAACGTCCCGCTCTACGTCCTGGGTTCCTCGCTGTACGGCGCGACCCTGGCCGCCCAGCTGGGCCTGCCGTATTCCTTCGCCTCGCACTTCGCGCCCACCCACCTGGAGCACGCCGTGTCGACCTACCGGGAGAACTTCCAGCCCTCCGAGAAGCTCGCCGAGCCCTACGTCATCGCCGCCGTCAACGTCACCGCCGCCGACACCCACGAGGACGCGGTGCGCCAGCTCCAGGGGGTCTACCGCGAGCGGGTGCGTTCCATGGCCGGGCGCGGCCGTTTCCTCACCGACGAGCAGCTCGACGGGATCATCGAGTCCCACCACGGGCGCCAGATCATCGACATGCTCCGCTACACCGCCGTGGGCACCCGGGACCAGATCAGCGGCTACCTGGAGGACTTCACCAGGACCGCCCAGGCCGACGAGCTGATGATCTCCCTGCAGGCCACCTCCCAGGAGGAGGCGATGCGCGGCATGGACATCCTCGCCGAGGCGTGGGAGCTGGATCCGGCGCACACCGCCGGGGCGCCGGGGGCATAGGGGGCTGGGGGCGCTCGCATGTAGGTCTCCCCACGTATCTCGCCGGATGGTGGCGGTGCCGGGGCACCTCCACCCGCGGGATACGTGGGGAGACCTAACGCGGAAGAGCTAGACCGGAACTACCTCCACTCATCCTCAGAGCGGGGGCGGGTCTGCTCAACGATCTTGAAGCGGGACTCCATGGCCTCCGCCTCGTCCGGGTCGTCGGTCATGTCGCCGACCACCCCCAGATCGCCGCCGATGACCACGTTGCCGGGGATGACGATGTTGCCTTCGTCGTCGTGCTCGAGGATCGGGACGGGCAGGGGGTTGCCCTCCTCGTCGTAGCCGGGGGCGGGGCGGGACTCGTAGGCCTCGAGCTTCTCCGCGGTGTCCGTCTTCTCCCACTGGCGGGTGCGGATCTGCTGGTGGGCGGCCGAGTCGTCGACCATACCCTTGACCAGCGAGTACATCATGACGAAGTGCATGAGGAAGAAGGGGAAGGCCACGATGATCACCACCTCCTGCAGGGTGGCGATGCCCGACTCCGGGGAGATCAGCAGCAGGGATCCCGCGACGGCGCCGATGGCAATGGCCCAGCCGATGCGGTAGTAGGTCGGGGTCTTGTCCTCCTCGCCGGTGGCGAACATGTCGTTGACCAGGGCGGCGGAGTCGATGGAGGTGACGAAGAAGATGACGATCACCACGATCGCCAGGATCGAGCTGGCCATGGTCCAGGGGTAGGCCTCGAGCAGTCCGAACAGCGCCTGCGGGACGTCACCGTCCTCGACGACAGGCTGGGTGAGCACACCCGGGTCCGCGAGTTCCACCTCGACGCCGGCCCGGCCGAAGGTGGCGAACCAGATGATGCCGAAGATGGTGGGCAGCGCCAGGACACCGGCGATGAACTCACGGACGGTACGGCCCTTGGAGATCCGGGCGACGAACATGCCCACGTAGGGCGACCAGCAGATGGTCCACGCCCAGTAGAACATCGTCCAGCTGCCCTGCCAGCCGGGATTGTTGTCGAAGGAGTCCGACCAGAACATCACTTCGGGCAGGCCGGTGGCGTAGATGCCGAAGGACTCCACGATGAACTTCAGCAGCGTCAGGGTCGGCCCGGTGGCCAGGATGAACACCATGAGCAGCACGGCCAGGGCGATGTTGATGTTGGAGAGCACCTTGATGCCCTTGTCCAGTCCGACACCAACCGAGATCGCCGCCAGACCGGTGATGGCCAGGATGATCAGCAGCTGCACCCAGCTGACCATGGGCACGTCGAACATCTTCTGCAGGCCGGCGTTGATCTGTAGCACGCCCAGGCCCACGGACACGGCGATGCCGAAGGTGGTGCCCACGATGGCGAGGATGTCGATGAGTTTGCCGGGCCAGGCGTAGATCTTCCCGCCCAGCAGGGGCGCGAAGATCGACGACAGGCGCGGGGGCAGCTTGCGCTTGTAGATGAAGTAGCCCAGGGCCAGACCGGGCAGGACCATGATCACCCACATGTGGATGCCGAAGTGGTAGTAGGTGAACACGAAGGCCTGGTCGATGGCCGCCTGGGACATGGACTGTTCGTTGGCCATCGGCACGTTGTAGGCGTGGTTGATGGGCTCGGCCACTCCCCAGAACATCAGGACCGCGCCGACGCCGCCGGCGAAGATCATGGCGAACCAGGCGGGGAGGGAATACTGGGGGTCATCATCGTCGTCGCCCAGCTTGAGCCGGCCGTAGCGGGAGACGAACACACCGATGAGGAAGATGAACACCAGGGACACGCCCCCGATGTACATCCAACCGAAGTTGGTCATCAGTCCGCCGGAGATGGTGGTGAAGGCCCGGCGGGCGGTGTCGCCGAGCATGATCGTCACGATGACGAACACGGTGATGAAGCCGGCGGAGCCGAGGAAGATACCCGGGTCGGATTTCAGCCCGAGGAAAGCTCGCTCTCGTGTTGTTGGTCCGGATGACATTAAAGTTACCTATCGTCGTCTGCGGGTGAACGCAGATGAGGTTACCCGGATCACAGCGTGCCGAGCTTATCGACGCCCACCTCCGGGACCCGCGCCCGGATCATATCGACCAGTTCGAAGGGCTGTGGTTCGGCGCCCGCCGGGAAGCGGACGGTGTAGGGCGCGACAGCCGTCGCGTCCCCGGTCACCCGTTCCTTCACGTGTGCGGGCAGCAGGACCAGGAAGGTCCCGCGGCCGGGCAGCGAGTAGAGCTGCAGGTTGGCCAGTTGGGCCACCGGGAAGGTCACCCCGGTTCGGGGGAGGTGGACGCGGTCGTCGACAAGCAGGACCGGCCGGGAGCGGCGCCACAGCACAACCACGAGCATGACCAGGGCGATGAGCATGCCCGCCGCCGGGGCGACGGCGCCGACGTAGAACAACGTCGACAGAGCGGGTTCCTCCTGCTGCGCCGCCGAGACCACGAGGCCGGCGAAGATCGGCGCCATGACCGCGAGGAACACCACGCCGACAGCCACGGCCCGGCTGGCGGCCAGGTGGCGGGGCGAGGACCGCAGTCTGATGGTGTCCATGTTGGCGGTGATGTTACCCCGGGCCCAGGAGGATAGTGACGACGACAAGCACCGGGAAAGACACCAATGTGGACACCACCCCGGTGTCTCTGGCCAGTGTCTCGTTGGTGCGGAAACGCAGGGCGTAGGTGAGCACATTCTGGGCCGTGGGCAGCGCGCCGAGCACCACGAGGGTGAACAGGGCCGGGCCGCTGAGCCCGAAGGCGTGGAACGCGAGCAGCCCGGCGATGACGGGGTGGGCCACGTTCTTGAGCAGCACCACCAGGGCGACGTCCCCGGTGAGCGACACCTTGGAGCCGACCAGGGACATCCCGAACACCATCAGCGCCAGCGGCACGGACGCGCCGGCCAGCAGCGACACGGGCTGGCTGAGGATCACCGGCACCGGGATCCGCAGGAACCCGATCAGCAGGCCCGCGAGGGCGGCCAGGAGCATCGGGTTGCGGAACGCCAGGACAACGTTGCGCAGCAGGTTCGACTGTTTCGAGTCATGGAGTATGTCGAGCGTCGTCAGGGTGACCGGCGCGTAGAAGGCGACCTGGAAGAGGATGACGGGAATGACGGCGGCGGCGTCGTCGAGAATGTAGACCGCCAGCGGCACGCCCAGGTTCCCGGCGTTGGCGTAGGAGGAGGCCAGCATGCCGATGAGGCTGTCCGGCGCGTTCGAGCCGCGCAGCCGCAGGAGCAGAAAACCCGCAAACCCCGCGATAAGCGCCGAGAACGCGATGACCAGGAAATTCGCCGAGAAGATCTCCCGGGGGTCGGTGTCCAGGAGAATGTCGAAGAGCAGCGCCGGGGTGGCCACCAGGTAGACCAGGTTGGCCAGGGCGCGGCGCGCGCCGGGGCCGAGGGCGTCCGTGCGGCCGAGGAGATACCCCACCGCGATGACGACCACGACCACACCGAATCCGGTGAGTACCTCGATCACGAGGGGTCATCGTATCCGGTCGTTTCAATTGTCTGCACCCCCTGGCCCGGCTAGCCTTTGAATCATGTTCCTCCGCCGGCGGTGGCCCGCCACCCTGCTCACCGTCCTGGCGGCGATCACCCTCACCGCCTGCTCGGCCGGCTCCACCGCCACGCAGGTCGGCCGCGTCGCCGGGCAGAATTCCGTGGTCGTGGGCGCCACGGGGGTGCCGGCCTCCCTCGACTTCACCACCACCGGCGGCGCCGCCATCCCGCAGGCGCTCATGGGCAACATCTATGAAGGCCTCGTGCGTATCGACGCCGCCGGGGACATCGTCCCCCTCCTCGCCACCTCGTGGGAGGTCTCCGGGGACGCCACCGAGTACACCTTCCGGCTGCGGGAGGGCGTGACCTTCTCCGACGGCTCCCCCTTCAACGCCGAATCGGCGAAGTTCAGCATCGGCTACGTCCAGGAGTCGTGGTCCAACGGTCTCAAGGCGCAGATGGACGTGGTGGAGTCGGTGGAGGTTCTCGACGAGTACACGCTGAAGGTCGTGCTTGAACACCCCTCGCAGCGGTGGTTGTGGTCGATGGGCACGCTGACGGGGGCGATGATGTCGCCGACGGGCGTCGATAAGCTCGCGACCACCCCGGTGGGCACGGGTCCCTACGAGCTGCGGCGTTTTTCCGTCGGCGAGTCCGTCTCCTTCTCCGTGCGCGGGGACTACTGGGGCGATCCCGCCAACCAGAACGCGGCGATCCGCTACTTCTCCGACGCCACCTCCGCCGTCAACGCGCTGCGCTCCGGGGACATCGACGTGGTGTGGGCGATGCAGGCCCCCGAACTGCTGGACACCCTGCCCGGGGACTACGACGTGAAGGTGGGCACCACCAACGGCGAGGTGCTCGTCTCCATGAACAACAACCGCGCCCCCTTCGACGATCCCCGCGTCCGCCGGGCGGTGGCCCACGCCGTGGACCGCCGGGCCGCCAACCAGGTGGTCTGGGAGGGCCTGGCCGCCGACACCGGCGGCGCCCCCGTCCCGCCGACCGACCCCTGGTTCACCGGGGAGGACTTCGCCCCCTTCGACCCCGGGCTGGCGCGCGAACTGCTCGCCGACGCCGGGTTCGGCCCGGACAACCGCCCGGAGATCACCGTCTCCGTGCCCTCGCTCCCCTACGCGCAGAACATCTCGGAGCTGGTCTACTCGCAGCTGCGCGACGTCGGCTTCGACGTGCGGCTGAACACCGTGGAGTTCCCGGCCGTGTGGCTGGCGGAGGTGATGTCGGCGAAGAACTACGACATGTCGATCATCGCCCACGTGGAGGCGAGGGACATCCCCGCTCTCTTCGGCAACCCGGGCTACTACCTCGGCTACGACAACCAGTCCGTCCGCGACGACCTGCTCGCCGCCGACACCGCCGCCACCGCGGCGGAGCAGTCGGAGCACATGGAGCAGGCGGTGGCCACCATCATGTCGGAGGCCGGGGCGCTGACCGTGTTCAACCTGCCCAACATCGTCGTCACCGCGCCGGGCGTGACCGGCGTGAACCCCACGGTGGTCACCGACGCGCTCGAGCTGGCCGGAATGGAGAAGCAGTGATCGCCCGCACGATTCTCAGGCTGGGGTTGAGGTTCCTGCTCTCCCTGCTGCTGGCCTCGGCGGTGATCTTCCTGCTGCTGCGCGCCATCCCCGGCGACCCGGCGCGCGTGGCGCTCGGCGTCACGGCCACCGACGAGGCGGTCGCCCGGCTGGCCGAGCAGCTGGGCACGGACCGTCCGCTGGCTGTCCAGTACCTCGACTGGGTGGGCGGGTTGCTCACCGGCGACTTCGGCGTCTCGCTGTCCTCCCGGCAGGACATCACCGCCCTGGTGCTGGACCGGGCGCAGGTCTCGTTGATCCTGTGCGGCGTGGCGATGGTGCTCTCCCTGGCCGTCGCCGTGCCGATGGGGATGTGGGCGGCGCGGCACAGCGAGCGTGCCGACGGCATTGTCATCTCCGGGTTCTCGCAGGTCGGCATCGCCGTCCCCTCCTTTCTCGCCGGCATCCTGCTGGTAACCGTCTTCGCGGTGCACCTGGGCTGGGTGCCCGCCAACGGCTGGATCCCGCCGGGCGAGGACACCGGTGGTTTCCTGGCCCGGCTCATCCTGCCGGTCATCGCGCTCACACTGGTGCAGGCGGCGATCCTCACCCGCTACGTGCGCTCGTCGATCCTGGAGGTGATGGACCAGGACTTCATCCGGACGGCGAGGTCGACGGGGGCGTCGACAAGCGAGGCGCTGTGGCGCCACGGGCTGCGCAACGCCGCGCTGCCGGTGCTCACGGTGACCGGGTTGCAGCTGACGAGCCTGGTGGTCGGTGCGGTCGTCATCGAGCGGGTGTTCATGCTGCCCGGCCTGGGTTCGATGCTGCTGGATTCGGTGGCGCGGCGTGACCTGACGACGGTGCAGACCATCGTCATGCTGCTGGTCGTGTTCACCCTGACCGTCAACCTGCTGGTCGACCTGACCTACCGGATCGTCGACCCGCGGATCAGGAGGAGCGCATGAGAAGGCTTCCGGTGTCCGGCTGGATCGGCGCGTTCATCGTCGGCGCCACCGTGCTGATGGCGCTGGTCTCGCTGGTGTGGACCCCCTACGACCCGGTCCACGCGATGCCCTACGACCGGCTGCTCGGCTCCTCGCCGGAGCACCTCATGGGCACCGACCGCTACGGGCGCGACGTGTTCTCCCGCATCATGGCCGGCTCCCAGATCACGCTCTTCGTGGGGTTGGTGGCGGTGGGGATCTCCGCGCTCATCGGCGTGCCCTTCGGCATCCTCGCCGGCATGCGCCGCGGCCTCGCGGAGACCCTGATCATGCGCGGGGCGGACCTCATGCTGGCGTTTCCCGCCCTGCTCCTGGCGATCATCTCCGGAGCCGTGTTCGGCCCTTCCACGACGACCGCGATGGCGGCCATCGGCATCGCCGGCATCCCCGGTTTCGCTCGCGTGGCCCGCGCCGGCACCCTCCAGGTGATGACGCAGGACTACATCGCCTCCGCCCGCGTCTCCCGCGTGCCCGGCCTGATCGTCGCCGGGCGCCACGTCCTACCCAACATCGCCGGGGTGGTCATCGTCCAGGCCTCCGTCGCCTTCGCGCTGGCCATCCTCGCTGAGGCGGCCCTGAGCTTCCTCGGCCTGGGCACCTCCCCGCCCGACCCGTCCTGGGGCCGGATGCTGCAGTCCGCGCAAGCCTCCCTGGGTTCCGCCCCGCAGCTGGCGCTGTGGCCCGGGCTGGCCATCGCGGTCACCGTCCTCGGTTTCAACCTGCTCGGCGACGGCCTCCGCGACGTCCTCGACCCCCGAAGGAGCCGACGATGAACCCCGTCCTCGAAGTCAACGACCTCCGCGTCGGCGACCGCCTGCTCGACGGCATCAGCCTCACCGTGGGTCCCGGCGAACGCGTCGGCCTGATCGGGGAATCCGGTTCCGGCAAATCCCTGACGGCACTGTCCGTCATGGGCCTGCTCCCCCGCGGACTGGCGGCCGGAGGCTCCGTGAAGATCCTCGGGCAGGAGACCGTCGGGCTACCCGACCGGCGGATGCGCACCCTGCGCGGGAAGGTGGTGTCCATGGTGTTCCAGGAACCCATGACCGCACTGGATCCCTTGATGACCGTGGGCCGCCAGGTGGCCGAGGCCGCCGGGCGCCGCGACGTCGCCGACCTGTTCACCCAGGTCGCCCTCGACCCCGCACGGATGAACGCCTACCCGCACGAACTGTCGGGTGGCCAGCGCCAGCGCGTGCTCATCGCCATGGCGCTGGCCGGGGAGCCGGACCTGCTCCTCTGCGACGAACCCACCACCGCCCTCGACGTCACCGTGCAGGACCAGATCCTCGACCTGCTCGACGACCTGGTCGACCGCCTCGGGATCTCCCTGCTGTTCATCACCCACGACCTCGGCGTGATCAACCGGATGTGCCGTCGCGTGCTGGTCATGTCCGAAGGCCGGGTCGTCGAGGAGGGCGACACCCACCAGGTGCTCACCGCCCCCGCGCACCCCTACACGCAACGGCTGGTCGCCGCCGCCCTGCCCGGCCCGCCCGCGCAGGTGCGCGAGACGCGCGAACCGGTGCTCGCCCTCGACCGGGTCACCCGGCGCTACGGCACCACCCTGGCGCTTGACGACGTCTCCCTGGTCGTCCGCCGCGGCGAGCGCCTCGGCGTGGTCGGCGGTTCCGGCTCCGGTAAGACGACGCTGCTGCGCCAGTTCGCCGGCCTGGACTCCCCCGACTCCGGCACCGTGGCCGTCGACGCCGGCGTGCAGGTGATCTTCCAGGACCCGCAGGGCTCGCTCAACCCGCGGCTGCGTATCGGCCGCTCCGTCGCCGAGGGGATGCGCCGCCCGGACCAGACCCGCGTGGCGGAGGTCCTCGCCGAGGTGGGGCTGCCCGCCGATACCGCCGGGCGCCTCCCCCACCAGTTCTCCGGGGGCCAGCGCCAGCGCATCTCCATCGCCCGTGCGGTGGCCGGCAAGCCAGAGATCCTGCTCGCCGACGAGCCCGTCTCCGCCCTCGACGTCTCCGTCCGCGCCCAGGTCCTCGACCTGCTGGACCGGCTGGTCGACGAGTACGGCCTGACCCTGGTGTTCATCTCCCACGACCTGTCGGTGGTGCGGGAGGTGTGCTCGACCGTTGCGGTGATGCACCAGGGGCGCATCGTCGAGCACGGCCCCACCGAGCAGATCTGGGCCGACCCGCAGCACGAGTACACCCGTTCCCTGCTGGCGGCGATCCCGCGGATCTGAGAACTTTTGGGGCGCCCCTTGCGGAATGGGACCGTGTGTTCTAATGTGGGGTTCGAACATACGGGCTAAGGGGGCCGGGGTGAAAACACTAGAATCAGTTGTCGAACGCGAACTTCAGCAGCTGCTGCGCCCCAGGAATTTCTACTCGCTCTGCTCAACGGAGGACTCCGCCGCGATCCGCAGCACCCGGATCCGCCGCGCCGACCATGAGATGTGGCAGTCGGTTCTCCCTGTACAGCTCGAGGATGTCGATCTCGTCCTCGCGGACCTGGGTGCGAGTACCGGTCACGGTGACATGTACATTCAGTCGGCTCTCCACGCCCACATGCGGTTACTCGAGCTACCGGGGCTGAAAGCACTACAGGAGCGCATGTTCCACCTTGATCTGAATCGGTTGAAGACAATTGACTCGGTCCTGTGCAAGATCGACGCGAACAACCGGGAACACCTGGCCGTCATCGATGCGGAACTCACCGAATATCTCACCCCCACCCGCCCGAACCAGACGCTGCCCACAGCTCATGCGATCCGGACGAGGCTCAACGCCATCATCCAGACCCTCGATGACTCCGTGTCCGACGATGACACCCCGGAAAAGAAGAACGAGGGGCACTTCTCTGTCTACATCGACGGGAACCAGGGCTTCATCGAAGTGATCACCGATGCGGTGACCGCCCATGAGATCAATGAGCGGGTGCGTCAGCACGCAGCCTCGCAGAACATCAGCCATCCAGAGGCATTCAACCAACTCGTCCGCGGGGAGGCGGTCACGAACGTCACCCTCAACGTCTACCGTGCCAAGGACACTCCGGGGGCCCCGTCATGGATCCCGGGAGTCGGCTGGACCAGCCCCGACACTGCCGAGCAGCTGACCGGTGCAGCCACCGAGATCCGGGACATGGACGACATCCGCGACAAGGTCTCGGCGGCCTATGCCACGCCCGCCGACATCCGGGCGGTGGTCATTGGCCGGGACGGTTCCTGCAGCTACCCGGGGTGCACTCTCCCCGGAATCAGGACACAAATGGACCACCGGGTGGATTTCGCCGACGGGGGACCCACCACCGCCGCGAACTTGTCCGCCCTGTGCCAGAGGCACCACAACATCAAGACCGATGGTCGGGTGCGCTACATCATTGATCCCCACACGCAGGAAAAATACTGGCTGTTCGAGAACGGTCGCTGGGTCATCGATGAACCCACCGGGCCGTTGGCCCCGAAACAGCGGCACTGGGTGCAGACAGTCGAACAGCGGCAACAGAACCGGCGGGAACGGATCCGGATGGAATCGCAGGCCAGACGGGTGCGGGAAAAGCAGAAGCGACCACCACCCTCCTAACCCAGGCGGATGCGCTCGAGAACCTCGTAGCGGGAGCCACCGGAGCGGCCCTCCCCCAGCCTCGACTCCATGAGCACCAGTTCCTCGCAGAGGAACTCCGGCCCCTCGTAGACCAGCAGCGCGTGCACCAGCTCAGCCACCAGCCAACGCTCCCGGGTGCGGGCAATGGTGACGTGCGGCTTCTGCGCCGGCGGAGGATTGTCCAGGTCGATGACGGTGTCGGCCATGAGCGCCTTGAGCGGTGCAACCTCGCCGCCCACGCCAATCCACAGCACCCGGTTGGCGAAGGACCCCGCCCCGCGCAGCCGGAGCCGCAACGGCCCGGAAGCGCCCGCCGCCTGCGCGAGGTGCCCGGTCAGGTCGGTGTGGTCGTTGGGCTGGTTGCCGTAAAAGGACAGGGTGATGTGCCAGTTGTCGGGGTCCGTCCACCGCAGACCCTGCCGGTGGTTCTCCCGGATGGGCCTGAGTGCGTGGACGAGGTGCTCGCGGGCTTCGTCGGATATCAGCAGCGCGGAGAAGAGTCGCTTCATTACGCCAGGTTACCGGGTGACGTCGAACTCCCCGGCGCGGTCGAAGTGCAGGTGGACGGTGTCCCCCTCCGCCACCGCCAGATCCGCCAGGAAACGGGCGATCGAACCGGTCCGCACCTCGATCTCGTCCATCATCACCGCCTGCGGGCCCAGACGCGAGGACAGGGAACGGTGGCCGTGCCTGTGCAGCTGGACCAGCGCGCCGACGGCGCGGGGGACGGCCACGGCGGCGTCGTCAAGCATGCCGGCGGTGACCGTCACCGGCAGGGACCAGCGGCCCTCCCCGGCGGCGGTGAGCGCCGGCTCGATCTGCGGGAACCACGTCGCGGGGCTGGGGACCGGGGCGCGGCGGACATGGCCGTCGACGATCTGGAAATCGCCGGAGCCGGCGACGGTGCGCACCGCGGCGCGGTCGAAGGGCGCCGAGTCGAGCATGGGTTGCAGATGGGAGCGGCCGGCCTCGAGTTCGGCGGCGATCCAGTCCGGGATGAGTGTGCGGGGCATGGTCCTGGACGCTACCCGGGTTCACCGTGCCGGGCAGGGCGACTAATCCTTCGGCTCGATCTTGTTGACGACCGCTCCGAGCCCCCTCGCCGCAGTTCTGCGGCCGGTGTTGATTGCGTCCACACCGCGGTTCCGGAAATGCCCGAAGGCATCCTTGAATCCTGCGTGGTCGGCCAGCTCCCAGTCCTCCGACTGCGCCTCCCGGTAGCGGAGGAACTGCTCGACAACCTCGGCCAGGACCCTGCGGTTCGCATCCAGCGAGCGGCGGGTGAACAGGTCAAAGCCCTCCGAGGGGTGTAGGACGGCGGCCTGGTTGAGCACGCGGCGGAACTCCTCCGCAAGGTCGGTGTCCAGTCTGAGGTTCTCATCCAGGATCCGGCTGATGCTGGACAGGGTCTGCTCGATGGCCTCCGGCTCGCGGTCGATCACCCGCTCCAGGCGGACCCGCTGGTACATGGCCAGCGATTCCTGGGCGGTGACCAGCAGTTTGAGTAGATTACCCACCCTGCCCCTGTCCACCAGGCGTTTGAGTTCCTTGGCGCGGTCACGCGGGGAATCCTCCGCCGACAGACCGTCCAGCTGTGTCAACAGGTACTGACGGAGCTTCTCAGTACCCACCTCCAGGATCGGCCCCTGGGAGGCGATAGCGTCCCAGTCGGTGGTGGTGAGCACGTGCCCTTTCTGCAGCTCGGTGACCATACGGACGAGAATGCGGTGTCGCCCGTACACGTCCCCCAGACGCTCTGCGTCGGCCGCCCGCAGCAGTTCGTCGACACCTTCCTTGACCTCGTCGAGGGTCTCACGGATCTCGCCGAGTTCCTGGGTCACCGCCTGGATGGCCGCCTGCACGATGATCAGCTCGGGTGATGAGGCGAGTACGGCCAGTTCCAGAGGATTCACCAGGGTGTTGGAGGTGTACCGGCCGTCCGCCCCGCGTGTGACCCGGCGCAGTTCAGCGCTGGAGTTCTTCGCCGCGGTGCCGGGCAGGAAGACTGCCGACGCCTGAAGCACGCCCGGGAGCAGATCACCCGCAAGACCGAGGATGCGATTGTCCGGCCGCGTCATCAGCGTGGCCCGGGCGACACCCTCCGAGGCCTGCCACTCCTGCAGGGCATCCGAGGGGCCGATGGCGAGAATCCCTTCGGCTCCTTCAATGAGAACCAGATCATTCGCCGCGTCAACGTCTTGAGTCATGGGAGCATCCTAACGGAGGGCGGGGACAGGGCTACATCAACCATGCAAGTCGTTGTCCAGGACAGTCTGCTCCTTCAGACCCCGCCCGGCAGCCTTCTGCCAGGCATAGAGTGGTAGACACAACGCACCGAGCAGGAGGCCCTCCCGTGAGCAGCGACCCCACCAGCCCCGTCGACATCGTCGTCGTCGGTTCGATCAACGCCGACCTCACGGTCCGGGTGCGCCGTCACCCGCACCCCGGTGAGACTCTCCTCGGTTCGGGCGGCGGAATCACCCCGGGCGGCAAAGGTGCGAACCAGGCGGTCGCCGCCGCGCTGCAGGGCGGCGCGGTGGCGATGGTGGGGGCGGTGGGAACCGACGCCTACGCTGAACCCGCCACGGAGTACCTGCGTTCCTCCGGGGTGGACATGTCGGGCGTGGCCAGCGTCGACGAGACCACCGGACTAGCGGTGATCACCGTCTCCGATGACGGGGAGAACTCCATCGTCGTCGTCCCGGGCGCCAACGCGACCGTCACGGCGGACTTCGTCGAGGAGCGGGCCCCGCTCATCGAGTCCGCCCGGGTGGTTCTGCTGCAGGGCGAGATCCCCGCCGACGGTTTCGCCGCGGCGGTCCGCCTGGCAACCGGCCGGGTGGTGGTCAACCTGGCGCCGGTGATCGAGGTCGACCGGAAGTCCCTGCTCAGGGCCGACCCGATCATGGCCAACGAGCACGAGGCAGGCCTGCTGCTCGAGCAGCTGGGCGCGGGCATCAGCTCGGACATCCCGGAGGAGCTGGTGTCCGCGCTTCTCGACGCCGGCTTCCCCTCCGTCGTCCTCACCATCGGCGCCCGCGGCGCGTTGGTCGGCGACACTTCCGGGTTGACGAAGATCCCCACTCCCCGCATCACGCCGGTGGACACCGTCGGTGCGGGGGATGCCTTCGCCGGTGCTTTCGTGGCCCGGCTCGTCGCGGGGGACGACCTGGTCACCGCCTCGCGCCACGCGGCCCGTGTCGGCGCCTTCGCGGCCACGGGCCACGGGGCCCAGACCTCCTACCCCGGGATGGGCGACCAGCTGCCGGAGGCCTGATCACGACCACGTCACAATAGTGTGGCCAGAGTGACGCAGGATACACAATCCCCTGTCCGGTAGATATGATTTTTTCATGTCAACCATCAACCAGTTGCTCGCTGATGATGCGGTAGACCTTGAGGCCAGCGCCGCCGACTGGGAGGACGCGGTCACTCAGGCCGGCCGCCTCCTGGAGTCCACGGGCGCCATCGACCCCGCCTACACGCAGGCCATGATCGACAGCGTCCACGCCAACGGCCCCTACATTGTCGTCTCCCCCGGTTTCGCATTCGCCCACGCCCGCCCCTCGGAGGCGGTGAAGCAGACCGCCTTATCCTGGCTCAGGCTCACCGAACCCCTCGAGTTCGGCCACCCGAAGAACGACCCGGTGTCCCTCGTCGTCGCCCTCGCGGCCGCCGACGACAAGGCGCACACCACCGCCATGGCGGAACTGGCGAAGGTCCTGGGCAACCGTGCGAAGAGGGAGGCGCTCGACTCCGCGACCTCCGTAGCCGAGCTGCGGGAGGTCCTCGACGGCGCCGGAACACCCGGGCGAAGCCGGGCGGATTCCCCCGCCCCCGCAGAGGGCGCCGCCACCCGCAACAAGATCCTGACCGTGTGCGGCAACGGACTGGGCACCTCCCTGTTCCTCAAGAACACCCTCGAGCAGGTGCTCGACACCTGGGGCTGGGGACGGTTCATCACCGTCGAGGCCACCGACACCATCTCGGCGAAGGGCAAGGCCAAGGAGGCCGACCTCATCCTCACCTCCGGGGAGATCGCCCACACCCTGGGGGACGTCGGCGTGCCTGTCCACGTGATCGAGAACTTCACCTCCACCGATGAGATCGACGCAGCGATGCGCGAACTCTACGACATCTAACCCCCGCGCGGGAAGGACAACCTCATGGACTGGCTCATCGCCATCCCACAGTTCCTGGTCAACGAGATCCTCTCGGTGCCCGCATTCCTCATCGGCATCATCACCGCCATCGGTCTGGCCGCCCTGCGGCGCACCGCCGGGCAGATCATCGGTGGGGCCATCAAAGCCACGCTCGGCTTCCTGCTCATCGACGCCGGCGCGGGCCTCGTCGTCGCCTCACTCGAACCGCTCGGCTCCATGATCCAGGGCGCCACCGGCGCACAGGGTGTGGTGCCCACGAACGAGGCCATCGTCGGCATCGCCCAACAGGAGTACGGCTCCCAGGTCGCCTGGGTCATGATCCTCGGCTTCGCCGCCTCGTTGATCCTGGCGCGCTTCACCCCGCTGCACTACGTGTTCCTCACCGGCCACCACGTGCTGTTCATGGCCACGATGCTCACCATCATCCTCGTCACCGCCGGCTTTAACCTGGATCCGCCGATGGTCTTTCGGTGATCGGTTGATTTCGGCTGCGGGCACCACCAAGATTTTCGGGCAGGAATGATCCCCAGATCACGTCGTCGTCTGGTTGTTCCACGAATTGGTAGGTCGGCTCGGGCCGGAGGGTTTCGGCTCAGGTGGTCAGGAAGAAACAACAGCCGGTGGCGAGTGACCGTGCTCGAACAGCTTCCGCCACTGCGGCTCCCATTTCCAGCCCTGCGGTAGGTGCAGGACCAACCGTCGTGCCCTACGAGCAATGCGGGCCGCCACCATGACGATCCGACGCCGGATCGTCGCAGTCGTAGCCCTGGCCAGTGCCCCGGCCGCGATGGTCCCGGCAGCCCTGGTGAGGTTGAAGGCCATGACCGCCACCACCAACCACGCCGCGTTCGCGGTGAACACACCTGAAGGCATATGCGCCAGCGCACTGTTCTTCAGATCGGCGTTGACCTGCTCGATGACCGCATGCTGCCGGTGGGTCTTGTCCGCGGCCACGGTACCCAGCAGGTCTGGGTCGGCGGTGGTGAATACCGCGTGGAAGCGGTGCAGATCAAACAGGCCCGGCTGATCGATATTCTTCTTGTTCAACTCCGGGATCCGGCGCACCACCAGCCGACCGGGAACCTGATCAGCTGCCTTCTTCGACGCAAACGCGATGAAGGGGACTTCCGCGACTTCCGCTGAGGAGATCCAGGTCTGGGTGTCCTCATCAAAGAGCGCGTCGGTGTACTCAATTGTTTCCCAGGACGTGTCCGGGATCGTGGCAATCGCGTTCTGGATGTTGGGCGTCATCCGCGCGGTGATGGACACATCCGCACCGGCGGTGAGTGCTGCGTGGATGCTGGGCCGGCCGTAGAAAGCGGAGTCCGCGCGTACGAGGATTTTCTGCTGGGCCATGGCGGGTAGGCGTCGGGTGGTGGTGATGGCATCGGCAATCAACCGGCCTGCCCCACGCGCCGAACCACAGGACCCTCGGCGCAGGCGCTGGGCTACGACCACCGGGGCAGACTCTGTCGTGGTGACCGTCGCCAGCAGAGCATTGAGCCCACGGACACCGGAGTAGCCGAAGCCGGCGCCTTGTTTCTGGTGGCCGTGGACTTCGATGATGGTGTCGTCGACATCGACGAAGACATACCCGCTGGTGGCAGCTGGGGGTGCGGGTACCAGGCCCGGTGACTGGTCAGCCAGGTTGATCAGGAAGCGGGAGGCCACGGCATCCAACTGGCGCACGTGCCCGAAGGTGAAGGCCCGGAGGAAGGATCCCAGGGTCGACGGCGCGTAGATCCGGGTAAAGAGTCGGTTCATGCCGCCGTGGCGCAACAGGTCCATGTCGTCAATCGAGTCGGCACCGGCGACCATGCCTGCGACCAGTGAGGAGATCTTCGCCCCGGCGTTGGCACCCTTGTCGCCTGCGATACTCATCCTGTGCTGTGCCAGGGTCGACAGGCCAGCAGTGTCGGCCAGGCGCATGGCTGGGACCAAGCCGGCGGCCGACACGAGGTTGGGGTCATCGAATGAAATAGAGAGTGCCGCGGGAGTGTGAGATAGTTGCACCTGAGAGATGCCCTCCTGGATGGGGAATATAGACCTTCGACAAGTCGTATTATCCCAGTTCAGAAGGGTATTTCTCTTTTTCCCACGCCGCTACCCCAAAATCACATCGGTGGATCCAGGTTTAACACCTGGACCGTCGTCCTCGTCAGCGCACTGCTGCTGGGCATCCTCATGGTGTCGTTGCCGGCCATCGCCCACCCGTGGACCCGTCGGATCACGGGCGACGACTCCATCGCCATCGGCCACTTCGGCACCGCCGGCTACGTGGCGGCCGGTGCAGTCGGCAAGCTCGTCGGCGGTAGGGGCGAGAAGGCCAGCGCCTCCACCGAGGACCTCACGCTGCCCGAGGGGCTGCGCTTTCTGCGTGACTCGATGGTGGCCACCGCCCTGTCGATGGCGCTGATGTACATCATCCTGGCCATCCTGTTCATGCTGCGCGCCGGCACCGACGAAGCTTTCACCGCCTTTGACGGCGGTGCCACCGGCGTGGGCGACTACCTGATGCAGTCCTTCACCCAGGGCCTGAGGTTCGGTGTCGCCGTCGCGGTCATCCTCTTCGGCGTCCGTACCATCCTCGGCGAACTCGTCCCCGCTTTCCAGGGCATCGCGGCCAAGGTCGTTCCGGGCGCGATCCCGGCTCTCGACGCCCCGATCGTCTTCCCCTTCGCCCAGAACGCGGTTCTCATCGGATTCATCACCTCCTTCGTCGGCGGCCTGGCCGGCCTGGCGGTGCTGTCGCTGTGGCTCAACCCGGCCTTCGGCATCGCCCTGATCCTGCCCGGACTGGTCCCCCACTTCTTCACCGGTGGCGCGGCCGGCGTATACGGCAACGCCACCGGCGGCCGGCGGGGCGCGGTGTTCGGCGGTTTCGTCAACGGCCTGCTGATCACCTTCCTGCCGGCGTTCCTCCTGCAGGTGCTGGGGGCCTTCGGCTCCGAGAACACCACTTTCGGCGATGCCGACTTCGGCTGGTTCGGCATCCTCGTCGGTTCCGCGGCGAAGGCCGGCGCCGTGGTCGGCCTCGTCCTCATCCTGGTCATCGGCGCGGCGGTGCTGGGAGCGGGCATCTGGTCCCAGAAGAAGCTCGTCGACGGCAACTGGGATCCCACCCCGTACCGGCCCCACCCCAAGGGTGAGGAGAGCTCCGCCAGTGCCGGGCAGTCGACGCAGGCGGCGACGACCCGCCGGCATCCTAAGATCTCGCCCCCGCGGGGTGCACCGGCCCCGCCCCCGCCGCCCCGGGGTTAGTTTGCCCGGCCGCCGGAGAACTGCACGGCCCCGACCCGGGCCCCGGTCAGAAAAAGGGCCCCCCACTGTGACAGTGAGGGGCCCCAGGGCAATATCGGTAGCCCTTAACCTCCGTAGACCTGGGTGAGAATTCCCGGGTGGAGGATGTGTTCCTCGGAGACCTCGAAGATCCCGAGCTCCTGGGACAGTCGGTCGAACTCGGTGACCTCCGTCGTGGACAGGGCCACATGCTCACGGTTTTCCGGCAGCTTCATGCTTCTCACCGTACCTCACGGTCGACTCGATTCCAGTGGACCAACCTTAGCCCACCCGGGAGGTTTCTAGGAGACGGCCACCTTCTCGGCCGCGGGTTCCGCGGCGGCCGCGTCGGGGTGCTGCTCCCCGGGCAGGGGGAACCTGCGGGCGATGGAGGCGTAGACCGCTCCGGTGATGTTGTGCAGGACTGCGGCGACGGCACCCGGGAGCGCCGCCTCCGGGCTGAAGAACTTGGCGGACATGCCCGAGGCCAGGCCTGCGGACTGGGTGCCCACCTCGACGGCCATGGTGCGGTTGGCGGACGCGGGCATGCGGAACAGCTTCCCGGTGAAGTAGCCGAGGGCGAAGCCGAAGACGTTGTGCGCCAGCACCGCGGCGAAGAGAATCAGCCCGACGGAGGCGAGCCGCTCTGCGTTGTTGGCCACGGCCGGGAAGACGACGCCGCCGATGCCGAGGATGGAGATCCACGGCAGGACCGGGGTGATCAGGGAGATCCACTGGTCCGCGAAGTAGCGGATGACCAGGCCGCCGACGACCGGCAGCAGGACGGTCTGAACGAGGGTGAGTGCCATGCCGGCACCGTCGACGTCGGTGCGGGTGTCGGCGAGCGTCAGCATGAGCATCGGGGTGATGATCGGCGAGAGCAGCGTGGACACCGAGGTCATCGCCACAGACAGGGCGACGTCGCCCTTGGCCAGGTAGGTGATGACGTTGGAGGAGGTGCCGCCCGGGACGGAGCCGAGCATGAGCAGGCCGACGGCCAGCGCCTCGTTGAGGCCGAGCATCCGCGCCACCGCGACCGCGCACAGCGGCATGATGACGAACTGGGCAACCACGCCCAGCAGGATCGGCCACGGCCGGCGGGCGATCTCCTGGAAGTCCGGCAGGGTCAGCGTCAGGCCCATGGCGAACATGATGATCATCAGGAAATAGGTGATGTAGTTCGACAGCGGTTGGAAGGGCGCCGGAAAGAAGAAGGCGAGGGCGGTGCCGGCGAGGATGAACAGAGGGAACGCGGTGACCGCGATCGCGGCCGAGCGGTCCTCCTTTGATCGGGAGGTGGTGGTCATGAACGACTCCTTGAGTGAGACTGCTTATTCACGGGGGGAGGGTCGCACGGGGGTGGGCACGGCCCGGTGCTTGGCCGGTGGGCTCGCAGAAAGTTTAGATCACACCTTCCTGGCCAGTTCCTTCAGGCCTCGGAGCGCACCATGCCGTGCAGCCGGCGGAAGATGGCGGCACCGTCGACGCGCAGCCCGTCGTGCTGGTGCTCCGCGGTCTGCCACACCCGCATGTCGCGGAATACGGCGGCGGTGGCCAGCGAGAGTTCCCGGGGTACGTAGATGTCGTCGCGGTAGACCGCCGCCGCGCACACCGCCGCCGATCCGCTTATCGACGCCGCGTCATAGGGTCTGTCCCACTCCCTCGCCGCGAGCTTGCCCGCCGCCGGCTGGAAGGCGTGCAGGGCGGGGTCCTCCTCGAACTGCCAGGGGTAGACGTGTTCGCCGGTGAGGAAGAACTGCGCGTCCCGGACAGGGTCGAGGTTCTCCTCGAAGCCCTCGGACTCCTCCCGGACGCAGTGGGCCGACCAGGCGGTGGGGCCGGGGACCACGCCGCCGTAGATCGTCTCGTGGACGGCGGCGTAGAGGGGCGCGGCCTCGAAGGACAGACGGGAGGAGAGCTCTGCCAGGGTGTCGCCGCGCAGGCGTTTCTCGCCGCGGACGTGGTGGAAGGGGGCGTCGAGAAGCGCGGCGAGGTTCTCGAATCCGGCGGCCCGCCCCAGCTCGATGCCGATGGTGCGGAAGCGCCGCGAGCTCAGGTGCTCGCCGGTGGGCAGGCGCTCGTCGGCGTTGTTGAGATGGTGACAGATCTCGCGGACCCGCGACTGCGCGAAAGGCACCTCATCGTAGAAGGCGCGGTGGCGCTCCCCCAGCTTCCGGTAGGTGGCGCGGTAGGTCTCGTCCGCGTGATTGCCGATGCCCGGCAGCCCGCCGGTGAAATACGCGTAGCGGATCGACTCCGGATGCCGCGAGAGGTAGGTGGTGATGCAGAAGCCGCCGAAGGACTGCCCGAGCACGTCCCAGCGCCCGGCGGAGGTCCTCGGCGTCGTCGACGATGTGCTCGGCGCGCAGGAGGGCGAGGTGGGCGGCGTCGAGAAGCAGTGGGTCGGCGAAGCGGTCGATCCGGGTGGAGCGCCCCGTGCCGCGCTGGTCGAGCAGGAAGACGCGGTGATCGCTCAGCGCCTCGGCGAGCCAACCGTCGAGGGTGGTCGGGCGCGGGGCGGCATGCCCCGGGCCGCCCTGGAGGAAGAGCAGCGGCGGGAGCGAATCGTCCGGCGAGAGTTCGCGGACGAACACCTCGAGGCTCTCCCCCGGGTGCGCGCGGTCCCAGGGGACGGTGAGGGTGTGGTCCCGGACGGTGATGCCGTGGACGGTGCGCGAGGTGGTGGACAACATTGTGACCATCTTAATGGTTAACCTGGGGAGGCATGGACGACCTGTTGACCGCCGGGAGCATGCGCATGTGCCCCTCCGGCGCACACCTGACCAGCACAGACACCGACTTCGGGGAGCTGTTCTACCTCTCCTCCGCCACCGGCTCCGGACCCGGGACGGCGATCCGCGGCGGGGTGCCCGTCATCGCCCCCGCCTTCGCGGACCTGATCGCCTCCGCCCCGCGGCACGGCTGGGCGCGCACTGCGGAGTGGAAGGTGACCACCGACGGCCGCGACTTCCACGCGGAGGTGGACAACGACGGCATCCGCCTGCGGCTCGACGTCCGGGAGTTTGCCGACGGCGTCCGCCTCGAGCTCACCGCCCGCAACGAGTCGCGGGAGGACCGGAAGATCCAGTTGGCCTTCCACCCCTATTTCCGGGTCAGCCACGTCGCCTCGGTCGCGGTCGCGGGCCTGGACGGGACCCCCGTTCTCGACCGCGCCACCGGCGGGCAGACCACCCAGTCCGGGGACGTGACCGTGTCCGGGGAGTTCGACCGGATCTTCCGGGAATCGCGGGAGGTGTCCATCGTCGACGCGGACCGGGTGATCACCGTGGCCGCCGAGGACGCCGACTCCACCGTCGTGTGGAATCCGGGCGAAGAAGCCGCCGCCGACATGGGTGATGTCGGCGGCGGCGAGTGGTCGGAATTCCTGTGCGTGGAGCCGGCGCTGCTGGGGCCGGATCTGACCGGGGTGACCCTGGTGCCCTCCGGGGAGCGGCGCCTGGCCATGACGGTGACCGTGCGGGGAAGTTCCGGCTAGTTCTTGCGGATGGCGATCTGCCAACCGGCGTCGCCGGTCTGGCGGAAGTCCGTGACCTCATGACCGTTGTCGGCGGCCCAGCGCGGGATGGTCTCCGTGCCCTGGGTGCAGTCGAAGTCGATGACGAGCTCCTCGCCGACGTCCAGGGTGTCGATGACGTCCTTGGCCTCGATCAGCGGGAAGGGGCAGACGGCGCCGAGGGTGTCCAGGGCGTAGCGGCCCTGGCCCAGCGGGCGGGCCTTCTGGGTCTTCGGGGCGGCGGTCTTCAGCGCGACGGCGCCGGTGGCGACGGCGAAGCCCGGGGTGAGGACCTTATCCTCGGCGGAGGTCGGGGCCTGGTCCAGGGACTCCTCGGTGGAGTAGGTGCCCGCCGTGACCGGGGCGGTGGAGGGCTTGAGCCACAGCTTGGCGCCGGCGCCGACGCCGAGTGCGATGAACAGCAGGGCGATCCAACCCTGGTAGCTGAACAGGGCGGTCTGGACCATGCCGTTGCCGACGGTGCAGCCGCCGGCCAGCGCCGCGCCGACGCCCATCATGGCGCCGCCCGCGACCGCGCGCACGGCGGTGGTGGCGTCCGGCACGCGGAGGCGGAACTCGCCGGTGGCCTTCGCGGCGGCGAAGGCGCCGATGAACAGGCCGAGGACGAGCATGACGCCCCAGTCGACCTTGGCCCCGTCGCCGGTGACGATGAAGTTGGCGATGTTCCCGGACGGGCCGGTGATGCCCAGGCCGGAGTTGCGGCCGGCGGCGGCCGACAGGGGCCAGGCGATGACGCCGATCAGACCGACCAGTGCACCAGCGGTGTAGATGTGCAGCGGGCGGCGCCACCACGGGCCGTTGAGGCGGGCGACCTTGGGCTGCGCGGCTTCCTTGACCAGGAAGTGGCGGGCAGCCAGGGCGGTGCCGATGGCCAGCGGGATGGCGAAAAACCACACCGAGACACCGAAGGAGGCCGGCAGGGTGGTCAGCGAGGTGTCGTAGGACTTGACTCCCGCGTTGAGCCAGTTGAGGGCGCCGGTCTGCATGGCGGACGCGGACAGCGCGTAGAAGATGAGTGCGATCCAGGAGCCCACCAGGCCCTCGGCGGAGCGGAACCAGGTGCCGGAGGCGCAACCACCTGCGAGGATGATGCCCAGGCCGAAGATGAAGCCGCCGCCGATGACGGCGAGCGGGGCGAAGTTGCTGTAGGTCGGGGCGATGACCCCGGCGCTGGTCAGCGCCGCGATGCCCACGGCATGCACGGAGATGACGATGAGCAGGGCCACGAAGCTCCGCCAGGTTTTCTGGAGGAAGATGTCGCGGAGCATGCCCGTGACGCAGAAGCGTCCGCGCTGCATCACGATGCCGAGGACTGCGCCTACGGCGAGGCCGGTGAGGATCATGGATCCGCCTTTCAAGGAGGTTCAGCTGGTGTCGGGTCTCGAAGTTACCCCGCGCGAACCTTTTTGTCTACCACATACAGACCGAGTGGTTCAGTTTTCGAAGAGCACCTTTTCCACCGCGAGCTGACGAACCGGCTTCATCCCCCACGCGTCGAGCCCCACGTCCACCAGCCCGTACCCGGATCGGGGCTGCGGCGAATGCAGGTGGCCGTGGACCAGATAATCGACGTCGAGCCGCACCTCGTCGTGACGCGACGCCATCCCCGGATGGTCCATACCCGGGCGCGGAAAATGGCAGAGATGCACGTTACGGCCCCGCCACCGCAGCCGCTGGAACGGCTGCACCGACTCGAACACCTCGAGGAACTCCCGCTGCATCCGGAACGAGGAACGGTGGATGGGGTGGCACGAGTCGTGGTTGCCCGGCACGAGGTGCATCTCCAGATGGGCCCCGTGTTCGCGGAGGAGGTCCAGCGCACGCCGCTCCCCGTCGGCCGCGCCCCGGGACAGGTCCCCCAGCACCCACAGCCTGTCCCCCGCCGGCAGGTCGCGGATGCCGCGCAGCACCCGCCGGTCGTGCTCCTCCACCTCCAGCCCGCGCAGACGGGCCACAGACTGGTGACCGAGATGCAGATCAGAGGTGAACCAGACGTCCATGGACTCCACCGTAGTCGTCCCGCGCAACAGAAAACGGCGCCCCGACCCGGGGGCGCCGCACTCTACTCTGTGGCCCTTCCTTATCCCTGCCGCTCCCAGACCCGGTGCCCGCGCATCAGCGGGATGAGCTGGTCCACGGCGCCGGAAAGCGAGGACACCGTGACCACGCCCGGGGCGGAGGTGTCCACGCGGACGTTCTCCAGGCTGTCGAGGAGCACGATGGCCTTGCACTGGTGGAACACCTCGGCCCGCATCACGTCGACCTCGTAGCGGTCCGGCGTGTCGGCGACCACGACGGCGTCGAACTCGACGGACCGGGCGGTGTCGTAGGTGCGTGAGATCGGCACATCTCCCAGCTTTCCACCGTGCTCGCCGACAACCAGCGGCACCATGCCGGCGGCGTCGATCGCGGCGACGAGCTCCGCCACCTCCTTCGGCGGGGTGCCGGCGGTGGTGAGGATGCCGACCTGCCGGCCGTCGACGGGCCACTCCTGGCCGATCTGCGAGAGCGCCGGACTCGGCTCGACCTTGGCCAGCTTCGCCTTCGCAGGGGCGGGCAGGCCGAGCTTCTCGGCCACGGCGGCGGCGAGATCCGTGTCGATCTGCGCCAGCGCGGCCAGCTGACGGGTCTTGATGTTCTCCTCGTAGCACTTGCCCAGCTCGAAGGAGTACGCGTCAGCGACGTGCCGCTGTTCCACCTCGCTCAGGGACAGATAGAACAGGCGCGCGTGCGAGAAGTGGTCGTCGAAGGTGGCGGGCTGCTCCCGGACGATCGCAGATTCGGGCAGGGGCACAGGGACGTCGATACGCGCCCCCTCGGCGGCGGTGGCGGGGAACGGGTTGCCGCCGTCCAGCGAGTTCGGCCGGTACGGCGCCACGCCCGCATGGCTGGCGTGCTGGTGGAAGCCGTCGCGGAGCATGTCGTTGACGGGCGTGTGCGGGCGGTTGATCGGGATCTGGTTGAAGTTGGGGCCGCCCAGGCGGGTCAGCTGGGTGTCGATGTAGGAGAACAGGCGCCCCTGCAGCAGCGGGTCGGCGGTGACGTCGATGCCGGGCGGGAGATGGCCGGGGTGGAACGCGACCTGCTCGGTCTGCTCGAAATAGTTGGTGGGGTTCGCCACCAGGGTCATCGTGCCGATGACCTGCACCGGGGCGAGCTCCTCCGGGACGAGCTTCGTCGGGTCGAGCAGGTCGATGCCCTCGAACATCTGCTCCTCGGTGTCGGGGAAGACCTGCACGCCCAGGTCCCACTGCGGGAAGGCACCGGCCTCGATGGCGTCGGCCAGGTCCCGGCGATGGAAATCCGGGTCGACGCCGGCGGCGATCTGGGCTTCCTCCCAGACCAGCGAGTGCACGCCCAGCTTCGGCTTCCAGTGGAACTTGACCAGGGTGGTCTCGCCCTTGGCGTTGCTCAGGCGGAAGGTGTGGACGCCGAAGCCCTCCATCATGCGGTAGGAGCGCGGAATGCCGCGGTCGGACATGTTCCAGATGGTGTGGTGCTGCGCCTCGGTGTGCAGGGAGACGAAGTCCCAGAACGTGTCGTGGGCGCTCTGCGCCTGCGGGATCTCCCGGTCCGGGTGCGGCTTGGCCGCGTGCACGACGTCCGGGAATTTGATGCCGTCCTGGATGAAGAACACCGGCATGTTGTTGCCCACCAGGTCCCAGGTTCCCTCGTCGGTGTAGAACTTGGTGGCGAAACCGCGGGTGTCACGCACGGTGTCGGCGGAACCGCGGGAGCCGAGCACCGTGGAGAAACGGACGAAGACCTCGGTCTCCTTCCCCTTCCCGAACACGGCGGCCGAGCAGATGTCGCCGGCGGCGCCGTTGCCGACGAACACGCCGTGGGCGCCCGCGCCGCGGGCGTGGACCACGCGCTCCGGGATGCGCTCGTGGTCGAAGTGCGTGATCTTCTCCCGCAGGTGGTGGTCCTGCAGCAGCACCGGGCCGCGCGGGCCGGCCTTGAGGGAGTGATCGGTGTCCGGCACCCGCTGGCCGGTGGAGGTGGTCAGGTACTCGCCCTGCTGGGCGCGCGGGTCCGGTCCGGCGTCCGCCCCGGCGGTGAAGGGCGAACCGGTGGCGGTGACGTTCGCCAGATGCTGCTGGTCTTCCTTGGGCGGCAGGGGCTTCACCGGGGAGGTCGGCTCCCCCAGGCTCGGGGGCTGCGCCGCGGGGGCGCCGGGGATCACCGGCAGGGAATCACTGGCCCGGTCTTTAGCGGGCTTCTTCTTTGGGGTCATGGGAGTTCCTTGTCCTTGAGGGTCAGTCAGGGTCAGTCACAAGTCCGTCACGTCGCCTGCGTGATCGCCAGGCGCACCGGCCTGTCACCGGTGCGGCCACGCTACTACTCCCCGCATAAGCCCGCCGTTATGCCTGGTGACGGCGCCGGGCATTCCTCCCCGGCCCCGAATCGCCGTCGCGCCCGACGTGACCCGGGACACATCTTCGCCCGGGTCAGCCCTCCGCGGCAGCCTGTTCCAGCGCCTGGGCGAAGACCTCGACCGGCTGTGCGCCGGAGACCGCCAGCTTCCCGTCGAAGACGAAGAAGGGCACGCCCTGCACGCCGATCTGGCGGGCGAGCGCGATGTCCTCCATGACCTCCCGGGAGTAGGCGGACTCGTCCGCCAGCGCGGAATCGACGTCCCCGGGCCGCAGGCCGACCTCGGCGGCGAAGGCGCGCAACTGGTCGTGGTCGGCGATGTTCCTGCCTTCCGTGAAGTAGCCGCGTTTGACCAGTTCGTCCCATTCGACGCCCTTGCCGTCCTCGCGGGCCAGTTGGCCCAGCCGGTGGGCGTCCATGGTGTTGACCATGTGGGATTCGCGCCAGTTGAAT
Organism: Corynebacterium marinum DSM 44953; assembly: GCF_000835165.1. Taxonomy (NCBI): domain Bacteria; kingdom Bacillati; phylum Actinomycetota; class Actinomycetes; order Mycobacteriales; family Corynebacteriaceae; genus Corynebacterium; species Corynebacterium marinum. The sequence continues at coordinate 1,953,502 of NZ_CP007790.1, forward strand.
TCCAGCCCGACCTCCGCGGCGCGGGCCGCGAGGCCGTCGTTCATGGCGACGACCTGCTCCTCCCCCATGCCCTTGACCCTCACCAGGTACTCGAGGGCGTTGCCCGCGGACTCCTTCGGTGCGTCCGGGTCCAGCTGGAAGCTGCGCCAGACGACCTCAACGTCATCCTTCCCCGGGAAGTCTTCCAGGGCGAGGTTGAGGTGGCGCTCGCCGACGGTGCAGAAGGGGCAGATGTAGTCGGACCAGATATCGATTCTCATGCCCGGTCAACGGCCGGGGGCCCCGTGATGTTCCCCGTATGTATCAAAGCGGCAACTTCCTTTACGCCGTGACACTCTCCCCGTAACATGTGACACACACCACTATCCCGGCGGTGAAAGGAGCGGGCAGTCGTGGAACTCAAGCAGAGCATCATCACCCAGCAGTTCACGGTGGAATTCGTCCGTGCCCTGCCCCAGTTCAGCATCCCCCAGGCGGTGTCCGCGGCGATGCAGCTCGCGGACTCCCTCGAGCTCTCCCGCTTCGAGGACTTCGGGGCGCTCGTCGGCATGGTGAACGGCCTGCAGCTCCGCCCGGCCGATGAGTGGGAGGCCTTCGGGTACGAACCCACCGAGCAGGCCGTCCCGGTCCGGCTGGAGGTGCCGCACGAGTCGGCGGCACCGGTGCCCGGCGGGAAACAGCGGCCGGACCGGGGCCGGGACGGGCGCATCCGGTTCGCGGACCACTACCTTTCCGCCCACACCCGGCGCGCCCACCAGTCGAGCGTGCACTTGAGCAGCTACCGCGATGCCGTGGGAGGGTGGCGCAAACGCCTGGGTTACGTCACTGAACCCTCCCTCGCCTACGCCGAGTTCACCTCCGCCGCCGCGGACCGGAAGATGCCGATGCGGCGGGTGGAGATGCTGGGCAACCTCTGGAAGATCGGGGCCGTGGCGACCTGGGAGACGGACTGGGAGGGGGAGACCTCCTGGTGCTACGTCGACCAGCGGCCGGTGCCGGGAGAATCGCCCGACCCCATGATCAACGAGTCGGACGCGTGGTACCGCCTGCGGATCCACCCGGACGTCGGGCGGGACGTCATCGTCGAGATCGCCCGGTGCCTGGCGGAGATTCACCTGGGTTACGTGGAAAAGCTCTGGGGTACGTCGGTCGAGGGGGGCTCGCAGCGCGGGCCGGAGTCCGAGGCCGCCGCCTACATCGCACTCGAGAGGCTGTGGATTCCGCAGCGCAGCCGCCGGACCGACTGGTACCACCGCTACGTCGCGCGGGAGCCGATGGCGGCCGAGTTCCGCTGGAGCGAGGTGTTCCGCGCCGCGGAGGCCGTCGAAGATCTGTTACGCGGGGACACCGCGCCCGTGACCGCCTAGGATGGAAGTCTGACCACCCACACATAGTCAACTCAAGGAGCGGTGCTGGAGTGCAGCGCTACACCGCCGGCGAGCAGAATCTGGCGGTGAGCTTCGCGTTCATCGCCGGTTTCGTCGATTCGATCGGCTTCCTCTTCCTCGGCGGCGTTTTTCTGTCGTTCATGTCCGGCAACACCACCCGCATCGCGACGGCCGCCGTCGACGGCAACCCGGATCTCGCGCTGCTGGCAGGCTCGGCCGTGGCGTTTTTCCTGCTCGGCGTCATGGAGGGTGCCCTCATCCGCCGCCTGGCGATGCGCCGCGTGCGCCCGGACCGGGTCCGCGAGGTGGTGATGGTCAACATGTGCGTCCTCTTCTCCCTCTCCTCCCTGCTCGTGCTTCTCGACGCCCCGCGGGCCGCCATCATCGTCGCCTCGTTGGGCATCGGCGCGATGAACTCCATCTTCGAACGCGCGGGGGAGGTCGCCATCCCGCTGACCTACATGACAGGGACCCTGGTGAAGATGGGCCAGCGTTTCGTCGACGCGTTCTTCGGCGGTTCCCATGCCGCCTGGCTGGGCCACCTGAAGATGTGGGCGGGGTT